>JAPLRD010000022.1:0-41559 GCA_026399375.1 Pseudomonadota bacterium
GTTTCCCCAGCACCGCTGCGCCCGGACTCTGCAGATTCAGCACCACCGCCGACTGATAGACGCGCTCGCGCGCCAGCGCGCGAAACGCCTCGAGCGCGCGCGCATGCGGAATCAGCGCGATGAGCTCGTCGTCGAAGGCGCCGTCGAGCATCGCCTCTTCGCGCGCGGCAAACTCGTCTGCCGCTTCCGTCACCAGTGCGTCTATGCTGCGCGCCCTCAGGTACTCGACGCGCTTTTCGTCGCTTGAGATCGCGCGCGCCTTGTCCCAGGCGGCCGGGTCGGAGAGGACGCCGCGATACAGCGGTTCGATTTCCGCGTAGCGCATTTCGCCGGCGCGGAAAGCGTCCTCGACATCGATCACGCAGTAGCTGATGTCGTCCGCGGCTTCGACGAGGAAGGCGAGCGGATGGCGGCACCAGCAGTACGCGCCGGGGACGCGCCGGATCAGGCCGGTCGCCTGCGCCACCGTTTCGAAGCGCCCGCGGTCGGCGTGAAAGAAGTTGTATTTCTTTCCCGAGATGCCCGCCGGCGCCGGAAACGGCAGGTGCGCCGGGCGCGGATATTTCGCCACTGCGGCCAGCGTGGCGCAGGTGAGCTGCATCCCGCCCGCGTTGTCCGGCATCCCCAGGCGCGCGAGTATCCTGAATGTCTGGGCGTTGCCCTCGAAGCGTTCGAAGTCGGCGCGCGCCTCGGGCGCAAGGCGCGCGAGCACCGCGCGTCCCAATTCGGCACTGCTGAACCACGACTGTATCGCCGCTTCGCCGGCGTGCCCGAAAGGCGGGTTGCCGATGTCGTGCGCGAGGCAGGCCGCCGCGACGACGCCGCCGAAATCACCGGCGCTGAATCCGGTCGCGGCCATTTCCGGGTGCCTGCGCAGCACGTGGTCGCCCGCCAGCACGCCGAGCGAGCGGCCGACCGAGGCGACTTCGAGGCTGTGCGTCAGGCGTGTGCGCACGTAGTCGTTTTGCGCCAGCGGAAACACCTGCGTCTTGTCTTGCATGCGCCGGAATGCCGACGAAAACACGATGCGGTCGAAGTCGCGCTGGAATTCCGAGCGCGGGCCCGCCGCCGCCGCCGCGGGCGGTCCGCCCAACCGGTGGTGGGACAAAAGCGATGGCCAGTGCATGCGGTCGGGCGACATGGGGGAGCATCTTACGGGTAAATAGCCCGGCGGTGAGCGCGACGGCGTATTTCGGCACGTATCCCGGCGCTGTTGAGCGTTCGGGAAATTAGCGGTACGCTGCATCCGTTCGGTCCCGCAACGGGACCGGAAAACGGGAGAAAAAAATGACCTTCGGCGAATCGATCAAGGTTTGTTTTTCCAAGTACGCGGATTTCAACGGCCGCGCGACGCGGTCGGAGTTCTGGTGGTGGGTCCTGTTCGTGTTCCTCGCCTCGTCTGCCGCCTCCATGGTCAGCCCGATGCTGTCCGGACTGTTTTCTCTGGGCGTGCTGCTGCCGAACATCGCGGCGGGGGCGCGGCGGCTGCACGATACCGACCGCAGCGGCTGGCTGCAGCTGGTTGCGCTCATTCCGGTGATCGGGTGGTTGCTGCTGATCTATTGGTGCGTGCAGGAAAGCAAGGAACCCAATCGTTTCGGAACGACTGCGGGGCCAGCCGCCTGAGGGACGCGCCGCGCGCGATGGCGGCGCGAACGCGCGTTAGCCCCGAATCCGCTTTCGCATCGTTGATACGCTGAATTGGAGCCGGATCCCCGCACTGACGAAGGCCTGATGCTCGCCTACCGCAGTGGCGAGGGCGCGGCGTTCGAAGCGCTCTACGAACGCTGGCGAGGTCCGCTGTACCGCTACTTTCTGCGCCAGTGCAATCATGCGGGTCAGGCGGACGAACTGTTTCAGGACGTATTCATGCGCGTGATAGGCGCCGCGGCCGGCTACGAACCGACGGCGAAGTTTTCGACGTGGCTGTTTCGCATCGCCCGCAACCGCCTCGTCGACCATTGGCGCAAACTGGGGCGCGAGCCGGTCGATCCGCCGGCAGCAGGCGAGGACGGCGATGAGGGCGTGTTCGATCCGCCGGCGCCCGATGGGGAAACACCCCATAGCCGGGCAGAGCAGCAGCAACTGGGGCGCGCGCTGCTGGCCGCTCTGAACGAGTTGCCCGAAGTGCAGCGCGACGCTTTCCTGCTCGCCGAAGAAGGCGGGCTGACGCTGGAGGAAATCGCGTCCGTTTCAGGCGTCGGTCGCGAAACCATCAAGAGCCGCCTGCGTTACGCGACGGCGAAGCTGCGCGGCAAACTGGAGCCATGGCGGTGAGTGAATTCGATCCGAAACTTTCCCGCGCTTACCGCGAGGCGTCGACCGAAGGCCCGCCAGCGGCCGTCGACGCGGCCATTCTCGCCGCGGCGCGCAGGCAGGCGGCGCAATCGCGCCGCCCCGCACGCGCGCCCTGGTTGCGCTGGATGGCGCCGGCGAGCGCACTGGCAACCCTCGTGGTCGCGGTGGCGCTCGCGTTCCTGGTCGAGCGCGAACAGCCCCAAACATCAGAAGGCACGGCCATCCGCGCGATTCCGCCGCTGCGGCCGAGCGCACCTCCCGTCCGCTCTTTCGATCCAGCGACGGAAAAGGCCGCCGACAGCGCAGCGCCTGCGGCGGCGATGAAAAAAGAAACGCCTGCAGTCACCGCGCCGCTGCCCGCGCCGATCGCCGCGCTCGCTTTCCCCGCTGAAAGCCGCGCCAAGTCGGCCGAATCCCGGATGTCCGCGCAGAAAGCGGCGGAGTCCGAATCGATGCGGCAGTCGAATGTCGCACGTGACTCGGCGCCGGGCATCGCCGGAGCGTCCTCGCCGACTGCACCTGCCGCCGCGGGCAAGCTCGCGCCCCTTCGACCGGAGGCCTCGCGGCGCTCACCCGAAGCATGGCTGGAAGAAATTTCCCGCCTTCAACGCGAAGGCCGCGGCAAGGAAGCGGCGGAGCAGCTGGCGGAATTTCGCAAAGCGTATCCGGCGCATGCGGTGCCGGAGAATCTGCGCGGCCTGCAGTAAATATCGCTACGCGGCGACCCCTCACCCCAACCCTCTCCCCGCTTGCGGGGAGAGGGGGCTATGACCTGATTGCAGCAGGATAGCAGGTTCCCTCGCCCCGCCCTGCGGGGAGAAGGACAGGGTGAGTGGAATGAAGCCTTAACCCCGATTCCTGATCTCCTCCGTTTAAGAGGGCACAACCCCTCAACCACCAGGAGATCGACATGCTGAAATTTCTTTCCATACTCGCCGCTGCGCTGCTATCGGGCTGCGCCACCATGGCCGACGCCGGTTCGCTCGCCGACGTCTCTGTCATCAACCGCACCACGGGCGAGCGACTGCAGGTGTATCGCCACAACGGGCGAATGTATGTCGAGGGCAGGACGGGCGAGCGCTACGCGGTCGAACTGCGCAACCGCACCGGCGGCCGCATCCTTGCCGTGCTCTCGGTGGACGGCGTCAACGCCATCACCGGCCAGACCGCCGCCGCGGGACAATCCGGCTATGTCCTCAGCCCGTGGAACCGCGCCGAGATCGCCGGCTGGCGCAAGGACATGAGCGATGTCGCCGCCTTTTATTTCACCGCGATTCCGGACGCCTATGCCGCGCGCACCGGGCGTCCCGACAATGTCGGCGTAATCGGCATCGCCGTGTACAGGGAATACGTCGAGCCGCCGCGCGCGGCGCTGGAGCCGCCCGCACTGGCGAAGGGCGAAACGTCCGGGCGCTTTTCCGCCGCAGACGCCGCGGGTGCGCCGGCGCCCTCCGCGCAGACACCCGAGAGCGCAGCGCAGCGCAACAAGATGGCCGACGAGAAACTCGGCACCGGCCACGGCGAGCGCATTCACGCGCCGACCTACAGCACCGAGTTCCGCCGCCTGGGCAGCACGCCGGGCGAAGTCATCACCATCTATTACGACAGCCGGCATAACCTCATCGCCCAAGGCGTCATCCCGCGCCAAGCGAAACTGCCGCTGCCGTTTCCGAGCGGCGGTTTCGTTCCCGATCCGTCCTGAATCTCGAACTCGGCACACTCACCGCGTCTTCCGGCGCCCGGCCGTGTCGTCAGCCGGGCGCACGGGTGCCGAATTTCCAGTTATCGGCGTGCAATCGCCTACCGGCGAAGGCGACTTCCATGCAGATATACGCCCCCGAGCACGCTAAAGAACCCCATTTCAGGCACAACTTTGCCGCACTGCACCAAAGACTTAGACTTAGTATATATCACGCTGATATGGTCAATCTGAACATCCGATTGGATTGTTTCAGGCACAACCCATATCGTAGCGATATGGATTCGCTTAATTACAGCGGATCAAATAGATAGGAAATGAAATCGAAATGAGATTCTACCCGCCCATATACCCAGACGACAGCATTTTGCATCCCGGACCTTTCCCCGGAGCGGCTGCCAAAGATACCCGAAAACCGGCGACCTTCCGAGCTGATTTGGTGCATAGCAGTATCGCGGGTGCGGATGTGCCGTCGCTCGAGATCGATCTTGAGGTGATCGAGGTGCAAGCGCGCGCTGCGCGCGCGGCCTGGATCGGCAGCAAGTTGAAATCCCTGTTTCAGAACCTGGTGTACTGGTTTGAGCGCAGCGATCAGGCGGAGTTGGAACATTACCTGGCCGCATCGGAAAGTCTAGCCGACCTCGAGGTGCGCATCCGGCGCTACGAGCGCATGCGTTCGCACGCTGATTGATTCAACCACAATAGGAGCGAAACCACATGCAATCAACTTACGACGAACATACGGATATCAAACTGACGCAGATGGCGCCGGCGCTGGGGCGGCACACGCTCGAGAACGCGGCCCCGGAGGCCGCGACGACTGAGATGGCGCGGCTCGGTGCCCTCGTCGCGTTGCTATTTGCGAGCCTGGTGTATGTCGCTTCGGGCGGACCGTTCGCGGTGGAAGCATCGCCGTTTGCGGAGGCGCTTACCTTGATCACAGCGCCGGTATCGCCGGCGGCCGATACCGGCTCGCGTTCGGACGCCAGCGTCATTACCAAATGATCTGAAGAGGGCCGAGGCGCAGGGCAGCTGAACAGATTCCGGGACCCGGCCTGCGCCTGCCGAACCCTGGCCTCTCCGGCGCGAGGGGCGACCGCCCGAAACTGACGGCGTCGGCATCATGGCGCCGGTGAGCGTGACGCGGACGTATACTCGCGGCTTGCTTACTGGAGCAGGATGAAACACGCAACAGCCGACACTGCGCGCGCGATCCACAAGCGGGCAGTGTTCGCCATCGCCACCGCCACCGGCAGCACGTCGCTCCTGATGAACGTGTGGTTTCCGTTCCTGCCGCTTTATATGCTTCAGGTCGGCGCCAGGGACGAAGCCTCGGCCTTGTTCTGGGTGGCGGTCGGCATGAGCGCGCAAGGCGTGGGCCGTCTGATCGGCGGACCGCTCTGGGGATTGCTTTCGGACCGCCTCGGGCGCAAGAAAATGTTCGTCCGATCGGTGTATTCGGCCGCGCTCACTGCGTTCGTGCTCAGCATCATCAACGCGCCCTGGCAGGTCGGAATCGCGCTCGCAATACAGGGGCTGCTCTCGGGCTTTATTCCCGCGGGGGTGGCGCTGATGAGCGTGAGCGTGCCGGACGCCAAGGTCAGGGACGCGCTCAACGCACTCTCGGGCGCACAGTACCTGGGCAGCGCGATCGGCCCGGCGGTCGGCGCGGCCATGGCAATCGGATTCGGCTACCGCGGCGCAATCTTCTCCTCCGGGCTGCTGATTGCCGCAGTGGCGACGGCGGTCATCTTCCTCGTGCCGGCGGACACCGTGCGCAGGAGGGAGCGAGACCTCTCGGGAGCCGCAATCGCGCTCGCGCCGTTCAAGCCGACGCTGCAATTCACGCTTGCGATCCTGCTCTACTTTTCGCTCTTCGCCCTGCAAACATTCAGGAACATCGCCACGCCGATCGCATTGAAAGACATCGCGGGCCCCAACGTAACCGAAGTTACCGGTCTCGCCTTCGTGCTGGGAGGCATCGCCAGCGCCCTGGGCATTTGGATTCTATCGACGCGTTTCTTCCGTCAGCGGCGGCTGCGCAACATCCTGGCCGTCACCTGCGTCCTCACCGCGCTTGGCCATCTCTTGCTAGCGCTCAGCGACTCGGCCTGGCTCTATGTCCTCGCATTTACCCTTGCGTCGTTCCTGAATGCGTCGATGATGCCGTCGACGAACACCATGATCGCCTTGAACGTCAGCCGCGAACGGCGCGGGACGGCCTTCGGCATCGGCAGCGCCGCGCAGGCGATCGCGTTCATGGTCGGCCCGATGGGTGCGGCGATGTTCGCGACCGTTTCGCTCAAAGCCGGCTTTGTCACCGTCGGCATGTTGTTCGTCGCTCTGGCAGCGCTGGTCGCCTTCGCCGTGCGCGAGCCGCCGGTGGAGAAGTAGGTGCATTGTCGCAATCAGAGAAGACCGCAAACGAGTAAACCCCGGCCGAGTTGGGTAAGCGCTGGTCCCTGCCGGTCGGCTATCATGGCCGCATCTCAACCCGATGCAGGCGCTCTCGAACCATGGCAAAAGTATTTCCCGATGGCTGGCGTGAACTCAGCGCCACGGGGGCGGCCGAGCGCGAACTGCAGACGCTCGCGCGTCTCGCCGCCGGACTCTCCGACGATTACACCGTCTATCACGGCGTGCATTGGACGCAGGTCGAGCGCGGCAGCTATGCCATCTACGGCGAGATCGACTTCGCCGTCGTCGGACCGACGGGCAAAGTGTTGCTGATCGAGCAGAAGTCTGGATTTCTCACCGAGACGCCGGGCGTCCTGGCGAAGAAATACGCGGGGAAGGAGAAGAACGTGCAGTCGCAGATGGCGCGCTCGGCCGACGCGCTGCACCGGCGCCTGCGCCAGGCCTGCGGTGAGCAGGCAACCTTTGTCGATTCGCTGCTCTACTGCCCGGACTACACGGTGAAAGAACCGGGCACCGCCGGCATCGCCCCGGAACGGATCGTCGACGCGGCGAAGAAGGACCATCTGCTGCACGTCATCCGCAGCATTCTGCCCGAGTCGGGCGAGGTGCTGGCGGCGAAGGAGAAAATCCACCGTTTCCTTGGTGAAATCCTGCAGCTTGTACCTCAAGCCGACGCCGTGGTCGGCGCGGCGCAGACCCTGTACACGCGGCTTTCGGGCGGCCTCGCACAATGGGCGCGCAGGATCGAGTGCGAGCCCTTTAGGCTGCGTGTGACCGGCACCGCCGGCTCGGGCAAGACGCAGCTCGCGCTGTCGGTGTACCGCGATTGCGTCGCTGCCGGCCGCCGCCCGCTCTACGTCTGCTACAACCGCCCGCTCGCCGACCACATCGCGCTGATCGCGCCGCCGGGCGGCGAGGTGGCGACTTATCACCAGCTCGCCGACCGTGTTTGCCGCGCGCAGGGCGAAACGCCCGACTTCGGTTCGCCGGGCGCGTTCGCGCGTCTGGAAGCAGCGCTGGACGGCCATACGCCGGATCCGGCAGGCTTGTTCGACGAACTGATCATCGACGAGGGGCAGGATTTCCAGGAAGGCTGGGCGGAAAACCTGCTGCGCTTCCTGCGCCCAGGCGGACGTGCCTGGTGGCTGGAGGACCCGATGCAAAACCTCTACGCCCGCGAACGCGTGTTGCTCCGGGACTGGGTGAGTCTGCGCTCGGATGTGAACTACCGCAGCCCGAAGGACATTCTCGACGCGCTGAACCGCATGTTGCCCCTTGAACATCCGGTGGAAGCGGGCAGCCCGCTCTCGGGATCGGAAGTCGAAATTCTCAGCTACACCGACACGAAAGACCTGATCGCGAAAACCGTGGGCGCGATCACCGATGGCATACGCTCGGGCTTCAAGCGCCAGCACATCGCCGTGATCAGCTACCGCGGCCGCGAGCATTCGAAGCTCGCGCCTTTCGACCGGCTCGGCCCCTATCCGCTGCGCGCGCCCACCGGGCGCTATGACCTCTTGGGCAATCCTGTGTACACCGAGGGCGAGGTGCTGATCGATTCGGTGCTCCGCTTCAAGGGGCGCGCCGCGCCCTGCGTGGTGCTGACCGAGATCGATTTCGAAACCCTCGACGAAGCCGCGGTGCGCCGCATTTTCGTCGGCGCCACCCGCGCGACCATGAAGCTCACGCTGGTGGTGTCGGAGGCTTCGGCGAAGGTGTTGCTCGATCGATTGGGAGATTGAGGCGCTCGAAGTCTTCAGAAATACGGAACAGGCAATGCCGATCAGGGAAGTCCTCAACTCGCAGCGTGTGCCGGTCAAGATCTGGACCGTCGACGCCGACGCGAATTCGAAGCGCCAGCTGGAGAACATCGCCAGCCTGCCCGTCATCCACCACCATGTCGCCGCCATGCCCGACGTGCACCTGGGCATCGGCGCGACCATCGGCTCGGTGATCGCGACGCACAAGGCCATCATTCCGGCCGCCGTGGGCGTCGACATCGGCTGCGGCATGGTCGCCTGCCGGCTTTCGCTCACGGGCAACCAGCTGGACGAGAAGGCCTTGAAGAAAGTGTTCGACCAGATCAGCCGCGACGTGCCGGTCGGGCGCGAGCAGCACAGCAACGGGCGGGCGCTTGCAGGGGCGGCGCAGCCCTTCGCCGCGCGCCTCGATGCGATGACGCACAAGCACCCGCAGCTGCTGAAGGCGGTGGGCAGGCACTCCAAGTGGGTCAACCAGATGGGGACGCTGGGCGGGGGCAATCACTTCATCGAAGTGTGCCTGGATGAATCGAACCGGGTGTGGCTGATGCTGCACTCGGGCAGCCGCGGCATAGGCAACGCGCTCGCCAGCTATTTCATCGCGCTCGCACGGCGCGACATGGAACGCACCACGATACAGCTGCCGGACCGCGACCTGGCCTATTTCGAGGAGGGCAGCGCGCATTTCGGCGACTACGTCGAGGCGGTGACCTGGGCGCAGGAATACGCGATGCAGAACCGGCGCGAGATGGTCGAACTGGTGCTCGCGGCGCTCAAGCGCCATTTGCCTGCGTTCGGCGTCGAAGGCGTTGTGGTGAACTGTCACCACAATTATGTCGCGAAGGAGCATCATTTCGGCGCCGACGTCTGGATCACGCGCAAGGGCGCGATCCGTGCGCGCGCCGGAGACCTCGGCATCATTCCCGGCAGCATGGGTGCGCGCAGCTACATCGTGCGCGGCAAGGGGGAACCGGAGAGTTTTGATTCCTGCGCGCACGGCGCGGGCCGCAGGATGAGCCGCACTGCCGCCGCGAAACAGTTCTCCGCCGCCGATCTCGCGCGCCAGACCGAGGGCGTGATCTGCCGCAAGGACAAGGGCGTGGTGGACGAGATTCCCGGCGCCTACAAGGACATCGACGCGGTGATGGCGAACCAGTCCGATCTTGTGGATGTGGTGCACACGTTGAAGCAGGTGGTGTGCGTGAAGGGATAATGTGCCGCCGGTCTCCCGCCGCCAAGCGTGGGCCGGACCGGCGACGCCCCAAAAAGTCTTACCGTATGTCTAGCGCGCAGGCGCCGCGGCGAGTTGCAGCACCTCGCACATCAATCGAAAGACCGCCTTGTTCGCCTGAAGCGATGTGCCATCCACTGTGGACACGCTCATCCCCGTGTAGCCGTCGAAGGCGCCGTGCGCAATGGGTGCGACAATGCTTGCCTCGACTTCGCGCCAGTCTGGCATCAGCTCCGGCCGGGCCAGGGACGCTGCCATGGCCGCCGCCATCGCGTACGCGCCCCAGTTGGATACCGCGGCGGGAAACAGGAAATCGACTTCGGTCGCGTCGATGATGCCTTTGCCGCAGGGGCAGCCGCACTGGGCGGCATAGGGATGCACGCCGGTGAGCGCTTCCCGGATCATGCCGAATCCGATTTCGTTGCCGCCGTCGCCGACCGCGCCGGTGACGATTCCGCGCGCGCGCGCCTGGTCGGCGAGTACGTTCAAATGTCCCACCCAGTCTGGTGCTTTCGGCTTGCCGGAGCTGTTGTGAAACACGCCGGCCGCGTTGGGGCCGGGCTTCTCCACGAACAGCGCGACGGCGGCGTCGGGTTGTCCATCGAGAAAGTGCGGAACGAACTCATGCGCCGCCGCCTTTCCCTGCGGGAACTCGACCGCGAGCGCGCCGAAGGGGCGCTGGCTCCAGTTGTCTGACGCAAGAACCGGCACGCCTGCGGCTTGAACTGAGGCGAGGATGGCGGGAAGAAAATGCTTTTCCGACAGGATGCAGACGCGATGCTTCAAGGCGGCGAACGCGCTCGCGAGCACGGCGATCCCAGAAGGCCCGTCCGTCTCCCCCTGTGGCAGCCAGACCGGATTGCCCGTGCCCGTCGTCAGCAGCACCACCGCGCCGGGCTTGAGCACGGCGAGCATGCGCTCCGCCGCGATCTGCGATAGCGGCAGTCCGCCCTGCCTCGCCCGCGCCGCGGCGTAGCGCATCTGGGTGCTGCCCTGCAGCGCCGAACGCGCTTTGAGTTCGGTGCCGGCAATATGGTCGAGATATTCGAAGAACCAGCGCTTTTCTACGAGTCCGGCTGCGCCGCTATTGTCGCCTTCATTTTGCTGCAAAGCTCACCCCCAGCCATTTTTCCCACAGTTTCGAGATTGCCGCGTAGTCGAGCTTCTCCAGTCCTTCGCGCATCGCGATTTCGTACACGCTGTGCGCCGCCGCAGTTGCGAACAGCGGCACGCCGAGGTTCTTGGCCACGTCGAGGATCAGCGCCGAATCCTTGCGCGCGTTGGTGGTGGACATGCCGCCTTCGAAGTCCTGTTTGAGGATGCGTTCGCCGAAACGGTGCGTCAGCGGCCGCATCAGCCCGGAATCGCGCCGCATCAATTCGTAGAATACGTCCAGCGGCACGTTCTGCGCCGCCGCCAGCGCCGCCGCTTCGATGATCACCACCATCACCGCGTGCGCGACCCCGTTGCACACCAGTTTGGCGCGCATGGCGTTGCCGAGCGGGCCGAGGAAGAAGATCTTTTCCGCCGCCGCCTGCAGTATCGGCTCGACGCGCCGGTAATCCTGCTCCGCCGCGGCGACGAGGAAAGTGCCTTCGCCCGCTGCCAGCTTGTGCACGCCGCCGATGATGGCCGACTCGACGATGCTGGCTCCTGCGGGTGCGGCGATCGCCAGCAGCGCCTCGATGTCTTCCGGCGTCACCGTGCTGGTCTCGACTACCGTGCGTTTGGCCAGGGCATCCGCGCCGATGGCCTCGAGCACGGATTTCGAAATGGCCGGATTGGGCAGGGACAGCAGGACGATCTCGCATCGCTGCGCCAGCGCGCGCGCAGACGCGACAACTTTGACGCCCATGTTCGCCGCGAGGGCGCAGCGCGCAGGGTCGAGGTCGAAACCGACGATCGAATATTGTTTCAGGATCGGCGCAGCCAGCGCCAGGCCGGCGTTGCCCAATCCGATCAATCCCAGTTCTTGTTCCATGCTTCCGCTCGCTCCCTCGATTTCAGTTGTCCCACTTGCAAATACGGTCGGCGGCCAGTCGCTGTGCCGGTCTCGCTTCGGCTTCAGCGCATTGTCAATCCACGCGCGCGGCAGAGCCCTGCACGACGACTGCCCATTTCTTCAGCTCGCTGCGGATGAACTCGGCGAATTGCTCGGAGGTGTTGGCGACCGGTTCCGCCCCGGCTTCGATCATTTTTTCCGAAACCTCCGGGATGCGTATGGCACGCACGAAATCGGCGTTGAGTTTCTTGACGATGTCCGGCGGCGTGCCGGCGGGGGCGAGCAGGCCGTACCACGAGGTGACTTCGTAGCCGGGCACGCCGGCTTCGGCGATGGTTGGCAGGTCGGGCAGGGAGCGCGTGCGCTTGGCGCTGGTCACGGCGATCGCCTTGAGTTTCCCGCCTTTTACATAGGGCATCGCCGAGGGCAGGGTGTCGAAGGTGAGCTGGATGCGCCCGCCCAGCAAATCGACCAGCGCCGCCGCCGTGCCCTTGTAGGGCACGTGGGTCATTTTCACCCCCGCCAGCGAATCGAACAATTCGCCCGCCAGATGGTGCGAGCTGCCGTTGCCGGAGGAGCCGAAGTTGAGCTCACCCGGTTTCGCTTTTGCCAGTGCGATCAGTTCCTTGATGGAGTTCGCCGGAATGGAGGGGTGAAGCATCACCACGCTTGGAGTCGAGGCAACCAGGGTGATCGGCGCAAAATCGGCGACCGGATCGTAAGGAATTTTTCTATAGAGACTGGCGTTGATGCCGTGGGTGGCGACCGTCGCCATCAGCAGCGTGTAGCCATCGGCGGGCGATCGGGCCACGATCTCCGAGCCGATGTTGCCGCCCGCGCCCGGCCGGTTGTCGACCACCAGCTGCTGTCCCCAGATTTCCTCCATACGCTGCGCCAGGATGCGGGTGACGATGTCGGTCGTGCCGCCGGCGGCGAAAGGAACCACCACGCGAACCGGTTTCGACGGATAGGTCTGCGCGACTCCCGGGTTGCCGGTCAGCCATGCCGCCAGCGCAAGTGCAAACATTGCTGCGGTTTTCAATGTCCGGTTCATCTGATTCTCCCCGTTGAGCACTTCGATTGGAAAGGATAAGCGCTAGTCGCGCCTCTTGCGCCGAGCCCCTTCTGCGCGGCTGAATTCAGACAACGCGGCCCGGCGCATGCAGTCTATTCTCTCAGGCCGAGTTCGTTGACGGCCTTCGACCATACCTCAAGCTGCTCGCCGATGAAGGTCGTGAGTTGGGCCGGCGTGGAACCGGAGGCTTCGAAGAATTGCGTCTCCAGCTTTTCCTTGATGTCGGGGCGGCCAAGCAGGGCATTTACGTCGCGGTTGATGCGCTCGATGATTTCCGGAGGGGTCTTGGGCGGGGCGAACAGCGCGGCATAGGGAACGATGGACACTTTTCCGAAACCGGCTTCCGCGATTGTCGGTACATCGGGCATGGCGCGGGAGCGCACGCTGCTGGTGGTCGCCAGCGCGACCAGCTTTCCATCCTTTACGAACGGCAGCGTCGTCGTCTGCGTTGCAACCATGAATTCGACCCGTCCCGCCACCATGTCGGTAATCGCCGGCGGTTCGCCCTTGTACGGAATGTGCATCATCTTGACTCCGGCCAGATTCATCAGCTGGGCCGTGGTCACGATGCCTGTGGTGTTGCCGGTGCCGTAATTGATCTTCGCCGGATTCTTGCGCGCGTAGTCGAAAAATTCCGACAGGGTTTTCGCGGGGACGCCGGAGTTGATCACGACAAAATAATTGAATCTTCCGACGAAACTGATTGGGGTGAAATCCGCCATCGGATCATAAGGCCGTACCCTGCGCATGGCCGGCACCGCCGACATCGGGCTGTTCGTCGCCATCAGCAGCGTGTATCCGTCCGGAGCGGTGCGGACGATTTCCGAGGCGGCGATGGATCCGTCCGCGCCCGGCTTGTTCTCGACGACCACGGGCTGGCCGAAGCTGGTCGAAAGATATTGCGCGACGATCCGCGTCACCGTATCGGATGCGGATCCTGCCGGGAACGGGACAATGATCCGAACCGGCCTGTTGGGGTACTGGGCTGCGGCGGGCCACGATAGAACCAGAAGGCCCGCAATGACCGCAATTTTCCGGATGGTGCGCAACATGATTCTCTCCTCCAGTTTCTTTGTTGGATTGTCTTTCGCTTCTGCCCGGTCGTCAGCGTTTTCCATAAGTCATGTCCATGGGCCGGTTGCGTCCGCCGGGCCACTCCCCTCCCAGAGAGCAGGTGGCCCGCTTCGCCGCCTTGGCGCGGTTTGGTCGAGGAAGAACTGGTCCTGGTCCCGGGCAGGGGGGTGCGCGAGCCATTGAGCCTACCAAGAAGGTTCACGCGGATCTGGCTCTCCCATTCGCGAGGATCGCTGTAGACGAACGACGCGCGCCTGTGGAGACCACGATCCTTCCCGACGGTCCCAGGTCCATTCGCTCAGCCTTTCGCGTTCACGGCGCTTGGCAGGCGCGCCGGTTCGACAGCGCCGCCAGCGCAACAATCCGCGTGCAGGCGCTCAGCCACGGCGGGGCCTTCCGAAAGCAATCTCTTTCGGTGCGACGTCGAGGCGGGCGATTTTGCCTTCGAGACCCGGGCGCGCCGCAGGGTAGACCTGCATCACCAGCGGGTCGTGGCCGGGAATGATGTGCTCCAGCCCGGATGCCATCGAGAGCAGCTTCTCGTAGGTGTCGAGGACGTCGGCCGCACTGAATACCGCCGGATACGGCCGGCCGCGCCCGATGTTCTCGTAATAGTGCGCAGCATCCGATGCCAGGACCACCCAGCCGCGGCGGGTATGCACGCGCACCGTTTGCTGGCCCACGGTGTGTCCTGGCGCGGGCTCGAGCATCAATCCGGGGGCAACTTCGGCCGGACCGTTGTAGAAGCGCACTCGCTTGGCGTAGTTCAGCCGCACGACCGACACGATGTCCTCGACCTCGAATCCGTGGGAAAAATACTTGTGCCGGATGTGTCGGCCCGTGGCGAACTGCATTTCTGGCTCCTGCAGGTGGAATTCGGCCGCGGGCAGCAGCGCGAAGTTGCCGGCATGGTCGTAGTGCAAGTGCGTGAGGATCACGTCGCGCACCGCCTCGGGCTGGATATCGAGCAGCCGCAGCGCTTCTATCGGACAGCCGAGAAACTGGCGCCGGCGCTTGGCTGCCGTTTCGGCCGAGAAACCCAGATCGATGAGAACCACGCGCTCCGGGCTGACCGCGACCCAGACATAGTAGTCCATGGCCATCGGTCCTTCGTGCGGGTCGCCGCCGATGAAATGTTCTGCGCGTCTTGCTTCGCGGGTTGCATAGCGGATTGCGTACAGCTCGTAGGCCGGAAGGGGACGGGTCATTGTTCGTTCGCAATCTCTCTGGAAATGACAAGTTTCTGGATCTCGTTGGTACCGTCGTAAATCTGGAACACCCGTTGGTCGCGGTAGTACTTTTCAACCGGGAAATCGCAGACGTAGCCGTATCCGCCGTGTATCTGGATCGCGTCCGAGCAGACACGCTCGCACATGCGGGAGGCGAACAGCTTGGCCATGGAGGCCTCTTTCAGGCAGCGCTGCTTCGCTTGCTTGAGCCGCGCAGCGTGCATGCACATCTGGCGCGCAACCTCGATGTTCGTTGCCATCTCTGCGAGCATGAACGCTATCGCCTGGTGCCCGAAAATTTTCTTGCCGAACGCTTCACGCTCCTTGGCGTAGCTGAGCGCGGCGTCGAATGCCGCGCGCGCCACGCCGAGCGACTGCGCCGCGACCGCGATGCGACCGCTCTCCAGGCCGGAGAATGCGACTTTGAGTCCTTCGCCGGGTTTGCCCAGCATGTCCCCGGCCGGGACTTCCATGCCTTCGAGCAGAATCTGGCAGGTGTCGTTGGCACGATGGCCGAGTTTTCGCTCCTTCCGGATCACGTGGTAGCCGGGGTTGCTGGTTCGGATCATGAAGGCGGAAATACCGTGCTTGCCGGCATCGGGATCGGTGACTGCGAGGACGATCGCGGCCTTGGACGATTGCCCGGAGGTGATCAGGGATTTCGTTCCGTCGAGCACGTAACAGTCGCCGCGGCGAACGGCCCGAGTCTTGATGTTCGCGGCATCCGAGCCGGTATGCGGTTCGGTGAGCAGCATGCACGCGATTTCCTTACCGCTTGCGACCGGCCTGCCAAAGCGTTCGAGTTGTTCCGGCGTGCCGAAATCTCGCAATTTGATGCAAAAAGAATTGGTCGCCGTGACCATGTTGCATACGCCGGCGTCGCCATAGGCCAGTTCTTCGTTGACGAGGATGTAGGAGATGAAGCTAGCCCCGCTGCCGCCCCAATCCGACGGTACGCAGACGCCGAAGAGGCCCAGTTCCCCGAGCCGGTACACCGTTTCCAGGGGTACCGTTTCCGTCCGGTCCCACTCGCCCGCAAACGGCGTGATCTCCTTGCGCACAAAGGAGCGCGTCATGTCGCGAATCTCTATTTCTTCGTCGCTAAGAAGGTTCACTGCGTCCTCTGGCGGGCATGCGGGACGGGGAGAGGCAACTTGGCGTCCTCTAATCGATCTCTACGATCTTTTCCGGGTACTTGTGCAGGTGTTCGACGACGCCGTTGTCGCCGATGCGGTAGTTGTCGCAGATCGTGTTGAACAGGTGCTCGGTGATATAGGTGGGGTGGCAGGTGATGTTCATGTCCTTGCGTATGATCATCGGCTCGTCGCGGCGCACCAGCGGGCGCTCTACCAGGTCGTATCCCTGTCCGTGGCAATACAGGCGTTCCTCCTCCGCCTTGCCGTGCTTGCGCAGGAACGCGTTGTAGGTTTCCCAGATGTCCTTGCACGACGCCCCGGGTTTGAGCAGGTCCAGGGTGAGCTTGCGCGCCTCGAGCAGCAGCGCGAAATCATCGCGCATTTCCTGATTGGCCTTGCCCAGCACGCAGCTGCGGCTGATCTCGGTATAGAAGCCGCCCGGCCCGTTGCTCTCGACGAGCAGCGTGAACATGTCGCCCTTGCGCAGCGTGCGGGCCTGAAGGTGGCGGTTGCCCCAGAAATAAGCCGGGCCGTCGGCCGGATGCGAGCAGGTCAGGAACAGCCCCTGCTCGCCGCCGTGATCCAGCACATAGCGCTCGGCGACGGAAGCGATTTCGATGTCCCGCTTTCCGGGCGCCACCGCTTTCATGGCGGCGTCGATCGCGCCGTCCTGCACCTCCGCCGTACGGCGGATGAAGGTGAATTCCTCTTCGCTCTTGATGCATTTGATCTGATCGACCATTTCGGCGGCGTCGACAAACTTCGCGTTGGCGAGGCGGCCCTGGCGCAGGTGGTCGATCATCGATACTGGCAGGGTCCCGCGACCGACCAACCCGACGGTGCCGCGCGCGTAGGGCGCGAGCGCCTTCTCGGCCAGCTCGGCGTCGTAAGCCAGGGTGTAATGCGCGCTGGAGAAATAGGGGGCACCCAGCAGGGTTTTCACGCCGCGGCGCAGCCCGTCGCCCTCGGGTGGCAATTGCTGCTCGTTGCCGAACTTGGTCTGAAAGATGACGGTCATGCGGTCGTCTGCGGGAAAGATGACCGTGGTCGGATAGCCGTTGGTCGCCGGCACGTCGGTGAAATACTTTACGTAACCGCCCATGAAGTCGTTGTTGCTCTGCATCAGCAGGACGTCGATCTTGTGCTCCGCCATCGCCGCGCGCACCGCCGCCCAGCGGCGCTCGAGTTCCCTGGTCGACATGGGGTTGTTGATCCGCTCCGGTAACATGGCCATATTCAAACTGCTCCTTGTTTTGAAATTGCTGGAAATTGCGCGATTCGAATTACGCGATCCGATTTGCCCGCGAAGAACGGCCTCTTATAGCCGCTCTCTGCGCTGGCGCCCTCATTCGACCTTGAGATTGGCATCCTTCACCGCTTTGCCAAATACCTTCTGCTCGGCGACGATCCGTGCGCGCAGTTCCTCCGGGCTGGAGGGCGCGTTGTCCATGCCGATCTTGGCGTAAGCCTCTTTCGCCTCGGGCGAGGACAGGTACTTCTTCATCTCGGCGTTGAGCTTGAGGATGATGTCTTCGGGGGTCTTGGCCGGCGCGTACAGTCCGAACCAGATCTCGATGTCGAAGCCGGGGATGCCTTGCTCGGCGATCGTCGGCACCTGCGGCCAGTAATTCGAGCGCTGCGCCGAGGTCGTGCCCAGCACCTTCAGGTTGCCGGCGCGCACGTGCTGCGCGATCGGCGCCACGTCGGCGAGGATCATCGACACCCTTCCCGAGAGCAGGTCAGGCATCGCCGGCGAGAAGCCTTTGTAAGGCACATGAATCAGGTCCATGCCGGTCGCCTGCTTGATCATCTCCATCGACAAGTGGACCATCGAGCCGCTGCCGTTCGAGGCGTAGGAGAGCCGCCCGGGCGATGCCTTGGCGAGCGCGACCAGTTCCTGCAGCGAGTTCGCAGGCAACGAAGCGGGCACGGCGAGGAAGAAGGGGAAGCGCGACACCATGCCTATGTGCGCGAAGTCGCGCAGCACCTCGTAGGGCGGCGGGCCGGAGAACATGAAGGGCTGAATCGACATCGTCGAGCCGCCGGTAAACAGGAGGGTGTAACCGTCGGGCTGCGCCTTGGCCACCGCCTCGGTGCCGATCACCGTGTTGCCGCCCGGGCGCGGATCAATCACGAACGTCTGCCCGAACGCCTGCGCCAGATGATTGGTCACCAGGCGCGCCGCGGCGTCGGAGCCGCCGCCGGTCGCATAGGGGATGATCACGCGTACCGGCTTCGACGGGTATGCCTGCGCCTGTGCCGACGCCGAAAGAAGCGCGGCGATGGCGAAGACGGCCCAACGCAATATCAGTCTCATGCTCTCCTCCTCCAAGGATCGGCACCGCGGTGCTCACCGGAGTATCTCCGAGTCTGGCAGTCGCAGTCAAACGCGGATTGCTCGCGACGGATTGCATCCATCGACGCCTTGAGCGATGTCGCCGCACAATTGCACACGATCCGTTAATATTGGTCGATACTGCAATTCAAGGGGATTTCATGCGTGTTCTTGTTAATTTGCTCGCGCTGCTTGCTGCGAGCCTGATCGCGTCATCCGCCATCGCGCAGGGCGCCGGCGATTACCCCAACAGGGCGGTGACGCTGGTCGTTCCCTTCGCCCCCGGCGGTCCCACCGACGTGATCGGCCGGCTGGTCGCGGCCAAGCTCGGCGAGCGCCTCGGCAAGCCGGTCGTCGTGCTCAACAAACCCGGCGCCGGCGGCAACACCGGCAGCGCCGGCGTCGCCACCGCGGCGCCGGACGGTTACACACTGTTGCTCGGCACGGTGTCCACGCACGGCATCAATCCCTCGCTGTACAAGAACATGCCCTACGATCACAAGAAGGACTTCGTCGCGATTTCGCAGGTGAGCCTGGTGCCGAACCTGCTGGTCGTCAATCCGAACCTGCCGGTGAAGACGGTACCGGAGCTCATCGCCTATCTGAAGCAGAATCCGGGCAAGGTGTTCTACGCCACGCCGGGCTCGGGTACGTCGATCCATCTTGCGTCCGAACTGCTGAAGATGATGACCGGAACCGACATGACACACGTTCCCTACAAGGGCAGCGGCCCGGCGATGATCGACGTCATCGGCGGTCAGGTGCAGCTCATGTTCGACAACACGGTCTCCGCTTGGCCGCACGTGCAATCGGGCAAGGTGCGAGCGTTGGCGGTATCGACGCCGGCGCGGCTTAAAGGTGCGCCCGATCTGCCGGCGATCGCCGAGTTTCTGCCCGGGTTCTCCGCGAGCGCCTGGCACGGCGTGTTC
This sequence comes from Pseudomonadota bacterium, assembly GCA_026399375.1. Classification (GTDB taxonomy): domain Bacteria; phylum Pseudomonadota; class Gammaproteobacteria; order Burkholderiales; family SG8-39; genus 2-12-FULL-64-23. Next base: position 19,187 of record JAPLRD010000022.1, read on the forward strand.
GCGCCGGCCGGGACGCCGCGCGCCATCACCGACAAGCTCGCCGCCGAAATCCAGACGTTCATGAAAGATCCGGCGGTGGTGGAGCAACTGGCGAAGCTGGACACCATCGCGGTGAGCGGCACACCGGCGGAATTCGTGCGCTTCATCGCCGAGGAAACCGACCGCTGGGCGTCGGTGGTGAAAAAGCTCGACCTGAAGGTGGACTAGCATGATGGCGCCGCTGCGGCCCCCGGCCGTCCCGCTGATCACCATCGATCCCTATACGAGCTGCTGGTCCTTCGCCGACAACCTCTACGACCAGTGGCCTCGCCACTGGACCGGCACCGAATTCGCGCTCTGCGGCCTCGCGCGCGTCGACGGCAAACCGCTGCGCTTCATGGGCGGCCCCGAAGTGCTGGTAGACAGCGTGCGGCAGCTTTCCGTGGAGGTGCAGCCCACGCGCACCATCTACAAGTTCGAAGCCGGCGCGGTGGAGCTGGAGGTGACGTTCATCAGTCCGCTGCTGCTCGACGATCTGGAACTATTGTCGCGGCCGGCGAGCTACGTCTGGTTTCGCAGCCGTTCACTCGACGGCGCGGCACACGAGGTCGCGGTGTATCTGGACATGACTTCGCAGTGGGCGGTCAACGTGCCGCATCAGAAAGTCATGTGGAAGCGAGAAGAGGCTGACGAACTGCTGGTGCTGAGCTTCCGCCATGAATTGCAACCCGTGTTGCAGAAGGCGGGCGACGACGTGCGCATCGACTGGGGCACGGCGCTGCTGGCCGTGCCGCGCACGGCCGAAGCCATAGTCGGCGACATCGATTATTGCCGCGCGGCGTTCGTTGCGCGCGGGGCGTTGAGCGCCGAGCATCTGCTGCCGATGCCGCGAAAGTCGACCTATTGGGGCGAGGCCGTGCTGGCGGTAAAACTCGATGTGTCATGCAGCGCGCAGCGGGCAGGCGAAGGTGTGGCGCTTGTCGGCTACGACGACGAGTACGCGGTGGAATATTTCGGCGAGCCGCTGCGTGCCTGGTGGCGGCGCCATCCGGAAGCTTCGCCCCAGCGCATGCTCAATGACGCGTACGCGGATGCCGGGGCGGTGCGCGAGCGCTGTGCCGTGTTCGATGCGCATTTGGTGTCCGAAGCCGAACGCGTCGGCGGCGACAAGTACGCCAGCCTGGCCGCGCTCGCCTACCGCCAGGCGATCAGCGCCTGCAAACTGGTCGCCGCACCCGATGGCCGCGCGTTCTTCTTTTCGAAGGAGAATTTCAGCAACGCCTGCATGGGAACGCTGGACGTCAATTACAAATCGGCGCCGCTGTTCCTGTATGCCAATCCGGAATTGATGAAGGGCATGCTGGATCCGATTTTCGATTACTGCCGCAGCGACAAGTGGCGGCACCCGTTTCCGGCGCACGACCTCGGCCTGTATCCGAAGGCCAATGGACAGGTGTACAAGAATTTCCATCTGCCCGACCAGACCGAAGTGGCGCAGATGCCGGTGGAAGAGTGCGGCAACATGCTGACCTTGACCACCGCGGTGTGCCTGCGCGAAGGCCACGCGAAATATGCAGCCGGCCAGTGGGACCAGCTCACGCAGTGGACCGATTACCTGGTCGAGCACGGACTCGACCCCGAGGCGCAACTGGTGACCGACGATTTCACCGGCATGATGGGTCACAGCGTGAACCTTTCGGCCAAATCCGTGGTCGCCATCGCCTGCTACGCGCTGCTGGCGAAAATGCAGGGCAGGGACGAGACCGCAACCAAGTACCGCGCCATCGCCGAAGATTACGCCGCGCGCTGGCAGAACATGGCCGACGACGGCGACCATTACCGGCTCGCGTTCGACCGGCCGGGCAGCTGGAGCCAGAAATACAACCTCGCCTGGGACACGGTATTCGGGCTGGAACTGTTTCCGCCGGAAGTGATGCGGAAGGAACTCGCCTACTACCGTAGCCAGCGCCTGGGCTACGGCACGCCGCTCGACAGCCGCAGTCCGGCGGCAAAGCCCGAATGGGCGATCTGGGTCGCGACCATGGCGGAATCGAAAGAAGTGTTCGAGGAATTTCTCGCACCCATCCATCGCTACGTGAACGAAACGCCGAACCGCGTGCCCGTGGCCGACATCTACTTCGCCCACACCGGCCGGCGCCGCGCCAACCAGGCTCGCTCCGTGGTCGGCGGGTTCTACATGAAGTTGCTCGCAGACCGGCTGGCGCAGGTGCGAGCGGGCGCCATCACCGGCTTAAGGAAGAGCAAGTGACCATCACCGATTCGCAAGTCCATTTGTGGGAAGCGCACCGCCCGGACCGTCCCTGGCCCGAGGAACATGTCAACCAGAAAGTCTTTATCGCCGCGCCCGGCGCGCGTGCGCATCGCGAAGAGCCGCTGGCGGCGGAAGAGATGATCGCGACCATGGACGCCGCAGGCGTGGACCGCGCCGTCATCGTGCCGCCCTCGCCGGTGGGCGACCAGAACCTGACCGGTCTGGAAGCGGCGGTCAAATACCCGACGCGCTTCGGCGTCATGGGCCGGTTCAATCCGCAGGCCGCGGATGCGCGTGGGCAACTGGAGGACTGGCTGGATCAGCCCGGCATGCTCGGCGTGCGCATGACCTTCCACAAGTCGCAGTGGAGCGGATGGCTCGACGACGGATCCATCCAGTGGTTTTGGGATGCCTGCGAGCGTCTCGGCATTCCGGTGATGGTCCTGGTGCCGCGGCTGCTCGACCGAATGGATGCCATCATGCGGCGCAACCCCGGTCTGACGCTGATCCTGGACCACATGGCGCGCCAAAGCGCGCTGCGCGACGATGCGTGCTTCGCCGACCTCGACGAACTGCTCGCGCTGGCGCGGCATCCGAACCTCGCAGTCAAAATGTCTTCCGCACCCTGCTACAGCACCGAACCCTATCCGTTCGCCAACATCAAGCCGTACCTGCGCCGCATTTTCGATGCGTTCGGGCCGAAGCGCGCGATGTGGGGTTCGGACTATACGCGCCTGCCCTGCACTTACGGCGAATGCGTCGACCACTTTCGCCATGAACTCGACTTTCTCGGCGCTGAGGACAAGCGCTGGGTCTTGGGGGAAACGGCCGCGACGCTATTGCACTGGCCTGACGGGACGTCCTCCTGAATTCGACCATGAAGAGAGACATAAGCATGAGCAAGTCGATTCGTCCGCAGATCATCCTGACAGCCCTCGCGCTGTGCCTGGGCTTCGCCCCTCCGCCGGCCGCGGCGCAGGACTTTCCTTCGAAGTCGCTGAAAATGGTGGTGCCGTTCCCGCCGGGCGGAGCGGTGGATATCCTGGGACGGCTGATCGGCGAGCGCATGGCCGAGCAGATGGGCCAGCCGGTGGTGGTGGAAAACCGCCCCGGGGCCAACGGCAACGTCGCCGCTGAAGCCGTGGGCAAGTCCCCGGCCGACGGCTATACGCTGCTGATCGCCGGCAACGGCCTGGCGACGAACACCGCGCTGTATCCGAATACGCCGGTCAAGATGCTCACCGATTTCGCGCCCGTCGCCTGGGTCGGCTATGCGCCGCTGATCATGGTCACGGCGACGGCGTTTCCGGCGAAGTCGATGAAAGAGGTCATCGACATGGCGAAGGCCGAGCCCGGCAAGATCACCTACGCTTCGGCAGGCAGCGGCAGTTCCGCGCACCTGGGCGCCGAACTGCTGAAATCGATGGCGCAGGTGGACATGCTGCATGTGCCGTACAAGGGCGGCGCGCCGGCGATCGTCGATCTCATAGGCGGGCGCGTCACTTTCATGCTGCTCGACCCGCCGCAGTCGCTGCCGCACATCAAGTCGCAGCGCCTGAAGCCGCTGGTGGTCGGAAGCGCTGCGCGCTTTGCGCCGTTGCCCGGCGTGCCGACCATGGCGGAAGCAGGCTACCCCGACATGGAGGCGACGGTCTGGTGGGGAGTCGTCGTTCCGGTCAGGACGCCGAAAGACGTCGTGGCGAGGCTGAACGCAGAAATCAACAAGGCGCTCGCCAATCCCCGGGTGAGAGAAAAGCTGCAGGAACTGGGCGTGACCACCGACGCGAAGACGTCGGAACAATTCGGTGCATATCTGCGGCGGGAAACCGAGCGCTGGGTGGAACTGGCGAAGCGCGTCGGCATTCAGGCGGACTGACACGCTTTTGCAGTCGACGCGGCGGGCGCGGGCAATGTGCGATTGACTGCGGCTGCCAGACTCAGGGATACTCACGCCGGTGTCTTACACGCTCATCACGCTTGCGATCAACGGCCTCGTCTGGGGGCTGATCATCGCCCTGATCGCGCTCGGGCTGTCGGTTATTTTCGGCCTGCTCGATATCATCAACCTCGCGCACGGCGATTTCTTCATGATCGGCACCGTCGTCGCCTGGACTGTGCTCACCTCGACCGGCAGTTTCTGGCCCGCGTTCGCGCTGGCGCCGCTAGTGGGGTTCGTGCTTGGCGCGATCATCCAGCGCATCGTGCTGCAGCCGATCCGCAACGCCGCGGCGCTGTCCATCGTCGCCACCTTCGGTCTTTCCATGATCCTGCAGGAGGTCGTGCGCATGACCTTCGGCCCGACGCCGCGCCGCATTCTGCCCCCGGTTCCCGGCACCATAGACCTGTTCGGCATCCAGTACGAGATCTACCGCCTGTTCGCGGCCTGCGTGTCGCTTGCGGCGCTGGCGGCGTTCTTCCTGTTCCTGCACCGGACCAAGCTCGGCACCTGGATGCGGGCGGTGCGGCACGACCGCGATACCGCCACCGCGATGGGCGTCCCCGCCCAGCGCGTCTACATGGTGACCTTCGGCCTCGGCTTCGCCCTCGCGGCGCTCGGCGGCGTGGTGGCCTCGCCCATTACCACGGTGGATTTCCGCGCCGGCGTCGACATCCTTCCGTTCTGCTTCATGGCGGTGATCATCGGCGGCCTGGGCAACCTGCCAGGGACCGCGGCCGCCGCGGTGCTGCTCGCGTTCCTCGAAGGCATCATCTCCAGCTTCGCCAGCCCCACCGTCGCACGCATCACCTCGCTGGTGCTGATGAGCGTGGTGCTGCTCCTGCGGCCACAGGGCCTGTTCAAAGGGCTCACCAAGTGAAACGTACTGCCATGGGACCGGCGATGTTGATCGTCTCGGCAGTGTTCCTGGTCGCAGTGCCTTGGCTGGTGCCGGCAGTGGCCGACCGCTTCTGGGTCAACGTGATGGCCGAGATCCTTATCTGGTCGCTGCTGGCCTCGAGCGTGAACCTGCTCTTCGGCTACGTCGGGCTGCTGTCGTTCGGGCAGGCGCTGTTCTTCGGCTTCGGCATGTACGGCGTGGCGATCGGCGTGGAGAAGCTCGGGCTCGGCTTCTGGCCGGCGCTGGGCCTGGGGGTCGCGGCGCCGGTGGCGATGGCCTTCGTCGCGGGGATTTTCGCCGTGCGCCTCACCTGGCACTATTTCGCGATCATCACCGTGGTGTTCTCGCTGATTTTCTACTTTCTCGCGCTGACGCTGAAGCCGCTCACCGGCGGCGACGACGGCATCAGCTTCACCCTGCCGCCGGCGTTCCGGTTCGGCGGCGCCGAGTTTGGCTTCGCGAGTGAGACCTTCCAGTACCTGTTCATCCTCGCCACCGTCGCGCTGTGCCTCTACGCCATGCGCCGGCTGCTCGCGAGCCCGCTGGGCAAGGCGTTCATGGCGATCCGCGACAACGACGTGCGCGCGTCGCTGATTGGCCTCAACGTGTACTGGCTGCGGCTGGCGGCGTTCGTGATGGCCGGCTTTCTAGCCGGGCTCTCGGGCGCGCTGTTCGCGTTCTTCGGCCGCTACGCTTCGGCGAGCTACATGTTCTACCACGTGTCGGGCGAGGCGGTGGTGTGGACTATCGTCGGCGGCGCCGGCACGCTGCTCGGCCCTCTGGTCGGGACCAGCTTGTTCATTCTGGTGCGCGAAGTGGTGTCGACGCACTGGCAGCACCACGCGCTGATCGTGGGCGCGGTGGCGATCCTGATCGTGATCTACGCGCCGCGGGGCATGGTCGGGCTGTGGCGCGATCTGCTCGAGCGCTGGAGCGGCGGCGAAAAATGAACGAAGCCGCGAAACCGCCGATCCTGCGCATCGATGGCCTGACCAAGCACTTCGGCGGCCTGACCGCCGTCGACGGGGTCACGCTCGAATTCGCGCCGGGGCGCCTGCACGCGGTCATCGGCCCCAACGGCGCTGGAAAGACCACACTGTTCAACCTGATCTCGGGTTTCCTGCCCTCGGACGAGGGGCGCGTGTTCTTCGCCGGCCAGGAGATCACGCGCCTCGCGCCGCACAAGATCAGTCGGCTCGGCATCTCGCGCACGCTGCAGGTGAAAAGCGTGTTCAACCAGCTCAGCGTGGCCGACAACCTGTGGATCACGGCGCAGGCCAAGCGCGGCGTATGGAATCCGTTCCGGCGCACGGCCAGCTACCGCGAGTCCTGCGAGAAAGTCGAGCGCGTGCTGGAGCAACTCGACCTGACCGCGCTCGCCGACCGGCAGGCGGGTACGCTGTCGCACGGCGACATTGCGCTGCTCGAAATCGGCATGGCGATTGCGGCCGAACCCAAGCTGCTCTTGCTCGACGAGCCGATCTGCGGCATGAGCCCGGCCGAGACCGCGCGCACCGTGACCAAGATCCGCGAACTCGCGCAGACCATCGACATCGTGCTGATCGAGCACGACATGGAGGTGGTGTTCGAGATTGCCGACGACATCACGGTCATGGCCCAAGGCGCGATCCTCGCCTGCGGCAGCCCGAAAGAGATCGCGGCCGACGAGCGCGTGCGCGAAGCCTATCTCGGCCGTCCCGAGGACGAGGACTACGTCGAGGAGGCGGTGCGTGCTTAAGGTCAGCGACGTCCACGTTCACTTCGGCAAGCTGCACATCCTGCAGGGCGTGTCGCTCGAGGTGAAGGAGGGCGAGTCGGTCGCGCTGCTCGGCCGCAACGGCGTGGGCAAGACGACCACGCTGCGCGCGATCATGGGGCTCGCCCCGCGCGGCCGCGGCGAGGTCCAATTCGACGGCTGCGATCTGGGGCGCCTGGAGGCGCACCAGGTGCCGCGCCAGGGCATCGGCTACGTGCCGCAAGGCCGCGGCATTTTCCCCAACCTGACCGTGTACGAGAACCTGTGCATCGGCCTGCCGGGCAAGACCGACGCCGAGCGCGAGGCCTACGTATTCGAGCGCTTTCCGCGGCTGAAGGAGCGCCTGAAGCAGGCTGGCGGCACGCTCTCCGGGGGCGAGCAGCAGATGCTCGCCATCGCGCGTTGCCTGATGATGAAGCCCAGGCTTATCATCCTGGACGAGCCGACCGAGGGTATCGCGCCGAAGCTGGTGTCCGACATCCGGCGCGAGATCCACCGCATCAACCAGACGGGCGTGTCGATCCTGCTGGTGGAGCAGAACGTCGAGACCGCGTTCAAGCTGTGCCAGCGCGTGTTCATCATGGAAAAGGGCGCGGTTGTGCACAGCGGCACCTCGCTCGAATTGAAATCGCAGCCGGAGTTGGTGCATCGCTACCTCGGGCTATCGCTGTAACGGCGGGTTCATGCAAGATGAATCGCTGACACGTAAACCAAAGGAGAAAGATCATGGATGACAGCAACGAACCGAAGGTGAATCGCCGCAGCTTTCTGCAATACGCGCTCTCCGGCGGCGTCACCGCCGGGCTCGCCAACCTGACCATCATGAAAGACGCGTTCGCGCAGGCGCCGGCGGGGCCGATCGTCATCGGCCACCACTGCGAGCAGACCGGCGGCTTCGCTTCCTGGGGCTATTGGCACGACAAGGCGGCGCAGAAGGCGGTGGCCCTGGTGAACAAGCAGGGCGGCATCGCCGGGCGCAAGGTGGAACTGGTGACCGAGGACACCGAGTCGAACCCGGCCTCGGGCGCACGCAAGTTGCGCAACCTGATCCAGCGCTCGAACGCGGAGTTCGTCATGGGCTCGGTGCACTCGGGCATCATGCTCGCGTCGATCCCTATCGCCACCGAGTTGAAGACGATCTACATGTCGATGGGCGAGGCGACCGAGGCGACCGGGTCCAAGGGCACGCGCTACAGCTTCCGCACGGGCATGGACACCTATTCGCTCGCGGCTGCGGGCGTACCCTGGTGCATGGAAAACCTGGGCAAGAACTGGACCGTGGTCTACGCCGACTACGCCTGGGGTCAGAGCCACTTCCAGGAGGCGAAGGCGGTGGTCGAACGCCTCGGCGGCAAGGTGGTCGGCAACATTCCGGTGCCGCTCGATGCGAAGGATTTCGTGCCCTACCTGACGCAAATCCCGGCCGAGACACAGGTCGTGTTCTCGATTTTCTTCGGCTCGCTGTCGGTCGCGTTCTACACCCAGGCGAAGTCGATGGGCATCGGCAAGAAGATGAAAATGTACTCGGTCAGCGGCACGCTCGAGGCGATCGCCCCGGCCGACATCGAAGGCGCGGCCGAGGGCGTCTACGTGCTGGAGAACTTCCCGCGCATGGCGAAATACAAGGACGACGCGTTCCACAAGGAGCACAACAAGATCATGGAAATCGACGACGTCGACGCGCGCGAAGCGAACAGCAAGCGCGTGATGGCGAAGAGCCACGCCTGGCAGTCGTGGGAGGACATGTTCACCCTCAAGGCGGCGATCGAGGCCTCGGGCTACAAGACGCGCAAGGACACCGAGGGAGTGATCCGCGCGCTCGAGGGCCTGCAGATGAAGAATTCGCTCGGCCATCCGCAGGGCGACAAGATACTGCGCAAGGAAGACCACAGCGGCATCCTCGACTGCTACATCAGTCGCATCGAGAACGGCCGCCTCGAAGTGAAGAGGAAAATTCCGAAGGAAGACCTGGCGAAGAACATGCCGGTGCGCCACGATCTGTCGAAGATGCCTGCGTAGCTCCGGAGTGCGGCGGGCCCGACTCTGAACCCGGGCCCGCCGCGAACGGCTACACTCCCGCACCGCCGTGCCCGCGGCCGCGAATCACCCATAGGACCCGTCATCATGGCCAAAGCATTGCCCAAATTCAAAGCCGCCGCGATGCACGTCGCGCCCGTTTTCATGGATACGCAGGCAACGGTGGACAAGGCCTGCGCGCTGATCAAGGAGGCCGCGAAGCACGGTGCGCGCCTGATCGCGTTCCCCGAGACCTACATTCCCGCGTTTCCGATCTGGAGCGCGGTGCGCGCGCCGATCGAGAATCACGAATTCTTCCAGCGGTTGACACAGGCGGCCATCCGCGTCCCCGGGCCTGAAATAGCGCAATTGGCCGAGTGCGCGCGCGCGCACCAGGTGTTCGTTTCGATCGGCGTCAACGAGGGCACCGAGGCGAGCCTGGGCTGCATCTGGAACAGCAACATTCTGATCGGCGACGATGGTTCCCTGCTCAATCACCATCGCAAGCTCGTGCCCACGTTCTTCGAAAAGATGGTGTGGGCGCCCGGCGACGCGCGCGGATTGAAGGTGACCGATACGGCGGTCGGCCGCGTCGGCATGCTCATCTGCGGCGAAAACACCAATCCGCTCGCGCGCTATGCGTTGATCGCGCAGGGCGAGCAGGTCCACATTTCGTCCTATCCGCCGATCTGGCCCACCCGGCCACCGGGCCAGCCCGGCGCCTACGACATCGAGTCGGCGATACGCATCCGCGCCGGCGCGCATTCCTTCGAGGGCAAGGTATTCAACATCGTCGCCTCGGCATTCTGGGACAAAAAGACGCGCGACGCGATCGTGAAGGGCGACGCCAAGGTGGCCGCCATTGTCGACAACACGCCGCGCAGCGTCTCCATTGTGCTCGGGCCGGACGGTATGCCGGTCAGCGAAACCATGCGCGATGAGGAGGGCATCCTCTACGCCGACATCGACGTCGCCAAGTGCGTCGAGCCGAAGCAGTTCCACGACGTCGCTGGCTATTACAACCGCTTCGACGTGTTCGGTTTATCTGTTGACCGAACGCACCGCGATCCGGCCACATTTGCGGATATGCCGGAAACGCCCTCGCCGGAAAACAATGCCCTCCGGCAGGAGCCGCGCGGCGAAGTCCCCGCCCGGAAGAAAGCGCCGGCCCGCCGCAAGAAAGTCTGACACAAGCCCAGAGCGACCGCGGTCGGCGTCGACAACGCAACGGCGGGATTTTCCTGCCGCAGCCGCACATGCGGCTGCTAGAATCGACCCCTGCCAGGAAATTCCCTTACCGAAAGAAAACCATGGAACTCGCCAACCTGACGCTCGCCGAGCAGGCCGCATTGCTGCGGCAGGGGCAATGCTCGAGCCGCGAGATTGTCGACGCCCATCTGGCGCGCATCGAACGCCTGGACGGCAAGCTGCACGCTTATGTCGAAGTCTATGCGGCCGAGGCGCGGCAGCTCGCGGACGGCGCGGACCGCGCGCGATCAAGCGGCCTGCCGCTAGGACCGCTGCACGGGCTGCCCATCTGCCTCAAGGATCTGTGCGACATCGACGGCCGCATCGGCACCGTCGGTTCGAAAATGTGGGCCAATCGCCGCGCCGGCGTGACTTCGGCCACGGTCGAGCGCCTGCTCGCGGCGGGCATGATTCCTCTGGGCAAGACGCACATGGTCGAATTCGCCTTCGGCGCATGGGGCACCAATCCACTGATGGGCGCCCCCTGGAATCCCTGGGACAGCGCCTGCCAGCGCGTGCCCGGCGGCTCGTCCTCCGGCACTGCGGTCGCGGTCGCGGCCGGCCTCGCGCCGGCGGGGATAGGCAGCGACACCGGCGGTTCGGTGCGCATTCCTTCCGCCTTCAACGGCCTGGTCGGACTGAAAGTGACCTACGGCCGCATCAGCCTGCACGGCACCGGATTGCTCAGCTGGACGCTGGATTCGATCGGCCCGCTGGCGCGCTCGGTGGAAGATTGCGCGCAGCTGTTGCGCGCATTGGCGGGACCGGACGCGCGCGATCCGGCGACGCTGGCGCAGCCGGCGCTCGACCTGCCAGAGAAATTCGCCGCGAACGGCTTGCGCGGCATGCGAATTGCGTTGCCCGAGATAGCCCAGCTTCCGTCCTTCATGCACGTTGCGGCGCTCGACGCCTGGACACGTTCGGCCAGGCTGCTGGAAAAGCTCGGTGCGGACATCGTGCCGGTACGGCTGCCGGAGTGGTATTTCTCGCTGGCGCGCACCGCAGGCACGATCATCGCCTCGGAAGCCTACGCGCTGCACCGGGACCACATCGAAGACATGGCGCAGCCGATCGGCGACGCGGTGCGCGGCCGTGTGTTGGGCGCGCGCGATATGGCGCCCGGCGAATATGCCGAAACGCTGCGCGTCATGGCCGAACGGCGGCGCAGCTTCGGCGAATGGTTCGGTCGCTTCGATGCGATCCTGCTGCCGACTCTCGCCGTTCCCGCGCCGCCGCTTGCGGGCATCGACGAAGCATCTCCCGTGCCGGCGTATTTCACGCGGCCGCAGAATTACCTCGGGCTCACCGCGCTGGCGATGCCCGCGGGCATGCACGAGGGATTGCCGCTCAGCATCCAGATCATCGGCAAGCCTTTCGCCGAGCGCACGGTGCTGGAAATCGGCAAGGCCTATCAGGACGAAACGGGGTTCAACAAGCTGCGGCCTGATTTGAAAGGTTTTGGGGCCTAAGGGATGCCGGGGATGCAGACGGAGGCGAACGGGGCGGAGGCAGCAGGGGCGGCGCCGCGCGCGGCCGAGCGCGCGAAGGCGAGGCGGATTTATGTCACGCTCGCTTCCGTCATCGGCGCGCTGGTCAGCGTCTACTTCGTGCTGGTGCCGGTGTTCGGCCTCAACGTGGCGTTCCACTTCTACCTGATGCTGTGGATCACCATGGCCTCCGCGTTCAACGTCGCTTCGGGTTTTTCCGGCTACATGCCTTTCGGCTATGTCGCCTTCTACGGCGTCGGCGCATTCACCACCGCGATCCTGGTGAAGGTTCTCGGCTTTCCGGTGCTGGCGGCGCTGCCGTTTTCCGGTCTCGCCGGCGTTGTCCTGGGGCTTCTGTTCGCGCCGACGCTGCGGCTTTCCGGCATCTACTTCGCCATCGTCAGCCTGGCGCTCGCCGGCATCTGCCGACTGATCATCACCAATATGCCGGAGCGCATCACCGGCGGCTCCTTCGGCCTGCAGCTGGGCAGCCGCGCGGAGCCGGTGCTGTCCTTCTACGTCATGATGTTCGTCATGCTGCTCGCGCTGGGCACCATCCTGTGGCTGTCGCGCTCGCGCCTCGGCAAGGCGCTGCGCGCGGTCCGCGACGACGCCGAGGCGGCCGACATGATGGGCGTCAACGTGGTGCGCGTGCGCCTCTACGGCTGGCTGATCGCCGCGTTCTTCCCGGCGCTGTGCGGCGGCGTCGAAGCCTGGTACACCAACGTGGTGGACACCGAGACTGCATTCAACACCCTGACCACGGCGAAGACCGTGATCTACGCGGTGGCGGGCGGCCTCGGAACCGTGACCGGTCCCATCGTCGGCGCCGTCGCCATGGTGTGGCTGGACGAGCTGATCTGGCGCCAGTTTCCCCGCATCAACCTGCTCATTCTCGGCATCGCCACCGTGCTCCTCGTATTGTTCCTGCCGCGCGGCCTGATCGGCACGCTCTTACGCCGCCGCCCGCAGTGGCGCCGCTACATTCCGTGAGCAATTGAGATATGGAAGCCCTGGTCCTCAACGGTTTGGTGAATGGTCTGATCGTCGGCGGTGTCTATGCGCTGATCGGCCTGAGCCTGACGCTGCTCTACGGCGTGCTGCGCATCGTCAATTTCGCACACGGCGAGTTCGTCATCGGCGGCTCGTTTCTCGCCTACGTGCTGTTCAACAGCCTGGGGATCGCGCCGCTGCTGGCGATGCCGCTCGCGGCGGTTTCATTTTTCGCGGCCGGCTGGCTCTCCTACTACGTGCTGATTCCCAGGCTCGCGCGCAGCGACGATCCGGAAAACATGTCCTTCCTCATGATGTACGGCCTGTCGATCGCGCTCGCCGCGGTGATGCTGCTGATCTTCGAGGCCGATTCGCGCTCCATCGATTACGCCTTCAACCCGATCTCGATGAAGCTCGGGCCGATCTACGTGTCGACGGCGCGGCTGGTCGCCTTCGGCGTAACCGTCGTGATCTCGCTCGCGCTGGCCTGGTTTCTGTACCGCACCCTTCCGGGCAAGGCGCTGCGCGCCACCATCATGAACCGCGAGGCGATACAGATCGTCGGCGTCGACGTGGAAAAACTCTCGGCCTTCGCCTTCGCGCTCGCCACCGGCCTCGCCGGTGTGACCGGAGTATTGATCGCATTGGTGTTTCCCGCGTTCAACGCGTTCTCCGGCGCGGAATATTCGATCATCGGCTTCATCGTCGTGGTGCTGGGCGGCCTGGGCAATCCGATCGGCGCGCTCATAGCCGGCATTATCTACGGGCTTGCGGAACAGCTGGCGACTGTGTTCCTGCCGCAGGCGCTGGCGCAGATCGTCGGCTTCGCCATTCTGGTCGGCACGATCCTGGTGCGGCCCACGGGCATACTCGGCTGGCGGGCGCAGCGATGACCGCAACGGTAGCATCAGCGATCGAAGTCCGCGGGCTGTACAAGCACTTCGGCGGCATCGCCGCGCTCGACGGCATCGAGCTCGAGGCGCGCGCGGCGGAGGTATTGGGCATCATCGGCGTCAACGGCGCCGGCAAGACCACGCTGATGAATTGCATCTGCGGCATCTACCGCGCCGACAAAGGCACAGTGTCAATCGGCGGCCGCGACATGACCGGCCTGACGCCGCACGAGATCGCGCACGCGGGTGTCGGCCGCACTTTCCAGATTCCGCGCGTGTTCCGCAAGATGTCGCTGATCGACAACCTGCTGGTGCCGGTGCTCGACCGGGACGAGCCGGACCGCGTGCTGATCGAACGCGCCGAGGCGATGCTCGAGCAGATGCGCCTGATCGAGCTGCGCCACAATTTCGCCGAGGAGCTTTCCGGCGGCCAGCAAAAGCTGCTGGAGATGGCGCGCATGCTCATGCCCGAGCCAAAGGTGGTGATGCTGGACGAGCCCTTTGCCGGCGTGCACCCGATGCTTTGCCGCTTCATGATCGAGAGAATCGAGGCCATCGCCGCGGGCGGCAAGACGGTGCTGCTGATCAGCCACGATCTGACGTCGATCTACCGCCTGTCACACCGCGTCGCGGCGCTGAACCAGGGCCGCGTCATCGCCGAAGGCAGCGTGGACGAGATCCGTGGCAACCCCGCGGTGGTGGAGGCGTATCTTGGGAACTGAGTTGACGCCCGAGCGCATGGCCGCGTCGCCTGATGCCGTCAGGCCGGTGCTCGAGCTGCGCGCTGTCGACGTGGCGTATCACGGCGACATCCGCATATTGCAGGGCTTGAGCATGGCGGTGCGCCCGGGCTGCATCACCGGCGTGATCGGGCCCAACGGCGCCGGCAAGTCGACGGTACTGCGCGCGCTATACGGATTGCTGAAGCCGGTTGCGGGCGACGTGCTGATCGACGGCGAAACGGTCACCGGCATGAAGCCCTGGCGCTTTATCGAGCGCGGCATCGCGCTGGTGCCGCAGGGCCGCAGCCTGTTCAACGAGTTGACCGTCGACGACAACCTGCGCCTCGCCTGCTGGTCCTTCCGCAAGGACAAGGCTCGGGTAGAGGAAGCGCTGGCGCGCGCCTACGAACAATTCCCGATGCTGAAAGAGCGGCGCAACCACGCCGCCGGCGCCATGAGCGGCGGCCAGCAGCGTTTCCTGGAACTGGGGCGGGCGCTGGCGCTGCAGCCGCGCGCGGTGCTGCTCGACGAGCCGACCGCCATGATCGCGCCCAAGCTGGCGGCGGAGATCTACGAATTCATCCACGGCCTGCCAGCGCGCGGGATCACCGTGCTGCTGGTGGACCAGAACGTGCGCCAGTGCGTGCGCATTTCGGACCACGTCTATGTGCTCGAACTCGGGCGCAACAAGGTCGACGGCTCGGCGGGCGACTTTACCCAGGACTCCGATTTGCGCAATCTGATCGCCGAATGGGTGGACTATCGCATCGACGAATGAACAAATTGGACGAATGACGACGGCGGCGCCAGCAATTTCTAAATTCGCTGCATAATGAATTCCGCAGCAGGTTGATCGCGGGATGCTCGAGGGGACATCCCATCTTTTTGATTCAAAACCGAAGGAGAATGACATGCAACGCAGATCTTTCCTGCTGGCGCTCGCCGCGCCGGCATTGATGGCCACATTGGGCGCGGGCACGGCCGCGGCGCAAACGGACAAGCCGATCCGTATCGGCATGACAGTGTCCTCGGCCGGCACTTTCGCGCTGCAGGCGCAGTCGGGCGCGCGCGGAGTGGAAGTCTGGATCGACGACGTCAACGGGCGCGGCGGTATCGATATCGGCGGCAGGAAGCGCAAACTGGAACTGGTGAAGCTCGACGACCGCAGCGACAAAGCGCTGGTGCCCAGGGTGTATGAGACCCTGATCAAGGAGGAAAAGGTCGACCTGCTGTTCGGGCCGTTCGGCTCCACGCTGACCGCGACCGCGGCGAACGCGACCGAGACCGCCGGGAAGTTCATGGTGATCTGGTCGGCCTCCGCCGACTCGATCTACAAGCAGGGCTACAAATACATCGTGTCGGCGACGCAGCAGGCCGGCTCGCTGCTAGGCCAACCGCCGGTGCGCGCGCTGCACGCCATGGGCGTGAAGAAAATCGCCTTCGCTTATCTGGACGAGCCGTTCCCGGCGTCGCTTACGCAAGGCGCGATCGACCTGGCGAAAGAACTCGGCATGGAAGTCACCATGGACGAGAAATTCGCCAAGGGCACGAAGGACTTCAACATCCTGATCCAGAAAGCGAAGGCGAGCGGCGCGGAAGCTTTCTATCCGACCGCGTACGAAGGCGACCAGATGACCATCGCGCGCCAGATCCGCGAAACGAATGCCGACTTCAAGGCTGTGGTCCTGTTCTACGGGTCACAGCCGCAGTTCCTGCAGCAGGCGGGCAAGGACGGCCACTACGTCTTCAGCGAGACCCTGCTGCACGAAAAGATCAACTGGAAGGTGACGCAGGGGTACAACCGGGCGCAAATGACGGAGCGCTACAACAAGCTTTTTCCCGACGCAAAATTCCCGGCCGACTTCCAGACCGCACTCGCCTATAGCGCCGGCGTGATCACAGAGGCGATCATCAAGAACGCGCAGTCGCTCGACGGGGCCAGGCTGAAGGACGCGGCGGTGAAGCTGAGCGGCAAGATCGTCACGGTCACCGGCGAGTACCAGATCGACGACACCGGCAAGCAGTTCAAGAACGAGTTCGCGGTGGTGCAGACCCTGCCGAACGGCCTGGAGGTCGTCTATCCGCCGCCGGTCGCCACCGCCAAGCCGGTTTTTCCGGTTCCGCCTTTCGCGCAGCGCAAATAGGGCGCAGCACGCACTTACGAGACGAGGGGATACCTCCCCTCGTGCTCCCCTATATCGGCCGTAACAAAACGATTTTTGTTACGGGTTTTCTTAGTGGCGGGCGGGCGATCCGGCAAGTTGGATCACCCGCCCCGACCGGGAAACCCCGGCACGTTTTCTTACCAGGAACGAACAATGAAACTTCCGCTGCGCATTGGCAGCCTGCTGCTCGCTCTGGCGTTCGGCGCCGGTGCGCAGGCACAGGCTTATCCGACCAAACCCGTAACGATGATCGTGCCCTATGCGCCGGGAGGCACGGGGGAGATTCTCGGCCGCTCGCTTGCGATGAAGCTGTCGGAGATCCTGGGACAGAACGTGATCGTCGAAAGCCGTCCGGGCGCCGGCGGCAACATCGGCGCAGAGATCGTGGCGCGCAACTCGCGTCCCGACGGCTATACGCTGCTGTTCACGGCGACCAGCCTCGCGAGCAACGTCAGCCTGATGAAGAAGATGCCGATTGATCCGCTGAAGGACCTGGCGGCGATCGCACCCATGGCCGCGATCCAGACCATCGCCGTCGTCAATCCCGCGTTGCCGCTCCACAACATCGGCGAGCTCGTGGCCTATGCGAAAGCCAATCCCGGGAAGCTGGCGTTCGGCTCCTCAGGCATCGGCACTTCCAACCATCTGTCGGTGGAACTGTTCAAGGTCGTCGCCGGCGTCGACATGCTGCACGTTCCGTACAAAAGCGCGGGGCAGGCGCTGCCCGACGTGATCTCGGGCCAGGTGAACCTGATGTTCGACCTGATGCCCTCGGCCATCAATCACGTGAGGCAGGGCAGGCTGCGCGCCCTGGCGGTGACGGGCCCGAAGCGTTCGCCCGCCGCTCCCGAACTTCCGACCGTCGCCGAAGCCGGCGTCGCGGGTTACGAGTTCACCGCCTGGTTCGGGCTGTTTGCGCCCGCCGCCACGCCGAAGGAGGTGGTCGCCAGGCTCAACGCCGCCGTGGTGAAGGCGATCGAATCGCCTGACTTGAAAGCGCGAATGGAACAACTCGGGGCCGAGCCTTTTGCCGCGACGCCGGAGCAGTTCGCCGTGTTCTTCAAGGGCGAAGTGGACAAGTGGGCACGGGTGGTGCGCGAGGGGCGGTTGCCCGTTCAGGAATAGTGCGGACAGGAGCCTGCGACATGAGCAAATATCTCTTGCGCCTTTATTGCGACACGCTGGCGGCAAAGGCCGTTTTCGAGGGCGAACTGGCGGCGGGGAACCGGATCATCTATGTGGAGGAAGGCGGCACGACGCTGCGCTCGGCCGGCCAGGTGATCGCGCTCGCGCCGAACAGCGCATGGTGTGCGCGCACGCCATGCCAGGTGAGCGCCGGCGCGAACGGGGCGCGCATCCTGCGCTGGGAGTTGTGCGGACCGGGCGCCGCGGCACCGCGCGAAGGGTCGCAGTCGCGCCTGCTGTTGCAGAGCGAATTGGACCTTGCTGCTGCGGACGGTTATCTGTTCCGCTGCGACCGCGTCGATTTTCCGCCCGGAGGCATCGCCTACACGCATACGCATCAAGGGGCGGGCATACGCTGCCTGCTCAAAGGGAGGTTTGCGGTCGAGACGGCGGGGCATTCGCTGTCGATCGCCCCGGGCGAGGCGTGGTTCGAGGCGGGCCCCGACCCGGTGCTGGCCACCGCTTGGGACAAGTCGCCGACGGGCTTCGTCCGCGTCATGGTCTTGCCGCGAGCACTCAAGAGTATGAGTTCGATCAAGTACGTAAAGCCCGAAGACTTGCAGAAGCCCAAACCGCAGCAGTATCAGATTTTCATCGACGAATTCATCGAACTTTAGGAACCGGAAGTTTCGCTGCAATTTCAGCGGTGACCGTGCCCGCCGCCGTGGCCGCGTCCACCGCCGTAGAATCCGAATCCGATGGACGGCGCGTAATAGGCCGGCGGGGCGTAGTACACCGGCGCCGGCGCATAGTAAGCAGGCGGCCTGGAAGCGTAGCCCGGGTCGACCGGAACCGCCACGCATCCGCCCAGGATCGCCAGGGTCGACAACACAAAACCGATCTTGATGATTTTCATGTTTGCGTTCTCCTTGGCAAATTAGACACCGATTCGTCCGAGGATTCGCGCGGAAAACTGTAACAGTGTGTTTAACATGTAACCGGAGTGATGGAGCGAGCGCCATGGCCAGTCAGCAGACCTTCGACATCCGCACCAGCGGTCGCGGCACGACCGAGATCACGGGCGAAGTCGCGCGCATCGTGCGCGAGGCTCGGATCGCGACCGGCATCGCCCAGGTGTTCGTGCAGCACACGAGTTGCTCGGTGATGATCACCGAGAACGCCGACCCGTCGGTGCGGCGCGATCTGGAAACGCTCGCCGGGCGCTGGGCGCCCGACGGCGACCCGGCCTATCGCCACGACACCGAAGGCGATGACGACATGGCCGCGCACGCGCGCAGCCTGCTCGCCGGCAGCTCCGTGAGCGTGCCGGTGGGGCGGGGCGAACTGCTGCTCGGCACCTGGCAGGGAATCTACGTGTGGGAGCATCGTACGGGGGTACAGACGCGCAGGGTAGTGGTGACGGTGCTGGGTTGACCGGGCGAGGAGCTGCCCCGCTGCGAAGACTTGACCGGTCTAGAGGGGTAAAATCGCGCCCATGAAGGCAGTCGCTGAAATCAAGGACATCAAACAATACATGCGCCACCTGGGCGAAGAGGCGCGCGCGGCCTCGCGCGTGCTCGCGCGCGCGGATACGGTCACCAAGGACAGTGCGCTCGTGGTCGCTGCCGCCGCGATACGGCGTGAAGCGCCGCGATTGCTCGCCGCCAACGCCGAGGACATGGCCGAGGCGCGCGCCCGGGGCCTTGCGCCGGCGCTGCTCGACCGCCTCGCGCTGACCGCAGCCGGTGTCGAAGCCATGGCGTCGGGACTGGAGCAGATCGCCTTACTTTCCGATCCGGTGGGCGCCATCACCGATCTGCGGCAGCGTCCGAGCGGCATACGCGTCGGCCGCATGCGCGTGCCGCTGGGCGTGATCGGCATCATTTACGAATCACGCCCGAACGTCACCGCCGACGCGGCGGGGTTGTGCCTGAAGTCGGGCAACGCCGCCATCCTGCGCGGCGGTAGCGAGGCGCTGCGCTGCAACCGGGCCATCGCAGCCTGCATGCACGAGGGTCTCGCGGCGGCAGGGCTGCCGCAGACGGCGATACAGGTGGTCGCGACCACCGACCGCGCCGCGGTGGGCGAGCTGCTGACGATGAACCAGTATGTCGACATCATCGTGCCGCGCGGCGGCAAGAGCCTGATCGAGCGCATCATGGCCGAGTCGCGCATTCCCATGATCAAGCACCTCGACGGCGTATGCCACGTCTACATCGACGACGCGGCGGACCTGGAGAAGGCGATGCGCATTGCCGACAACGCCAAGACCCAGCGCTACGGCACCTGCAACACCATGGAAACGCTGCTGGTGGCCGAAGGCGTGGCGGCGAAGGTGCTGCCGCCGCTCGCGCGGATTTATTTCGACAAAGGCGTGGAGCTGCGCGGCGACGAACGGTCGCGCGAAATCGTGCCCGCGATCAAGCCCGCGAGCGAGGACGACTGGTACGCGGAATATCTCGCGCCCATCCTGGCGGTGCGCGTGGTGAAGGACATGGACCAGGCGATGGACCATATCGCCAAGTACGGTTCGGCCCACACCGACGCCATCGTCACCGAGGACAAGGGGAGGGCGCAACGGTTCCTGCGCGAAGTCGATTCGAGTTCGGTCATGGTCAACGCCTCGACGCGTTTCGCCGACGGTTTCGAGTACGGCCTCGGCGCAGAAGTGGGCATCTCCACCGACAAGCTGCACGCGCGCGGCCCGGTCGGGTTGGAAGGCCTGACATCGCAGAAGTACGTCGTCCTCGGCGACGGCGAGATCAGGACCTGACAAGGAAACTTATGCGCCTCGTCTGGTATTTCGATTTCATCTCGCCCTACGCCTACCTGCAGTTCGAGGCCTACCCCGAACTGGTGCAGACGGCAGAGTTGCGCCCGGTGCTGTTCGCGGGCCTGCTCAACCACTGGGGCGGCAAGGGGCCGGCGGAGATTCCGGCCAAGCGCCTGCAGACTTACCGTTTCACCTACTGGCAGGCCGGCCAGCACGGCATCACCATGAACTATCCTCCGGCGCATCCGTTCAACTCGATCCACGTGCTGCGCCTCGCGCTTGCGCTCGACTGCAGCCATGAAGCGGTCAGGACCATTTTCGAATTCATCTGGAAGGAAGGCCGTTCGGTGAGCGAGGAGTGGCCGGTGCTGGTGCAAAGGCTCGGTCTGACGCCGGCCGCCGCCGACGCCATGATCGCCGAGCAGCGCGTGAAAGACGCGCTCGCCGCCAACGGCCGCCAGGCGATCGACCGCGGCGTGTACGGCGTGCCCACGTTCGATGCGCTGCGCGAGCGTCCCGACGCGAGCGGCGTAACAGCGGGGGAGTTGTTCTGGGGGCTGGACGCGACCGACATGCTCATCGACTATCTCGAAGACCCCGGCGTCTTAGACGATCCGGAAATGCAGCGCATCGCCTCCCTGCCCGTAGGCGCGGCGCGCAAGTCATGAATCGCTCTGCTTGAACACTTCCGGTCTGACCGCCTGCGGCATCCTCGGGGGCACCTTCGATCCGGTGCATCTGGGCCATATCGCGCTGGCCGAGGCGGCGCTGGCAAAGCTGCCGCTGGCCGAAGTGCTGTGGTTGCCTTCGGGCAGTCCCGGGCATCGCGATTCCCCGGTGGCGCGCGCGCGCGACCGGCTGGCGATGCTGAAACTCGCCATTGCGGGCGGTGCGCGCTATCGCATCGACGACGGCGAACTCGGGCGCAGCGAGCCCACCTACACCGTGAACAGCCTGACGCGGCTGCGCGCGGGCGTCGGCACATTGCAGCCGCTGGTGCTTATCCTGGGCAGCGATTCCTTCCTCAGCCTGCCGACCTGGCTGCGCTGGCGTGATCTCTTAGCTCTCGCACACATCGCCGTCGCCAGCCGCCCCGGGCATCCACTGGGCGAGAGCGGGACCGAGCCCGATCTGGCGGCCGAAATCACGCGGCGCGCGGCGGCGCCTGCGCAATTGGCCGCCAGCGCGGCGGGGAAGATCGTGAGCTTCGACATGCCGCCGACCGATATCTCGTCCTCCGCGATTCGCTCGGCGCTGGACGCAGGACAGGACACACATCATTTGCTCCCCGCCGCGGTTCTCGCTTATATTCAGTCACAGCATCTTTACCCAAGGAAACGCTGAAAAAGGGGCCCATGGCCCCCTTTTCCAATTCCCCCAACACCGTGAAAGCCCTCGGCCGAGAAATCATCGCCCGAGGCTATTTGAAGGTTACCTAAAGGAGACGCACAGACACTAATGGATATCCGCAAAATGGAAAAAGCGGTGGTCGCCGCACTCGAAGACATCAAGGGCAAGGACATCGTCGTGCTCAAAGTCGCCCATCTGTCGTCGTTGTTCGAGCGCATCATCATCGCCAGCGCCGACTCGACGCGCCAGACCAAGGCGCTCGCCGACAACGTGGTGCAGAAGCTGAAGGCAGCCGGCGCGCACGTGCTCTCGGTGGAAGGCGCGCAAACCGGCGAGTGGGTGTTGGTCGATCTGGGCGCCATCGTCGTGCATGTCATGCAGCCCACCATCCGCCAGTACTACAACCTCGAAGAACTGTGGAACCAGCCCGAGCCGAAGAAGCCGCGGGCGCGCAAGAAGGCGGCCGAGCCCAAGTCCCCCGGTTGACCTCCCATGAAACTCGTCGTAATTGCCGTCGGCTCGCGCATGCCCTCCTGGGTGTCGGAGGGCTACCGTGAATACGCGAAGCGCATGCCGCCGCGTACCACGCTCGAACTCGTCGAAATCAAGCCGGAGGCGCGCACCTCTGGAAAAACCGCGGCACAGATGCTCGCGGCCGAAGCGGTGCGCATCCGCGCCGCCCTGCCCAAAGGCGCGCGCGTGATCGCACTGGACGAGCGCGGGAAGGACATGAGCACCTGCGGACTCGCGGTACAAC
>JAPLRD010000022.1:41592-52499 GCA_026399375.1 Pseudomonadota bacterium
CCCTGGCATTCCTGATCGGCGGCGCCGACGGCCTGGACGCCGCACTGAAAAAAAGCGCCGCGATGCAGTTGCGGCTGTCAGGGCTCACCCTGCCGCACGGCCTGGCGCGGGTGTTGCTGGCGGAACAACTCTATCGAGCGCTCAGCATCATCGGCGGCCATCCGTACCACCGCGAATAACAGTGCGAGGCGATACCGTGCCGCTCGACCGTTCCACGATCTACCTTGCTTCGCGCAGCCCGCGCCGGCGCGAATTGCTGCATCAGATCGGCGTTCGGCACGAGGTGCTGGCGCAGCGGGTCAAGGCGGCGCGCGGCCCCGACGTGAACGAAGACGTGCTGCCCGGGGAAGACCCGCGCGATTATGTGACGCGCGTCTGCCGCGACAAGGCGGAGAGCGGCTGGACGCGCGTGCTTCAGCGCAAGCTGCCGCCGCGCGCGCTGCTGGCGGCGGACACCACCGTGTGCCTCGGCGGCGAAATCTTCGGCACGCCCGCCGATGCAGCCGAGGCCGCGGCGATACTGGCGCGCCTTTCGGGCCGGGAACACGAAGTGCTGACGGCCGTGGCGTTGAAATACCAGGACCGCATCGAGTTGCTGCTGTCGGCGACCGCGGTGCGCTTTCGCTCGCTCGAACCGGGCGAAATCGCCCGCTACGTTGCCAGCGGCGAACCCATGGACAAGGCCGGCGCCTACGGCATCCAGGGCCATGCCGGGGCCTTCATCGAAGAGATCCGCGGCAGCTATTCCGGCGTGATGGGCCTGCCGCTGTACGAAACCGCGCGACTGCTCAAGCTCTTCGGTCTGGGACCGTCCGCCTGAACGCTGCGCTTGCGGCGCCATCCGGTAGAATGCCCGCATGAGCGAAGACATCCTGATCAACGTCACGCCGCAGGAAACCCGCGTCGCCGTGATGCACAGCGGCGTGGCGCAGGAACTGCACATCGAGCGTTCGGCAAGCCGCGGCCTGGTAGGCAACATCTACATGGGCAAGGTGGCGCGCGTGCTGCCCGGAATGCAGTCGGCCTTCGTCGAGATCGGCCTGGAGCGCGCGGCTTTTTTGCATGTCGGCGATATCTGGGAGGAGCGGCCGCAGGCGCAGACAAACGGCGATGGTGCAAGAGCGGCGCAGAAACCGATCGAAAAAATCCTCGCCGAAGGCCAGCCCCTGCTGGTGCAGGTGATCAAGGACCCGATCGGCACCAAGGGCGCGCGCCTCTCGACGCAGGTCAGCATCGCCGGGCGCACGCTGGTGTACCTGCCGAAGGACTCGCACATCGGCATATCGCAGCGCATCGAGGACGAGGGCGAGCGCCAGATGCTGCTGGAGAAGCTGAAGAAAATGGTGCCCGCCGACGAGAAGGGCGGCTTCATCATCCGCACCATGGCCGAAACGGCCACCGACTCCGAGCTGCTGAACGACATCCAGTACCTGCGCAAGCTGTGGCAGGACCTGCGCGCGAAAAGCCTGTCCGCGGCCGCGCCCTCGCTGCTGCACCAGGACCTGTCGCTGGCGCAGCGCGTGCTGCGCGATTTCGTCAGCGACGACACCGGCCGGGTGCTGATCGATTCGCGCGAGAACTTCCTCAAGCTGCAGGGTTTCGCGCGCGATTACATGCAAAACGTGCTGGCGCGGATCAACCACTATACCGGGGAGCGGCCGCTGTTCGACCTGTACAACGTCGAGGCGGAGATCGAGAAGGCGCTGGCGCGCCGGGTCGAGCTGAAGTCGGGCGGCTACCTGATCATCGACCAGACCGAGGCGATGACCACCATCGACGTCAACACCGGCGGCTTCGTCGGCGTGCGCAATTTCGACGCCACCATATTCAAGACCAACCTCGAAGCGGCGCAGGTGATTGCGCGCCAGCTGCGATTGCGCAACCTCGGCGGCATCATCATCCTCGATTTCATCGACATGGAAAACGAGGAGCACCGCAACGCGGTGCTGACCGAGTTCAACAAGGCGCTGGCGCGCGACCGCACGCGCATGACGGTGAGCAGTTTCACCCAGCTCGGCCTGGTGGAAATGACGCGCAAGCGCACGCGCGAATCGCTGGCGCACGTGCTGTGCGAGTCCTGCCCCACCTGCGGCGGCAGGGGCGAGGTCAAGGCGGCGCGCACCGTGTGCTACGAAATCCTGCGCGAAATCCTGCGCGAATCGCGCCAGTTCAGCGCGCGCGAGTTCCGCATTCTCGCCGCACAGGTGGTCATCGACCTGTTCCTGGAAGACGAGTCGCAGTCGCTGGCGATGCTCGAGGACTTCATCGGCAAACCGGTTTCGATGCAGGCCGAATCGAGCTACAGCCAGGAACAGTACGACATCGTTCTGCTCTGACCGTGGGGCCGGTTTCGCTCCGGCCGCGGCGCGTGCGCCGCGTTCCAGCCGGCGCGCGAGCGCCGCGTTACAGCCGGCGCGCCTGCGCCGCGCTACAACCGGCGCGAGGTCGAGTCGATGTAGTCGGCGGGCGGAGGGGGCTGCCGCGGCGGGGCGGCCGGCCGCGGTATCAGCAGCCAGCTCGCGAACGAGGAGATCACGCTGTAGGCGAGCGCGCCCCAGAACGCCGACCAGAAGCCGGCGACGTGAAACCCCTGCACGAACGAGGCCACGAACCAGAACAGGAGCGCGTTGATCACCAGGGTGAACAGCCCCAGGGTGAGGATGGTGATGGGCAGGGTGACGAGCACCAGCAGCGGCCGGATCAGGGTGTTCAACAGGCCCAGCACCAGCGCCGTCACCAGCGCGGCATACAAACTGCCGACGCTGACCGAAGGCAAGACGTAGGGGACCGCGAGCAGGGACAGCGCGTTGATCAGCCAGACGAGCAACAGGCGCATCGACGCTGGCCTAGCGTTTCTCTCGGCCCATGGTGTAGAACTCGTCATTCGGACGCATGTTGATCAGGTTGGCCATGCGGTTGGACAGCGCGAAAAACGCGGCGACGCCGCCGATGTCCCAGATGTCCTCGTCGGAAAAGCCGTGGGCGCGCAGCGCCTCGAAATCCGCGTCGCCTATGGTCCAGGGCTGCTGCGAGGTCTTCATCGCGAAATCGAGCATGGCGCTCTGCCGCGGCGTGATGTCGGCCTTGCGGTAGTTGACCGCCACCTGGTCGGCTATGAGCGGATTCTTGGCGCGGATGCGCAGGATGGCGCCGTGCGCCACCACGCAGTACAGGCACTGGTTGGCGCCGCTGGTGGCGACCACGATCATCTCGCGTTCGGCCTTGGTCAGGCCGCTTTGCTTTTCCATCAGCGCGTCGTGGTAGGCGAAGAAGGCGCGGAATTCGTCCGGGCGGTGGGCGAGCGTCAGGAACACATTGGGCACGAAACCCGCCTTTTCCTGAACCGCGACGATGCGGTCGCGGATGTCGGCGGGCATATCCTGGAGTTCGGGTACGGGGTAGCGGCTGATGGCGTTCATGGCGGGGACAGGCCTTCGGAATAGGAGGTTTGCGGGATTTGTTGACTGCGAAGATTATAACTATAATCCGTTCCCCGCCCGTCACCACTACAAGGAGAACAGATGAGCAACAGATCAGACTTGGGAAATCCGGATTTGAACAGCCTGCATCCCGACGTGAAATTCACGCGCCGGGGCTTCATCGCCTCCAGCCTGGCGACCGGCTTTGCGCTGAGCGCAGGACCGGCAATAGCGCAAACGGCCATCAAGACGTCCGATGACGGACTCGAGACCGGCGCGGCCCAGATCAGCGTGCAGGGCGGCAACATGCCGGCTTATTTCGCGGCGCCGAAGAAGTCCGGCAAGCGCGCCACCGTGATCGTGATCCCCGAGATCTGGGGCATGCACGAATACCAGAAGGACATCTGCCGCCGCCTGGCCAAGCTGGGCTACTACGCGGTCACGCTCGATCCATACTTCCGCAAGGGCGAACTGTACAAGCTGACCGACATCAAGGATGTGCTGGCCGCCGCCAACACGCTCGAAGATTCAGTCATGCTCGCCGACCTGGACGCGCTGGTGGGCTGGGTGGAAAAGCAGCCGAAAGCCAACACGAAAAAGCTCGGCATCACCGGCATGTGCCGCGGCGGGCGCACGGTGTGGATGTATGTCGCGCACAGCAAGAAGATCAAGGCCGGCGTGGCCTGGTACGGCGGTCTGAACCCCATGCCGCCGGCGATGCCGCAGACGCCCATGGATGTCGCCGATCAGTTGCATGCCCCGGTCTTGGGTCTGTACGCCGGCGCCGACCAGGGGATTCCGCTGGCGATGGTGGAGCGCATGCGCGCAGGTCTGCTCGCGTTTGGCAAGGACAAGGAATCGATCATCCACGTCTATCCGGACATGCCGCACGCCTTCCACGCCGACTACCGCCCGACTTACCGCAAGGAAGCGGCCGAGGACGGCTGGAAGCGCATGCTTGCCTGGTTCAAGAAGCACGGCGTGGTGTAGCAAGTCATATCCCGCAGCAAAATCCATTTTGCTGCGGGCCGATATAGGGGAGCACGAGGGGAGGTATCCCCTCGTAACCTTGTAGCTCTACACCCCCGCCCCGACCCTCCCCCTCTGCGGGGGGAGGGAGTTGTAATAGCGCGAATCTGTGATTCGCGCAAACGACGGGGTGACGATACAAAAGATTGGATAGGCGCCACCCCGCCCCGACCCTCCCCCTCTGCGGGGGGAGGGAGTTGTAACAGCGCGAATCCGCGATTCGCGCAAACGACGCGGTGACGATAGAAACAAAAAGGGCGCCAGTGGCGCCCTTTTCTATTTCCTCGCAAGAATGGCGATTAGTCGGCGTACTGCCCGGCCTTTTTGATGATCGGGCCCCATTTGTCGACCTCGGACTTCAGGAAGGTGCGCAGCGCCTCGGGCGTCGCCTTCGCCATCGGCACCGGTTCGGTCCCGAGGTCGGCCAGGCGCAGTTTGACGTTGGAATCCTTCAGCGCAGCCTGCAGCGCGGTCACCAGCCGGTCGAGCACCGGCTTGGGCGTGCCCTTGGGCGCATAGACGCCGTGCCACACCGCCACTTCGAAATTCTTCAGACCCTGCTCGTCCAGTGTGGGAATTTCCTTGAGCGAGGGCACACGCGCCTTGGAGGTGACGCCGTAGACCTTGACCTTGCCGCTCTTGATCTGGGAGGTGGTGTTGGTGGTCTGGTCGCACATGAGGTCGACCTGTCCTCCGAGGATGTCGTTCATCGCCGGCGCGGTGCCTTTGTACGGCACGGTGGTGAGGTCGGTTTCGATGGCGCTCTGGAACAGCAGGCCGCACAGGTGCGAGGCGGCGCCCAGCCCGGCGTTGGCGTAGGTCACCTTGTCCCTGTTCGCCTTCAGATAGGCGACGAGTTCCTTGTAGTTGTTCGGCGGGAAATCTTTTTTCGCGATTAGAGTCATCGGCACGTCGGCGACGAGGCCGATGTATTCGAAGTCTTCAAGCGTCTTGTAGGGCAGGTTGCGATACAGCGCCGGCGCGGTGGACATGCCGATGTGATGCAGCAGCAGGGTGTAGCCGTCCGGCGAGGCCTTGGCCACGCGATTGACGCCTATGGTTCCGCCGGCGCCGCCCACGTTCTCGATGATCACCGTCTGCTTCAGATCGACGGTCATCGCCTGCGCGATGGTGCGCCCCAGAGTGTCGGTCGGGCCCCCGGCGGCGAACGGCACCACCATGGACATGGGCTTGGTCGGGTACTGCGCCTGCGCGCTGCCGGCCACAACGATCAGCAGGGCCGATCGCAAAACAAGTTTCAGGTACATGGTTGTTCTCCTCGCAAATTGTATCGATGCACCGGTTGTCCGGTTTCTTGTCATCTTGGTGGATGCTAACCCCGTGAATATGCTCGTCGTTGATCCACGTCAAACGCACTCTAGCACCGAAAGCGGAAGAACTCACCCCCGTTCGGAGCTGCACTCAGCGGGGATAAGGCCGGCGCGCAAGAGAACCTGTACAGCAGATTGGCCCGTAGACCGGCTCCTGGAGCCGATCTACGGGCTATGCGCCCGTGCGCTTGCGCCGGCGGAGCAGCCAGGTTCCGACCGGCCAGAACAGGATGATGATCGTGCCCAGGGCGAGCCACATCGCGATCGGCCGGGTGAAAAATACGGTGGGATCGCCGTCGGACTTGATCAGCGAAGTGATGAAGTTCTCTTCCATCATGGTGCCGAGGACGACGCCGAGTATCGCCGGCGCGACGGGGAAACCGTTCTCCTCGAGGAAGAACGCGATCAGGCCGAAGGCGAGAATCAACCGGCTCGCGGGCCAGAGGCCGTTGAGCCACGTCAGTGGTGAATAAATTCTTCGAGCGGTACTTTCTTTTTTAACATCGACATCACCAGGGGCATAAACCAGACGAGGAGCGTCAGCGCGGCGAGCACCGCCGCGATCGGCCGGTTGACGAAGCCGATCAGGTTGCCGTCGGACTTGATCATCGAGCTGATGAAATTTTCCTCGAGCATGCCGCCGAGCACGACGCCGAGGATGGCAGGCGCGATCGGGAAGTCATTTTCCTCGAACAGGTAGGCAACGACGCCTGCGACCAGCATCACGCCGATGTCGAACAGCGTGTTGTTGATGGCGAAGGTGCCGACCGCGCAAAACAGCAGGATCACCGGCATCAGGATGTTGCGCGGCACCTTCAGGATGCGCTTGGCTGCCTTGATGCACAGCACGCCTAGCGGCACCATGATGATGTTGGCAATGATGAATAGCAGGAACACGGCGTAGATGTTCTGCGGGTTGGTGGTGAACAGCGTCGGGCCGGGGTTCATGTTCTTCATGTAAAGTACGCCGATCACGATGGCGGTGATCGAGTCGCCGGGAATGCCGAACACCAGTGCCGGGATCCAGGCGCCGGCGAGCGCGCTGTTGTTGGCCGAGCCCGATTCGACGATACCCTCGATGTGCCCGGTGCCGAACTTCTCCGGTTCCTTCGAGAACTTCTTGCTCATTGCATAAGACATCCAGGCCGCGATGTCGGCGCCGGCGCCCGGCAGCGCGCCGACCAGGGTGCCGAGCGCACTGCCGCGCAGGATCTGGATCGGATATTTTTTCGCCAGGCCCCACTGACCGGCGAAGATGTTTCCGACCTTTTCTACCACCATGACCGGCGGCGGGCTGGTATCGACGACGAAGCGGATGATCTCCGAGATCGCGAACATGCCTATCATCATCGAGATCATGCCGATGCCGCCCAACAACTCGGTGCTGCCGAAGGTGAATCGCGGGAAGCCGGCCGGATTGCCCAAGCCGACGCAGGCGACTAGGAGGCCGAGGAACAGCATCATCAGGCCTTTCAGCGGCCGGTCCGAGGTGATGAACACCGCGCAGGTCAGCCCCAGCAGCACCAGCCAGAAATATTCGAAAGAACTGAAATTCAGCGCGAAATTCGCGAGCGCCGGCGCAAATACGATCAGCACTGCGGTGCCGAACAAGCCGCCGATCGCTGAAAACACCAGGCCGGCGCCCAGCGCCAGTTCCGCTTGGCCCTTGTTTGTCAGCGCGTAGGCTTCGTCGGTGTAGGCCGCGGACGCGGGCGTGCCGGGAATGCGCAGTAGGCAACCGGGGATGTCGCCGGAGAAGATCGCCATCGCCGTGGCGGTGACGATCGCCGCGATCGCCGGTATCGGCGCCATGAAGAAGGTTACCGGCACCAACAGCGCGGTGGCCATGGTCGCCGTGAGTCCTGGTACCGCGCCCACAAACAGGCCGAACAGCGAGGCGCCTATCATCACCATGATGGTGTAAGGCTCGAATACCATCGCAAACGCCTGACTCAGAGGTTCCCACATACTCAGTTCCCCGCCTTCACCACATATGATCCTTCAGCACGCCCCAGGGCAAGGGCACCTTGAGCATCTTGTAAAACGCAAAATGGATGGCGAGCGACACGATCACCGCCACCGGCAGGTTCCAGCGCAGCGGCACGCGCAGCACCGCGAACAGCGCCACCAGCATGAGCGTCGCCGTGAGAAGGAAACCCAGGCTGTCAGCGACGAGGATGTAGAACACCAGCGAGGCGATTACCATCAGGCAGGCGAGCACATGCCGCGGCGACCGCGTCCACGACTCGAGCCTCAGCCACGGAACGCTGGCACGCACGGCCCAGCCACGCACAATCAGGATAAGACCGCTGATTCCGATGCCGGCCGCGATGATGCCGGGAAACAGCGCCGGGCCTACATTCTGGCCCGGGGTTTTCGGAAAAGCCTGGATATGGATCAGGATGGCGGCCGAGAGAACGGCCAATACCAATCCAAAAACTGCGTCGTTAAATTTCAAAGCGGAGAGCGCCGATGATCGCGTCGAACTACTTGGCTATGCCCACCGCCTTCATGATGGTCCCCATGTCGGCATCCGATTTGGCCATGAATTTTTCGAAGTCGGCGCCCTGGGCCCAGATCACGCCGAATCCGCGTTGCGCCATGAAATCCTTGTACTCCTTGCCGTCGTAGACCTTCTTCAGGGCGGCGCCGAGCGCAGCTTCGATGTCTTTCGGAATGCCCTTGGGCGCGACGATGCCGCGCCAGGCGCCGGTTTGCCAATCGCTGCCGGTCACCGACTTGAGCGTGGGCACGTTGGGGTACAGCGCGCTGGGTTGGGATGACATGATGGCCAGCGACCGCACTTTGCCGGCATCGATCAGCGAACGCGCTTCAGGGAGCGAACAGGGGACGAACTCGACGCCGCCGGCAACCAGATCCTGCAGCCCGGGTGCAGCGCCGTTGGAGGGCACCCAAGGGACAGCTGCCGGGTCCATCTTGAGGTCTTTCAGCAGGCCTGCGATCGCCAGATGCCAGATGCCGCCCTGGCCGGTGCCCGACGCCTTGAACTTGCCCGGGTTTGCCTTGATCGCGGCGAGCACGTCGTTCACGCTCTTGTAGGACGAATCCGCGCGCACCTGCAATCCCGCGGGGTCGAGGTTGACCAGCGCGATCGGCGTATAAGAGCTGTACTTGAGCTCGGTCAAACCCTGCCAGTGCATCATCGCGATCTCGACGGTGGCGAGGCCTATGGTGTAGCCGTCCGGGGCCGAACCGGCGATCGCGCTGTGACCGACCACGCCGCTGCCGCCGGTTCGGTTGACCACGTTGACCGGCTGTTTGAGCTCCTTTTCCAGCAGGCTGCCGATGATGCGCGCAGTGGCGTCGGTGCCGCCGCCTGCTCCCCAGGGTACGATCAGCGTGATCGGGCGCTCCGGCCAGGCTGCTTGTGCACTTCCGAATGCGAGCGTGGCGATCAGTGCCGCGGCGAGCCGCGGCAAAAGGGATTTGGTTTGCATTTGTTCCTCCTTAGATTCCATTTCAAAATGAGGGATACCTCCCCTCAAGTTCCCCTACATCTGGGGCCATTCCGGAAAATCCGAAATGGCCTCTTGGTTTTTGTTGGCGCGCCAGACAGGATGAATCTGGGCACTGGAGCGAAATTCTAACACTGTCTTGGCCGTCTAAAAGGGTAACGGCCGAACGCGAATGGCCGGCCCGTAAGTCCTGACGCGCCATCGCCCGTCATTTCGCTCACGACGCGACCTTGGCGTCCGCTTTCACTTTGGACGAAGGCTCACTTGACCCTAAGCCGCCTGTCGCGCATCG
This sequence comes from Pseudomonadota bacterium, assembly GCA_026399375.1. Taxonomy (GTDB): domain Bacteria; phylum Pseudomonadota; class Gammaproteobacteria; order Burkholderiales; family SG8-39; genus 2-12-FULL-64-23. The sequence goes on from JAPLRD010000022.1 coordinate 51,140, forward strand.
TGAAAGTGGCCTTTCAAGTGTAGACTGAATTCCGGCTAGGATAGAGATCCCGGGGCTTGCACATTGTCGTGGCCGCCTAAGGGGGAAAAATGAACAGACGTGAAGCAGTGCTCGGCATGCTTGCACTTGGCACCGTACCTTTCGCGCAGGCGCAGGGAGCGTTCCCGTCCAAGCCGATTCGCATCATTGTGGGTTTTCCGCCGGGTGGTGTCGCAGATACTGCGGCGCGACTAATTGCGGATCACATGTCCAGACTTGCCGGTAAGCCTGTGATCGTTGATAACCGCCCTGGCGCGGGCGGCATCATTGCTGCGACCGCAGTGGCCAAGGCGACACCGGACGGCCACACGCTTCTGCTCAATCTCGCATATCCGGTGATCAACGCGCAGGCGCTCCTGAAGAGCCTGCCCTACGACCCCAATAAAGACTTCGCTTTCGTCACGCCGATATTGGGAGGCAGCGTCCTGCTATCCGTGCACCGGTCGGTACCGGCGACCAACCTCGCCGAACTCGTCGAGTATGCGCGGCGCACCCCTGGCTTCGCGCTCGGGTCTTGGGCGCCCGGCTCACAGGGTCATCTTATGGTCGAGGCGATTAACCGGCACTTCGGCCTCAACATAACGCACGTCTCATACAAGGGTGAGGGCCCGATGACCCAGGACATCATGGGTGGACAGATTCCCGGCGGAACGAGTTCGCTGGGCGCAACGCAGGGCGCGATCAAGGCCGGGCAGATCCGGGCAATCGCTGTAACCAGCGGGCCGCGCGGGGGGCGCATGAAGCAATTGTCCGAGGTGCCGACATTCGCCGAGCAGGGGATGAACGAACCAAGCGTCACGTTCAGCGGTTGGATCGGCATCCTCACCACCGCTGGCACGCCACGCGCCACGGTTGCAAAACTCAACGAGTGGGTGCGCGACGCGCTGGCGCAACCCGAGAACCGGGCGAAACTTGAGAGCTTCGGCTTGGAGGTGTTCTCCTCGACGCCCGAGGAGTTCGACGCCAGATTTCGCGCCGAAGCGCCGCTCTGGATCAAGGCAATCAATGATACGGGCGTAAAATTGGACTAGCGAAGGGCTCGCACCAACTCTGAGCGTCCGAGCGGCGCTATAAGGCAATTCTGTCGGCGACTGCAGATGGCCGGTTAATCCCCCTGACTCCTGCCTTCTATCGAAATTCCGGCCAGCGGCTGCATTTCATGAACGCCAGATCACCTTCACGACCCGTTGCAGACGGTCGTGTCTATCTAAAGTGCGGACATTCCTACCCCTGCACGACTATCACTTTAACCCCAACTGCACCAGAACATAGTAGACCAGTATCACCAAACAATATATCCAGAAGTAGCCCCACCGCAGCA
>JAPLRD010000203.1 GCA_026399375.1 Pseudomonadota bacterium
AGGTGGGCCTGGTCATCAGCGACATCCAGATGCAGCCTATGGACGGCCTGGGCCTGCTGCGCGAAGTCAGGCAGAGCCATCCCGAAGTGCCGGTGGTGCTGATGACGGCCTACGGCGACATCGAAAACGCGGTCGCCGCGATGCGCGCCGGGGCGAGCGATTATCTGGCCAAGCCGTTCGAGCCGGTGAGCCTGCTGCAGCTGGTCGAACGCTATCGCCGGCGCGACGTTGCTCCGGACGACGCCGGGGTGATCGCCGCCGATTCGAAGAGCGTGGCGCTGCTGGCGATGGCGCAGCGCGTGGCGGCCGCCGCGACGACGGTGCTGCTCACCGGCGAGAGCGGTTGCGGCAAGGAGGTGCTGGCGCGCTACATACACCGGCATTCCGAGCGTGCCGACCGCCCGTTTGTCGCCATCAATTGCGCCGCGATTCCGGACAACCTGCTGGAGGCCACGCTGTTCGGCCACGAGCGCGGCGCATTTACCGGCGCCAACCAGGCGCAGGCCGGCAAGTTCGAGCAGGCACAGGGCGGCACGCTGCTGCTGGATGAGATCGCGGAATTGCCTTTGCCGCTGCAGGCGAAGCTGTTGCGCGTGCTGCAGGAGCGCGAAGTGGAGCGGGTAGGCGGCAAGAAGGCGATTGCGCTCGACATCCGTGTCATCGCCACCACCAACCGGGACCTGCGCGCCTGCGTCGCAGCTGGCACGTTTCGTGCTGATCTTTTTTATCGACTGAACGTGATTCCGCTGCACATCGTCCCCTTGCGCGAGCGCGCCGCCGATATCGTGCCGCTGGCCCGAAGTGTTGTCGCGCGCCACGCGAAAGCGCAGGGCCGGCCGCTGGCGCGGCTTTCGCCGGAGGCGGAGAGGCGCCTGCTGGCGCATGCCTGGGCCGGCAATGTGCGCGAATTGGAGAATGTGTTGCAGCGCGCGGTGATTCTCAGCCCGGACGACCTGATCGAAGCCGCGCAGCTCGATCTGGCGGAGGCCGAAGCGCCTGCCGCGGCGCCGGTTGCAACCGCGCAGGGCGCGGCGTGCCAGGCCGAAACGGCGGCTGCGGGCGCGGCGATGGACATGAAGGCATTGGAGCGGGCGCACATCATGGAAACGCTGCTCGCGGTGGACGGGTCGCGCAAGCTGGCGGTGCAACGGCTGGGAATCAGCGAGCGCACCTTGCGCTACAAATTGCAGCAATACCGCCTCGAGGGCGAGCTGCATTAGGAACGTTTTACAGGATGAACATTTCTCAAGAATTGTCATTCCGGGCGCAGCGGGGAATCTGCTTTTGAGTCAAACAAGAAGCGGATTCCTCAGCCGTCGGCTTCGGAATGACAGTCAGTGCTGAAGTGTCTCTAAGGACGACTGGAGAGAAGCATGGACATCAGTTCAATCGACAACCTGCTCGGCCAGTTGCGCGCGGCCTCGGCCGCCGCGACCGGGCAGCCCGCAAACGCGAAGGCCGCGAGCCCGTCGAAGACGGATTTCGCCGAAGTATTGAAGAATTCGATCGATAGCGTCAATGACGCCCAGGTGAAAGCCGAGGGTCTGGCGCGCGACTTCGAACTGGGAAAGCCGAACGCCAACCTGAACGATGTGATGATCTCGCTGCAGAAAGCCAACCTGTCGTTCCAGGAGATGGTGCAGGTGCGAAACAAGCTGGTGACGGCTTATCGCGACATCATGAACATGCAAATCTAGGCCGGAGCTTTCCATGACGGTCATCACTGTATTCAATCAAAAAGGCGGCGTGGGCAAGACCACGACCTGCGTCAACCTGACCGCGGCGCTGGCACGCATGGAGCGCAAACCGCTCGCGATCGACCTCGACTCGCAGGCGCACCTGACCCTGTCGCTCGGGCTTGCCGGTATTCCGGGCAAGGACAGCATTGCGGGATTTTTCCGGGACGACCGATCGCTGGAGGACCTGATCACGACCGCGCGCGGCGGGTTGAAGGTGATCCCCTCGCACCTCGAACTCGCCAAGATCGACGCGCTCTTCGGCAGCAACAAGAGCATCGCCGGAAAGCTGCGCGCCGGCGTGCGCGAGAGCTTTCCCATGAACGGGACGCCCATCCTGATCGACTGCTGCCCCACCATGGGCGTGCTGACGCTGAACGCGGTGCTGGCCGCGGACCGGATATTGATCCCGGTGTCGGCGGATTATCTTTCGCTGCAGGGCGTGCACCGGCTCGACGCGGCGCTGGAGGCGCTGGAAAAAAGCCTGAAGCGCAAGTTTCCGCGCAAGGTGGTGGTCACGCGTTTCGACAGCCGCCGCAAGCTTTCCTATGAAATCTACGACAAGGTCGGGCAGCACGTGGGCGACATGCTGTGCAGCACCTGCATCACCGAGAACGTCAGCCTGGCCGAAGGGCCCTCGCACGGGATGGACGTATTCAGCTATGCCCCGCACAGCCAGGGGGCGAAAGACTATCAACTGCTGGCCGAAGAACTGCTGGGGCAGGGGTTCTTCGATTAGGTTGCATCATCGGACATACCGGCAATTGTCATTCCGAGCGCAGCGAGGAATCTGCTTTTGGGTGGCCGGGGGAAGCAGATTCCTCGGCGTGCGCCCCGTAGGAAGTCCCCTTGGGGGACGGCCTCGGAATGACGGCTTCGACAACGTTTAGAGACTACCCTCCGCCGGCCCGCTTTCTGCGCTCGCGTTCCATCGCGTTGATGTAGCGCTGGATGTTCGCGCGGATACGCTCGGGCATGTTGACGAACTCGCACCCGGCGTGCAAATGCTTGCTGCCGTTCTTGTGCGTGACTTCGTAGGTGCTCTTGATCATCAGATCGGCCGTGACCGCGCCTGCATCGGGCAACTCTATCCGGCAGCCGCGCAAACACATGCCGCTCTGCACGCCCGCCGGGATGCTGAAGTCCACCAGGGCGACGCCGCCGCAGCTGATGTCTGCCACCGTGGCCGCGGTCGGCGCGTCGACGCCTTTGCCCTGGGGTGGAATGGCGCACTTCAGCGGCTTCGCCAGCGGGGTGACGATTCTGAAGAACTCCCGCCGCTGCAGCCGCAGCAGGGCGTCCGGCACCGGAATGCTGAAGGCGTCACGGTTGTCGTAGCGCGCCCTGCGCAGCGTCTCGGAGGAAAACTGGATCTTGATGCGCTCGTGCGCGGCGACGAAGGTGATGCCGGCCGCCTTCAGCGCGCGCTGGTTGGTGGCGGCGTCCGCGCCGTAATCAAGGATGACTTCGTCTTCACCGGCGTCCACGCGGACGACGGAGGTGAGGATGAAATCGTTGCCGGAGCCGAAATACGCCGTTACCAGGCTGCCCGCTTTCTGCAGTGCGCCCAGGACGGAGCAGATTTCGAGGCGCGAATAGACCTTGAACTTTTCCTCGTCGACGGCGCTGGGGGCTGCGGCTAGCAGTGATTGTTCAGAGGCGGAAGGCATCGTTTTGCTGAATAGGAATGAAGTATGAATGATATAGCAATCCACGTCCCTGCCCAAGGGCGGTCGCGCTTTTCCTGCGGCCGGACGGGAAGAATACGCACGCCGGGCCGTTCATCTCAGCGCGCCGGTCCGTCGGGCAATGCGCGGGGCGCAATGCCGTCGACGAGCCCCGAATCCTTCTGTTCCAGCCGGTACACCCACGCGAGCAACTCCGCCACGGCGCGATAGAGTTCGGGCGGAATGCGCTGGTCCAGATCGACCTGCATCAGCAGCGCCACCATGTCTTTCGATTCGTGCACGAATACGCCGTGCTCGCGCGCCCGCTCGATGATGGCCTGCGCCACCAGACCGCGCCCCTTCGCTACCACTTTCGGCGCCGCACCGTCGCGCGCATACGCGAGCGCGACCGCCGCGTGCCGTGGGTAAAGCCCCGGCGCCGCTGAAGCAGCGCCTTCGAGGGCGTCGCCCGGTGCCGGCACGGGGGCGGCGGGCGAGGGGGCGTCAGGCTGTGCCATGGCGTGCGACTGAAATTTCGGCTGTCGGCAACCCTGCGTCGGCGAGCGCGGCGCGCAGGGACGCGCGATTGTCCTGCAGCACTTCAGCGCTCGATGCCTTGGCGGCATCCAGCCTCACGCGCACACCGGCTGCGTCGAAAGTCAGCGTGGCATCGAGTGCGCCGAGCTGAGGCAGATCCAGGTGCAAGCGCGTCTGAAAGCGCTGTGGCGCGCCGCTCTCGCCGGCCTGGGTGTTTTCGCTCTGCGCCTCCTCGTCGATTTCCCAGCGCATCCACTGGTCGGGCCACACCTGCAGTTGAAATATCATCCTGCCCGTCTCCAGCGCGGCCAACTGCTGCTGCACCAGCGCCTGCACCTGCTGCGGCATCACCTGCTCGGCCCGGCCGGTGAGTGCGACAGATGCCGGATCGCTCGTGGGCGCCGCATTGGTCGAAGCGCTCTGCGTGGCGGGCGCCGAAAGCGTTTGCTGTGCCGGCACCGACGGCTGCCGCGCGGCCGGCACCAGTCGCGCCTCGGACGCCAGTCGCGCCTGCGGCTCGCGCAGCAAGGCGGCAAGCTCGCGCTTGCCGGTGACCCATTCGGCCTGGTGCGATTCATAGAAGAGCCCGCTCAGGCTCAGGGTGCCCTGCAGCTTGCCGGAAAGCGCGGCGCCGTCTGCCGGGACCGAGGCAAGCAAGGGCGCTGCGTTCGTAGCTGTCGCCGGCATCGCCGCTTCGCCGGGACGCGGCAACATGGCCCCGACCATGCGGCCGGCGGTCGAAACAACCGGTCCGGGGGAAGCCTGCAAGGGCTCGGTCAGGGCGAACGTCAGCCGCGGTTCGCGCCCGACGAACTTCAGGTCGAGTGTGTCCCCCGGGGCGAAATACTTCGGCAGCGCCATGCTCATGGGCTGGCCCGCCACCGTCACGCGAAAATTGCCGTCGGGCAGGACCGCGTCCACCCTCGCGCTCAGCACCTGCCCCGGCATGATCTGCGGCAGCAGGCTGGCCGTGTCGGTCCGGCCGGCCAGCGGCGATCCCAGTCTGCCGGCTTCGATGCCTATCAGAGCGGCGATTGGAATACTGGGTGGGCTCATTCGACCTTCATCCGTTTGGGCGACGACGTCTCGGGCTGCAATCTGCGCACGGTGCACGGCAAAATCTGCTCCGGGCGCAGGCGATTGGCCGGCATCCCGCCATGCCGCCGCAGGTACATACATTACGGCAAGAAGCTGCAATACTGAATCAGTCTACGCCGCCGGTCGGCGCGTGAGGAGGAGTTCGGGGCGGGCAAGAGAAAACCCGCGTGAGCGGCATGCCGCCGCCCGCTGCGAAGCCTGGGTCAGCCCTGGCTGCCGAAACCGCTGTCGTAGGCGCGCTGCAGGCGCTGTTCCTGGCGGGTGCTGCCGAGAAACACCTGCAGCTGCTCCATCCAGGGCTCGGTGTAGCGCCGCACCTGGGCATCGTCGGACAACACCTTGCGTATCAGTTCGTACTTGCGCTGAATATAGCCGCGGTCCGGGCGCGGGGCTTTCACGGCGGCGGTGTCGTCGCGGCGCAGGGTGTCGATCAGCGCGCGGCAGTCCTGCTCCAGTTGGATCAGCCGGTCCCAGTCGCTGGCTTTCGCCGCCTCGACCATTTCGCCGGACTTGACCGAGACCAGTCCGTAGGTATCCAGGATGTGCTGATAATCCACCATGATCAGGCTTCTTCCGCGGTTCAAATGCTGCTCGTTCCAATAATCGAGGGAAACCGGACCATTTCGCGCCTGCTTCCCCACTTCGTCACGGACTACACGCTTTTTGCAAACATTTCCGCGTGTCCGTCATACCCATATTAACGGCGGGCGCCGGGGGAACTTTAGGGCTATTTTTTCGGAATTTCGGGTTGGCGGTGGAGCGTCTGGCTCCCAAAAAAAGCCAGGCGAAACTATCGCGTTATCTTGCGGCGTTTTCGATCAGATCTGCCGCCCAGGTATTCAGGCTCTTGCCTTTGCGGACTGGACCATTGACTACCGGACTTAGAGCATTTCCTCGGCAATTAAGCAGCGCTCAAACAGGTGTCAGTTCAAGCCGCTTTTCTATGCGTTCAATGCGATCGCCTTGACGATCCAAGCGTAGCTGCAACAAGGCCATGTCGCCGTGAATGTTGGCTGTCCCTTTCTCGACGAGAGTCAAACGTTCATCAATGGACGTCAACCGCATTTTGATTTCGCTTACATCCGCCTTGACGTTGCCGACGTCGCCACAGATAGCTCGCAGGTGTTCGATTATGATGTTTTCCAAGTTGTCGGTCATTTCGATATTCTCCCTGGTCATCAGGTCTACGGTTGCAGGCAGCAAGTGCAAGAATAAGCGGCCTGCCATCCTGTCCGCGAGCGAATACGTTCAGTTTACAGGTTGATCCGGTCATGTACAAACAGCGGATTCATCAGGTGCGCGGACACTCGGTGCTCGTCGAGATCAGCAGCTATGCTGCAAGAACTGGGCGAAATAGAATTGCGGCTCTAGACGGTTTGTCCGATCCGTGGCGGCCATACTGAATAAAGAAGAACCCGCGCAAAGCCAGGCTGGGCGCGGGTTTTGGGGCATCCGCCGCTGTTGCGGCTTGTCCGGTTCGCTATGCGCTAGCCTGCGCAGCCACCATCGTAGGCGTGCAGCAGGCGCTGCTCGCGGCGCGTGCTGACCAGGTAGCTTTGCAGCCTGGTCATCCACGGCTCTGTGTGGCGCCGGATTTCAGCGTCGTCGGCAAGGACGTAGCGGATGAATGTGACTGTTCGGCTTCACTCTCAGACTGGGCTATGGTTATAATCGACAACTGAGCGCTGGACCTCGAGGGGGTGGCATGAACTATCGCGACATTATCAGCATCGAGCCAGGCAAGCGCAGCGGAAAACCCTGCATTCGCGGGATGCGCATCACGGTCTATGATGTGCTCGATTACCTCGCGTCCGGCATGAGCGTAGACGACGTGCTGCGTGACTTCCCGTATCTGACCCGAGAAGACATCCAGGCGTGTCTCGCCTATGCGGCCGATCGAGAGCGTAGCCAGCTCGTTGCGTAGTCGTGAAGCTGCTGTTCGACCAGAACCTATCGCCGACGCTTCCAAGTCGGCTAATTCAGATTTTCCCGGAATCGACACATGTTCGGGACGTTGGATTGGACCGTGCCGACGACACTGCCGTATGGCAATACGCTCGTACCAATGGCTTCATCATCGTGTCGAAGGATTCCGATTTTCACGAGCGCAGTGTGTACACGGGTGCGCCGCCTAAAATTGTCTGGATTAAAAGAGGCAACTGCTCAACCGACGAGATTGACCAGCTACTTCGTGGTCATGCAGACGATGTGAAGAATCTGTTGGCCGATGCCGACGCTCAATTCTTGATCCTACTCTGAGTGATCTTTACAAAGCAAAACCCGCGCAAAGCGAAGCTGGGCCGGGTTTTCGTTGATCTACCGTCTTTGCAGGACGGCCTGATTGCTACGCGCTACCCCGCGCAGCTACCGTCGTAAGCGTGCAACAGGCGCGGCAGAAGGCCGTGTAGATCCAAAAACTTGAATTCAAGCCACCAGGTCCACCTGTTGCACACTCCCCACGCTGCCATCTTCATTGAGGTAGACGCTGCTGCCGCGGACGCTGCCGAGTAGTTGATTGGAAGCATTCTTTAGGTCAAACGGAGTGTCGATGGCGTTCAAGGAGATGGCACCGACGCCGAGGCTGGCAAGGCTGGCGAGACGGTCCTGATCCGGTGCCGCTTTCAGCCAGACCCTGAGTTTCTCGAAAACCGGATCTGCCTCGTCTATCCAACCGTTCCGGTCGCTGTCGTACTGCGCCAGTTCGCCAAAGCCGTCGCCGCTCGCCGGGCCGAACAGTTCCTTGCCGCTGCTGATCTTGCCGTCCCCGTTCAGGTCGAGCGCGAGAAAACCGGTGCCGGAGACGGGTGCATTGATCTGCTCGTTCTTTCCGTCGGAATTCAGGTCGAAGGCGAAGCGCTGATTGCTCAACTGGGCCGCCGTCCCATTGAAATTTACGATGAGCGGATCGGTTTTGCGTGCCGCGTCGCCCATGCGCACGCTGGTGCTGCTGGTCTCGCTGTACTGGTGCTGCATCGTTAGCTGCAAACTGAATTCGATTTTCCTGCCGTCGCTGGTCCGGACGGAGCCTGTTGCTTGCATGGCGGTCTGTTCTGATTCCTGGTAGCTGGCTACCTTGTCGTATGCCACGCCGAAGCCTGCCCGGGGCGCAGGCGCAGGGGTGTTGCCGATGGGAGGCGCGGGCGTTTCAACGGTCTGCACCTGACTGATCTGGCCGGCGTCGTATAGCCGGATCTTCTGCCCCGTCATTCGTTCGATCATCAGCAGGATGAGTTGCATCCTCGGGTCGTTTTCCACATCGCGCATGGAATGGTCGATTGCATCGGTCTCGGCCGCCTGCTTTTCCTGTGCAGCCGCAGAGAGCGTGACCTGCAGGGCATCGGGTGGAGGTGGGCGGACGGATGCCGGCGGATCGACCCGGATGCGAAGATTTTCCTTGACGCTGCTTTGCTTCGACGCGGTGTGGCTCGCCTGCAGGGTCAGATCAGATCCGACAATTCTCACGGCCGCCCCCATGTTGCTGCATAGACCATCTATCGGCACGGGAGCCTGAATCTTGACGAGGGGCAGCGGTGGTCCTCGCGCGAACTAAGTTGTTTGTAACGCAGCCTGCCTGATAGCTTCGGCCGCCCATTGGTTAAGGCTTTGGCCGTGCGCGGCGGCGGCGATGGCCGCCGCCTCGTGCGTAGCCGGGTCAACGCGCAGGGAGAACTTTCCGGAGAAGTGTTTGCGCGGTTCTACGCCGCGGCGTTCGCAGGCTTCAAGGAATACGCGCAGGGAAATTTCTCCCTCGTGCTTCAGTCCTTCGACGTCGGCGGCATAGAAGTCGGCGCCGCCGTTGAGACCGATGAACTCCCCCCTGAACATTTGAATCTCGGGGTCAAAGGAAATGACTGCCTGATAACCGTTAATCGTCATGGTGTTCATGGGTTCACTCCGTTTTCTTCCAGCCGGAAGCACCATTCCATGCTTCGGCAACCGGGTGCCTTGGGCCAAACCGCGCCGACTTCCATAAAGCAAAAACCAGCGCAAAGCCAGTCTGGGCGCGGGTCTTGATTGATCTGTCGATCTGCCGGTCTCGCGAATGCTGCGGAGGATGGGGTGGAAGTGTCAGGCTTTCTGTGCGACCGAAAACCCGATCATCGGGTCCATTGACTACCGGATTGCGAGTCTTTCCTCAGCAATCAAGAAGTACTCAAACGGGTGCCAGATCAAGCCGCTTTTCTATGCGTTCAATGCGATCGCCTTGACGATCCAAGCGCAGTTGCAATAGGGCCATGTCACCGTGAATGTTGGCTGTCCCTTTCTCTACGAGAGTCAAGCGTTCATCAATTGAGGTCAAGCGCATCTTAATTTCGCTTACATCGGCCTTGACGTTGCCGACGTCGCCACGGATAGCTCGCAAGTGTTCGATGATAATGTTTTCCAAGTTGTCGGTCATTTCGATATTCTCCCTGGCCATCAGGTCTACGGATGCAGGCAGCGTGTGCAAAGATAAATGGGCAGTCATCGCGCATGCGAGCGAATACGTTCAGTTTACCGGTTGATCTGTTCATGTGCAAACGCGGGATTCATCAAATATGCGAACCCCCGGTGCCCGTAGCGATAACCGCACTGTGCGGCACGATCTGGGCGCAACAAATCTGCGGCCCTAGATGATTGGCTCGATCCGTGGCGGTCGCACAAAAAAATAAAACCCGTGCGAAGCAAGGCTGGACGCGGGTTTTGGGGCATCCGCCGCTGTTGCGGCGCATCTGGTTCGCTATGCGTTAGCCTGCGCGCCCACCCTCGTAAGCGTGCAGCAGCCGCTGCTCCTGGCGCGCGCTGCCAAGATAGGCCTGCAGCCTCGTCATCCACGGCTCCGCGTGCCTTCTGATTTCCGCATCGTCGGCAAGGACCTTGCGGATGAACGCGACCTTGCGCTTGACGTAGCCGGCGTCGGGGCGGGGGCCGGGTTTGTCGATGGGCTTCAACGCAGTGACGAGTGCGCTGCAGTCCTTTTCCAGCGCAATCAGCCGCTCCCAATCGCCGTGCTGCGCGGCCTCCACCATCTCGGCAGATTTCACCGACATCGCGCCGTAGGTTTCCAGGACGTTTTCGTAGGCGACCATGCTTTAGCGGGCTCCGTAGGCGGCCGCGAGGCGGCTTTGTTGTGATGTCGGGTTTTGGGCGGCGGTTTCATTTGTATTGCTTGCGCCGATGTCTGCGGGAGCGCTGGCCTGGCCTGCGCTTCCAGTTGCAGCAGAGTTGGCTTGAGCAGGGGATGGCGCCGGGATTTTGTGCGTGGTGCGCGCTTGCAGAGGGGACGCAGCAGCGGGAGTCGCTCCAGGTGCAGCGCCCGTTGGTTTTGCGCCAGCTTGTTTCACGGCAATCGCTTCCCATGCGCCGCCTAGTTGTTGCAGCAACTTTGCCACCTCGCCCAGCGCCGCGGCGTCGTTCTTGACGTTGGCAACGACCAGGCGCTGGGTCATATAGACGTACAAGTCGTACAGATTCTGCGCCATCTCGCCGCAGACTTTCCGGTCCAGACTGACCTTGAGTCCGCCGTCGATGATATCGATCGCCTTCGAAATGGCCTCGCACTTGGGACCGATCTCGCCCCGTTCCATATACCCTTTCGCCGCGGCGACCGCCGCGCTTGCGCCGGCGAACAGCATGCGAATGAGCTGATGCGGCGTGGCGGAGTCCACCACCGAGCCTACGCCTACCCCGCGGTAGGCATCCGTGGCGGTGCGGTAGTTTCCGGAAGACATGTCGCTTGTCCTTTATTGCTTGTTCAGGTTGGAAATACTCGCCAATTGCTGCGTCAGATAGGTGCTGGTCTGGTTCATGTTCGAGATCATCACGTCCAGCGCTGAATATTGCTTCTGGTAGCGAGCCTGAACGATGGCCAGACGTGCATTCAGGGCCTCGCGCCGACTGCCGATGTCCTTGATGCTGCTGTTGATGCCGTTGGTGCGGGTGCTGATCATGCCGTCGGAGGCGAGCATGGTCGTGAGCAAGGTGTCCAACTGTGTGGCATAACCGCGCGCAAATTTCACGCTGCCGCGGTCGCCCGTGGCGCCGCCCGTCACCTTGATGCTGAGGCCGGTCGCGTCGCCGGAGCCGCTGAGGGTCTGTCCGGATCCCGTTGCGGCAACGCCGCCGATGGTGCCGGCGACATCCTTGCCCGTGCCGTTGGTGTAATCGAGTGTGCCGAAGGTATCTGCCAGGGCGCTGCCTGCAATGCCCCCGACTATGGACGTGCTGCCATAGCGGTTGGAGGTGATCGAGAGCGTGCCTGAGGCAAGGCTCACCGTTACTGCGCTGCCGGCTGCCGACAGCATGCTGACGCCGTTGATTTTCGACTGGATCTGCGCTGCCAGTTGCGCCGGTGTGTAATCCCCGGCCGCCAGCGTCACCGCTGCCGCGACGCCATCCACACTGAGGGTGAGCGCGTCGTTCAGACCGGCGGTGATGGTGGTGGTGCCTGCGACCGTGAAATTGCCCAGCGCCGCGCCCTGCGCGGCAATCTGGGTGAGGTTGACGGCGTAGGTGCCGGCCTTGGTGCTGCTGCTGGCGCTGGTGAACGACACCAGGCTGTCGGTGGGCTTTCCGACAGCGGCGAACAGCGTGGAAATGTCCTTGGTCGGGTCGTTGACGATGGTCTGCAGTTTGCTGCTGTCCAGCGCCAGCGTGCCGTCTTTCTGGAACGAAACGCCGATGTCGGACAGCGTCGTCAGCCCGCCACCGGCGGTGCTCAGCGCCGAACTGAGGGTGCTGCGCAGCGCAGTCTGGATCGAGCGCACGGCGCTGTCGCCCTGAAGAATCGCGGCCTGCTTGGTGGCCGCGTTGTAGGCAGAACTGTCGCTCAGCGCCTTGGTCGCGTCGTTGTAGGCTTTGACGAAGCTTTGCACCGCGCTGGTGATGCCGGCGCTGTCGCGCGCCACGGTGAGGCTTGTCGTTCCGGCCGTGCTCTGCTTGAGCAGGTTCAGGGTCACGCCCTCGATCGCGTCGGTGATGGTGTTGGAGGCCTTGCTGATGACGATGCCGTCTATGGTGACCGAGGCATTTTGCGCCGCTGCGCTTTGCGTCAGATTCTGCACGCCGCCGGTGCGGCCATCGAACATCAGCTGCGACAGTCCGGACGTGTCGGTATGGGTCGTGTCGTCGTCGGCCACGATGACGCGCAGCGCGTTGGCGGCGCCGGTATCCTTGGACGTCAGCGTCAACCGGTAGCCCGAGCCGTCATTGACAACGCCGGCCGTCACGCCGACGTTCGCGGCATTGATCGCATCGCGGACGCCGGCCAGACTGCTCTGCCCGCTGGCGATCGGCCACCGTCGCCTTCTGCGCCACGAATCTCGCGGGAGAAGCAAGTGCCTGTGCCGCGCTCTGAAACGAGGCGAGCGTGCCCTTGAGCGAACCGTAGGCGGACAGCTTGGCCTGATAACTCGCCTCTTTGGTGGCGAGCGCAGTCAGCGGTTGGCTTTCCACCGCCATCAATTGGCTGACGATGGATTTGACATCCAGTCCCGAACCGATGCCGGGCGCGCTCAAGGTTCCCGAAGTACTGGTGCCGGATGCGGTCACTGCCATGATGGTTCAACCTCGCCAAAACAAACAGCCATAGCCTAATATCGGCCATGGCTGTTCAAAGCTTGAATTACAGGCACAAAGCCCCCGCTATCAGGCCTTCTGCTTGATGAGCAATCCGATCATCTGATCCAGGGACCTGGAAATGGCGAGCATTTCCTCGGACGGAATCTGGCGGATCAGTTCATTGGTCTGCGAGTCGACGATGCGCACGACGACCTTGCTCGAACTGTCATCGACCGAAAACTGCAGATTGGACGACGAAGACTTCAGGAAGTCGTTGATCTGGCTTGCCACTTTTTTTACTGCATCGCTACTCAAGGGTGCCTGTGCCGTTGCCTCCGCCTGAGCAGGCTCGAGCGCAGGCGGGGCTGCGGTTTCTCTGGGACCGCTTGCTCCCTGCTTGGGAGCGGTCTGCCCAGCGGTCAATCCGGCCGCTGGTAGTGTTGCCTTACCGAGCTGGATGATGTTCATTTTTCAGTTCCTTCACTCAGGCGAACAATCCCCGATCGCGTTATCTTGGATCGGGGATTATCCTAGCACGCCTGTTACTTCAGCAGCGACAACACTGTGTTCGGCAGCGCGTTGGCTTGCGCCAGCATCGCGATACCGGCCTGCTGCAGAATTTGCGAACGGGTCAGGTTGGCGGTTTCCTGGGCGAAATCTGCGTCCTGAATCCGGCTGCGTGCTGCGGACAGGTTCTCGGAAGTAGCCGACAGACTTGAGGACACCGACTCGAAACGGTTCTGGATCGCGCCGAAGGTGCTGCGCAAGGTGCTGACTGCCGCTAGAGCTGAGTCAATGCGACTGATTGCTGTATTAGCGTTGGCGACAGTACTAACCGATGCGGTACTCAGTCCCGTTGCGCCTAACGCATACGTGTTGGTAGCGAAGCCAATACGTGCCGGGGCGGTACCACCAACAAGAATTTGCTCAGATGCCGTTAGTCGAACCGATCCTTTGGCGATCACCTGCGCGGGGGCAACCGCGGTAAGTGTCAACGCATCGTTCGCAGAGTTGTTCAGGGCATCTGGCGTTGTTTCAAGTCCGCCTAACGCCTGACCAGTGGAGACCTCATCAATGATGATATCTCGCCCATCTGCCGCGTTGAGTGTCATATTGGTGCCATCATAGCTTGCGGTTACGCCGCTAGCCGTCGCGTTGCTGTTGATCATTGCTGCTAAATTGGTACCGGTAAGGTTTGTGGCTGAGTAGTCCGTCGCCGAAACAATTGCCGCGCCGTTGATTGTCAGGCTATAGGCAGTAGCAGAAATCGTTGTGAAGGCAAATACAACCGTCGTATCGGCAGTTGCCGTCAGGCCGGCAATGCCAGAGGAATTAATTGCGGCTACTTTGGCGTAAGCGCTTGTGTTGGTCTGTCCAGCTGCAGCTCCAGCCGGGCCGGCCGCAGTATTCTGAACAGCAACAGCCGTTCCAGTACCGACCGCAAGCGTAAGCTCGGTCGCTGCGGTGATCGCTGTGGAATCAACAGCTGTGCCTTGTTGACCGATATTCAGGGTTGAAAGGTATGCAGAAGTGCCAACATAGTCCGAGGTCTTTCCGATCGCGGTAGTGCGCATACTGGTCGAAAGGCCAACTGATATTGTTTCGCCAACATTTGCGCCGACCTGAAATGCGGCGTTGCCGAAGGATCCGTCGAGAACTTTCTGCCCGTTGAATGAAGTCTGGCTCGCGGTGCGATCGATCTCGTCAAGGCGCTGCTGAACTTCCAATTGCAAGGCGGCGCGATCGGAAGAGCTATTAGTCGAGTTGGCCGACTGCACAGCCAGTTCGCGGATGCGCTGCAGGTTCGAAGTTACCTCGGCCAGCGCGCCTTCGCCCGTCTGCGCCAGCGACACGCCGTCGTTGGCGTTACGTACTGCCTGGTTTAGGCCGCGGATCTGCGTGGTGAAACGCTCGGAAATCGCCATGCCGGCAGCATCGTCCTTGGCGCTGTTGATTCTGAGGCCCGAAGACAGGCGCTGCAGAGCAGTGTTGAGGCCGTTCTGCGAATGTGTCAGGTTGCGCTGCGCATTCAATGACGCGATGTTGGTGTTGATTACTTGTGCCATGATAAATCTCCTTACCTAGTTGTTCAGAAATTCCGGCACACCTGCCGGGCACTTTGGTTCGCTCCGTTGCCGAAGCATTTAAACCTCCGTTGCCTGCTTATCGGATAAATTCAGTGAAAGGTTTAGGATTCATTGAGTTAGGCATGCGCGGGACGCAGCTTTCCGTATCTAGGTTGTGCTCTGTTTACGGCGGGGTCGGGGGAAAGTTTAGGAATCTTTTCTGTGTGGCAAAAGGGTCTTACGGAAAGTGATTTTCGACAGGCGGAAATTTTCCGCAATGAGCGCCCTTGCTGATCTGTATCCAAAGATATACTATTAAGGGCGTGAACACGTTCTTCAAGTCCGATGAATTCAACGACTGGCTGGCAGGGCTGAAGGATCAAGTCGGTAAAGCCATTATTGCAAGACGCATTCGCGCGGCGGAGTCCGGTCGCTTTGGCGATTGCGAACCTGTTGGCGAAGGGGTTTCGGAGATGCGCATTCACTACGGTCCTGGCTATCGTGCATATTTCATCCGCCGTGCGGAGGTGTTCTATCTGTTGTTACTGGGCGGCAATAAGTCGACCCAGAAGCGCGACATCAAACGTGCCAAAGAGATGGCGCGTGCCTTGCCCAAGGAGTGAACCATGACCCGTTTTACACCATTCGACGCCGCAGACTATCTCGATAGCGATGAAAGTATCGCGGCTTACCTTTCTGCAGCGCTTGAAGATGATGACCCTGATTTGTTCCTGACTGCAGTCAAGGATGTCGCGCGCGCTCGCGGCATGACGCAGCTGGCGAAGGATACGGGCCTCGGCCGGGAGAGCCTTTACAAAGCGCTCGCGCCTGGCGCCAAACCGCGTTATGACACGATTCTGAAGGTGGTGAAGGCACTGGGGGTGACGCTGCATGCATTGCCCACCCATACGTGAGAGCGCGCATGTTGCTTGCGTGGAACTGACTGACTGCGGCAGCACGCTATCGCGCGGTGGTTCAGGAGCGGGGGCGAAAATGAAGATCGATACAAAATCGCGGCACATTACTCCGGCGGGCGGCAATGTCTTCGCTGATCTCGGTTTCAAGCCCCGGCAGGCTGCTGCTATGCAGGCAGAATCGAAGCGGATCATCTCGGAGAAACTTGCGATCAAGAAACGGCTCATGGGAGAGATCTCCGGCTGGATCGAGGAGAATGCGCTGACGCAGGCCGACGCCGCACGGATACTGGGAGTGACGCGTCCGCGCGTGTCCGACGTGGTACATGCGAAATCGGTCAAGTTCACGATTGACGCGCTGGTAGATATGCTCGCGCGCGCAGGCAGGCAGGTGAAGGTTTCGGTGCGCTGATTGTTCGTGCGACGAGGTCGCATGATGCACGTCAAGACGTTGCGCGCCATTTTCACCAAGCCAACCCAGGCATCGATCAGCTTTTCCGACATAGAGGCGCTGGTCGTCGCTTTGGGCGGGAACGTGCGTGAAGGCGAGGGGTCGCGTGTTTCGCTGCAGCTGGGCGATTACCTCAAGAACGCACACCGGCCACACCCGGGCAAAGAAGCCAGGCGGTATCAGGTCGAAGAAATACGTGCCTGGCTGGAACAACAAGGAGTCAAACCATGATGAACGCCATGAGCTACCGCGGATATTCCGCCCGAGTCGAGTTCGATCCTCGCGACAACATCTTTTGGGGCAAGGTGCTTGGAATCAAGGACAGCATTACCTTTGAAGGTGCGACGGTCTCGGATTTGACGCTGGATTTTCACAACGCCATCGATTCGTATCTCAAGGACAGCGCGGCGACCGGCAGGCCGGCGCAGAAGCCAGCCAGCGGCAAAATGATGCTGCGCGTCCCGCCAGAGGTGCATGGTTCGGCATTGATCGCGGCGCAGGCTGCGGGAAAGAGCCTCAACCAGTGGGCGGCGGAGGTGCTGAAGGAGGCCGCTGAAACTTAAGTGGGACAGAAGTGGGACCGGTTTGACGCCTTTATTCCGCCATGACGCGGCGGGCGATGAAGCCGGAGCGTGATTCCCCTGCTTCTTTTGCCGCCGCGTCTATGCGGCGCAGTACGCGCGCGGGCAGGGTGATATTTACGCGTTCGACTTTGTCGGAGAGTTGCGCCAGATCGACGCTAACCAGCGCCCACACCCAGCCGGAGAACTCCGGATTCTTTTGATGCTCGGTGATGGAGCGCGGCGCGGGGATGGCGCCGCCGTCATCTATGATGGTTTCCAGCCAAAGCTCGATCGCTTCGCTTGCATTGTCTATGGCCTGATCGAGCGTATCGCCCGCTGAAAAACACCCGGGAAGGTCCGGTACCGCCACACCGAAGGCGTGACGCTTGTCGCCCGGTTCGATTGCGATTGGGTATCTCATGTCATTTCAATCCTGCTTGCTTGAGCAATTTGTGTACGAGCCCGACACCAAGATCTTTCTTCGGGTGCGGGACCGTAATGTGCAAGCCCGTTTCCGGGTGTGTAAATACATGGTGGGAGCCTTTGACAGCACGTAGCGTCCATCCGGCTCTTTTTAGTTCGGCGATTAGGTCGGAACTACGCATAGTGTGTATTATACACACGCTGATCTTGCCGGCAAGTTTCGTATGGTCGGCAGGCTGCTGAATCAAGCCGCGTCCTCGAATCACCATCAACCGGCCAGATTGAGCGCTATTTCGCCGCCTGTTCCACCTTTCGCCGCTGGCAAAGCTGTATATCCTCAATACGACCGCCAGTACCCCGCTGGGAACGACGTGCTGAGAACCAGGTAACGCCATGACCGCTTTGCTGAGAACCGCCGTCTCGCCGCGGCTTCCGCGCCCCTTGCCGGGGATGCCGGGAAAATCCAAACATACCCGCCTTGCGCTAGAGCAGGAGACGCTAGACCCGTCGAACTGGCATGAATTCCGCGCCCAGGGCCACCGCATGCTGGACGACATGCTCGACTATATCGAGCACGTGCGCAAGCGGCCGGTGTGGCAGCCGATTCCGCGCGAGGTGCGCCATGCATTTCGCGAGGCGCTGCCGCGCCAGCCGGGCGACATGGCCGCTGCGCACGAGCAGTTCATGCGCCAGGTCCTTCCCTATGCGGCGGGCAACGTGCATCCGGGCTTCATGGGCTGGGTGCACGGCGGCGGCACGCCGGTGGGCATGCTGGCGGAGATGCTGGCCGGAGGACTGAACGCCAATCTCGGCGGCCGCGACCAGATGCCGCTCGAAGTCGAGCGCCAGGTGGTGCAGTGGGTGCGCGAGCTGTTCGGATTTCCCGAGGCCGCAAGCGGCCTCTTCGTCACCGGCTCGTCCATGGCGAACCTGATCGCGCTCTTGGTCGCGCGCACAGCGGCCCTCGGGGCGCAGGTGCGGCACAAGGGGCTGGCCGAATGCAGCAAGCGCCTGGTCGCCTACACCTCGGCCGGCGCGCACGGCTGCATCCCGCAGGCGATGAACGTCTCCGGCCTGGGCACGGACGCGCTGCGCATGATTGCGGTGAACGAGCGCCATCAGATGGACATCGACGCGCTGGAGCGCGCCATCGAAACCGACCGGCGCGCCGGACTCACGCCGTTTTTCATTGCCGCGACCGCGGGCACGGTGGACGTGGGCGCCATCGACGAGCTCGCCGCGATCGCCGAATGCGCGCGGCGCGAAGGATTGTGGTTTCACGTGGACGGCGCGTTCGGCGCGCTGGCCATGCTTTCGCCCGAACTCGCGCCGCTGCTCGCCGGCATCGAACTGGCGGACTCGATCGCCATGGATTTCCACAAATGGGGCCAGGTGCCTTACGACGCCGGCTTCGTGCTGGTGCGCGACAGCGCGATCCAGCTCGAGACCTTCGGCTCCACCGCGGCCTATCTGCGCCGCGATGCGCGCGGCCTGGCCGCCGGTTCGCCCTGGCCGGGCGACATGGGGCCCGACTTGTCGCGCGGTTTTCGCGCGCTCAAGACCTGGTTCACGCTCAAGGTGCATGGCGCCGACCGGCTGGGCGCGATGATCTCCCGCACCTGCGCGCTGGCGCGGCGCATGCAGGAGCGCATCGAGGCCGAGCCGGCGCTGGAACTGCTCGCGCCGGTCGCACTGAACATCGTCTGCTTTCGCTATCGCGCCGCGGGCGTCGCCGGCGTGACTGCCGACCGCATCAATGCCGACATCGTCGCCGATCTGCACGAATCGGGCATCTGCGCCCCGTCGACCACGAGCGTGAAGGGCAAGCTCGCGATACGCGCGGCGATCGTCAACCACCGCACCAGCGCGAAGGAGATCGACGCGCTGATCGCGGCCACGCTCGCACTCGGCGCCGCCAGCGAAAAGAAGCGCCGCGGACCCGGATGACGCTCGCGCGCAAGCCCGCACCCGCCGCCGAGCGTACGGTCCACGCGGCGCTGATCGGACTTGCGCCCATCATGACCATGGCCTTTCGCGGGGTCGACCTGACGCCGCTGGGGCAGGAACTGATCGCGCGCGCGCAGTCCGACCCCGGCGACGCCGACGCCCTGATGGACCTCTCCGTGGTGCTGCAGTTGAAGCAGTCGCGCGAGCTCGCGCTGGCGACGCAGGCACAGGCGCTGGCGTTGCGGCAGCTTTATCATCTGCCCGCCGCAGATGGAACACCCGCCATCCGTCTGCTCGCTTTCATGGCGCCGGGCGACATGATGGCGAATGCGCCGCTGGATTTCCTGCTGCAGGATTCGGACGTCGCGCTGGACATGCTCTACCTCGTGCCCGGAATGCCGTTCCCGCCGCCTCTGCCCGTGCATGACGTTGCCATCGTCGCGGTGTGCGAATCAGACGCCAACCGGGCCTTGCTGCGGCAACTGGAAGCGCTCGTGCAGTCCTCGTCGACACCCGTGCTCAACCTGCCCGCGAAAATAGGGCAGACCAGACGCGAAAATTCGCCCGGCCTGCTCGGTGCGCTGGCGGGCGTTCACGTGCCGGCAGCGGCGCGCATCGACCGCGGCGCGCTGGAGCGGGTGGGTTCCGGAGAGCTGTCGCTCGCGGGCGCACTCCAGGGCGGGAGATATCCGGTGATCATCCGGCCGGTGGACGCGCACGCAGGCCACGGCCTGATGAAAGTCGACGGCTCGCAAGCGCTGCTGAATTACCTGCGGGCGATGCCGGACCCCGAATTCGTCCTGTCGCAGTATGTCGACTACCGCAGCGCCGACGGCCTGTTCCGCAAGTACCGCGTCGCGCTCATCGGCGGGGAAGCCTACGCCGTGCACATGGGGATTTCAGAGCAGTGGGTGATCCACTACCTCAACGCCGGCATGACCGAGAGCGCCGAAAAGCGCGCGGAGGAGGCGCGCTTCATGCAGCGCTTCGATGACGAACTTGCGCTCAGGCACTCGGGCGCGTTGCGCGCCGTCGCCGAGCGGCTGGAACTCGATTACGTGGTCATCGATTGCGCCGAGACGCGCGAAGGCAAGCTGCTGATCTTCGAACTCGACACCGGCGCCGTCGTGCACGACATGGATCCGGTCGATCTGTTTCCCTACAAGAAACTGCAGATGCAGAAGGTGTTCACCGCGTTCCGTGCTTTGCTCGCGCGCGCGATGGCGCGGTAGTATCAGAACACGCCAATTTCGAAGCTCGTCTGTGTTGTGGGTGTGGGAGCGAGCTTGCTCGCGAATTCCACGGCTCGCGAGCAAGCTCGCTCCCACAAAGCGGTGTGCCAGACGGCCAAGTTGCCAGCAACGCTGTTTCTCAATCCACGCTGTTTCTCAATTTATGTGTCATCGCCCCAGGCCGGCACGCGCACGGCGCGCCGGCCTGGGGCGTTCCAAGTGTGGGAACTCAGGACGCAACGATGATCCGGTTCTTGCCCACGCGCTTGGCTTCGTACAGCGCCTGGTCGGCGTGGTTGATCAGCGCCGCTTCGTTTTCCCCCGGACGGCGCCGGGCGAGTCCCGCGCTGAAGGTCACCTCCAGCTGGCCCGTGCCCCAGGGGACCGGTCTTGCGGCGAGGCCGCGCTGCAGGCGGTTCATCACCGCGGCCGCCTCTTCCATGCTCGCATCGGGCAGGATCAGCAGGAATTCCTCGCCGCCGTAGCGGCCGATCAGATCGTTGCTGCGCACGGTTTCCTTGACGACGGCGACCAGGTGCGCCAGCACGGCGTCTCCGGCCTGGTGGCCGAAGGTGTCGTTGAACCTCTTGAAATTGTCCAGATCGATGAGGGCGATGCACATGTCGGAGTTGCTGCGGTCGGCGCGCGCCGATTCGCGCAGCAGCGCGTCGTCCAGGCCGCGCCGGTTCAGCGCGCCCGTGAGCTGGTCCTCGCGCACCAGCTTGTTCACCAGCTCGAGCTCGGCCTTGAGGCGCTCGATGCGGTTCTCGGCGAGGACCACCTGCTGCCGCACCACTTCCACTTCATTCGCGGTGTGCAGCGCGTGCGTTTCGCGCAGCGCGTCTTCCAGCAGCGAGATGATGTCGCCGACATCGGTGGTCTTGCGGATTTTCTTCGCATAGCCTTCGATGCGGCTGGAATAGTCGGCGGCGCTGGTCGGCTCGTCCTCCATGTTCGTCCTGTCTCCGTACCTTCCAGGTTGCGGTATCGGCTGCGCTGAAGAACTCGCGAGACGCAGTCCGCCCCTTGTGGTCTTGTTGGTGTACATCCCGTGCTCCTTGATCCTGGCCCGCCCGGGCCTACCGGGTCGATGCAACACCCTCACGCTACCACCGGCGTGACGGATATCGAGAAGGAAACAAAGGGGCAAAGCGGGTGCAATTCGACAGATTCGACAGATTCGACCGGCGACCCAGCCGTCGATCCGTCCAGCCCCCCGCGGGGCTGTTACGCGGGGAAAACGCGGTTCTTGCCGGCGCGCTTGGCCTTGTACAGGGCCTGGTCGGCGCGTTCGATGATCTGCGCCTGCTCCTCGCCCGGACGGCGCAGCGCCACCCCGGCGCTGAAAGTGATCAGCAGGCGCTCGTTGTTGTGCAGGAAAAACGCCTTGGTCAGGTCGCGCTGCAGCCGGGTCATCACCGCCACGCCTTCCTCCAGTTCGGTCGACGGGAGCACCAGCAGGAACTCTTCGCCGCCGTAGCGCGCGAGCACGTCGCTCGGGCGCATGGTGCGCTTGACCACGCGCACCAGGTGCACCAGGGCGTCGTCGCCGACGGAGTGGCCGTGGGTGTCGTTCAGCACCTTGAAATCGTCTATGTCGAGCAGGGCGACGCACAATGGCTCGCCGGTGCGTTCCGCGCGCGCGACTTCGCGCTCGTAGGCGTCGTTCAGACCGCGCCGGTTGAGCACCCGGGTGAGCTGGTCTTCCTGCACCAGGCCGCTGATCTTCACCAGGCTCGCTTCCAGTTCGTGCACCCGGGCCTCGGCCGCCTCCACCTGCCGGTGCGCGACGATGAGTTCGTCGCGCGTCGCGGCGGTCTTCACCTGTGCCGCGCGCGTGTCCTGCAGCAGGTCCTGCAGCACCACGTTGAGCTGCTTGATATCGTCGGTCTTGCTGATCGTCTGCGCATAGCCTTCGAGGCGCGTGTGGTATTCGCCGGTGCTTTCCGACAGGGTGCCGAGGCGGTCGATGAAGCTGGTGATCAACTGCTTCAGCGCATTTTTCGCGTCCTGCAGGCTGTTTTTGAGGGTGCCCTGCTTGATGATCACGTCCTTGAGGCGGTTCTCGGCTTCCTTGATCGTTTCACTGTCCAGCGGTCGGGTGATGATGTCCTGCACCACGGCGATCTGCCCGCTCAGCCACAGGTCATCGCTCACCAGGTCGTGGGTATTGTCGATCAGCAGCCGCAGCAGGCGCAGAAGGCCTTGATGCAGCTCAGAATTCTCGCCGCCGCGCACTTCGAGCTGGAACCAGAACTGGCGCAGCGGCGCGGTGAGGGCGGTGACCGCCGGCGCATCGAGGGCGGCGCGCGCCACTTTCGCCAGGTTGGCCGCTTCCTCGGCCAGGTCCGGTGCGTGGCCGAGCTGGGATACAACCGCGAATTCAAGCGTTTGCGCAAGCAACTCGCGCAGTTGATGAAACGTTTCCTCGCCTCCGGCCGCGGCTGCGAGCGGGGCGGGCCGGCCGACTGCGGGAATGTCCGTTGCCGGCGTGCCTGCCGCGGCAACGGTGCCGTCGGCACGGGTAAAGGTGCCGTCGGCGCGAACTTGCGGCTGTTTTGGCGCGGCGCCGGGTGTTTCGGCCGCAGTCGGGGCGTCGCTGCCGCCCGCCGTTGCCGGTGCCGTATCCGACCAGGATTTCACCAGATTCTGCAATTTTTTCGCGAGCTTGGACGCGTCCGTGCCGGGCAGGGAAAGGACTTTCTCCAGGCTTTCGCGCTTGCGCGCGTGGGTCAGTCCGGTGTGGCGCGCTTCCCACTGCTTGATCAGCTCGAGGACCAGGTGGGCCCAGACGGGCGCGCCGGCGGCGCTTTTATCGGCCTGGCTGCCCAGCAGTTCGAGCATCAGGCTGCGGAAGTTCTGCCAGTCTTTTGTGGCAGCGGCTTTTTCCAGATCTCCTGCGCTGCGCGGGGCGTTCGGCCGGTCGCGCAGGTCCTGCGCGAGTTGTTCCAGCACTTGCTCCGCTTCCGACGCGGGCGCGGCCGGCAGGCCGGCGATCTCCTGATACAGCTTCTTGTAGTTGTCCGGCGTGGGCGCGATGCGGCGCGTGGCCAGCAGGCGCAGCGTTTCGCGCGCGATGTCGGTGGGGTTGGTGAATTCGCTCATGTTCTGCGGCAGGGTCGGTGTGCCAGTTGCGGCTGCGCGAACATCCTTATCGGCAGCGGCCGGTTAAAGTTCAGCGGCGGATCACTCCACCAGTTTGTGTTTCAGTGCGTAATAAGTCAGTTCGGCGTTGTTCTTGAGCTGCATTTTCTCCAGCAGCCGGGCGCGGTACACGCTTACGGTCTTCACGCTCAGCGACATTTCGACGGCGATTTCGGTCAGCGTCTTGCCCGAAGCCATCAGCCGCAGCGTTTCGTATTCGCGGTCGGACAGCGTCTCGTGCCGCGGCCGGCCGGCGTCGTCGCCCACGGTCCGCGCCAATTCCTCGGCCAGTTCGGAGCTGACGTATTTGCGTCCGCTCGCGACCTGGCGTATGGCGGTCACCAGCAGCGCCGGGGCGCTCTGCTTGGTCAGGTAGCCGGATGCCCCCGCCTTGAGCGCGCGCATCGCGTAGTGCTCCTCCGGGTGCATAGAGAGCATCAGCACCGCGAGTTTGGGCTTTTCCTTTTTCAGCTGCTTCAGCGTATCCAGGCCGTTGCGATCGGGCATGCTGATGTCGAGCAGGACGACGTCGAAGTGCTCGGCCCGTGCGAGCTTGATCGCCTGCGCGCCGCTGTCGGCCTCGCCGCCCACTTCAAGGTCCTGGGTTTCGGAGATGATCTGCGCCAGACCGCGCCTCAATATGGTGTGGTCGTCGACCAGCAGTACGCGAATCATGCCTGTTCCACTTTTTTCTCTTGTTTTGCGGCGCCGCGGCGTTTCATCCGCGCAGCCGGCGGTTTCGTGGTCGGCAGGCGCAGGATCAGTTGCGCGTCGATCTCCTCCACCGCCTTCTCCACCAGCCCGCAGGGGACGCGCACCGTGATTTCAGCGCCGCCGCCGGCGCGGCTGAGGCTCGCTTCGCCGCCGAGATTGTATGCCCGCTCCAGTATGCCGCGAATGCCGAACGCGCGCGGCTTGGCCAGGTCGGAATCCGAAAAACCGCGGCCGTCGTCGTGCACCACCAGCGTCACGAAATCGTCGCCCGCCTCGAGCGTGACCTCGACGCGTGTAGCGTGCGCGTGCTTGGCCACGTTGGTCAGCGTTTCCTGGAAAATGCGAAAAAGCGCGATCGACACCTCGTCGGCGAGGCTGATGTGCTCCTGCGTGCAGGCCACCATGCACGGAATGCCCATGCGCTTGGTGAATTCCGCCCCCTGCCATTCCATCGCGGCGACGATGCCGAGGTCGAGTATTCCCGGGCGCAGGTCGGTGGAGATGCGGCGCGTCGTGTCGAGCGCGCTGTCCACCAGTTCTTCGGCCGACTTCAGCCGGTCGCGCGCCTGGTCGTATCCGGGCGCGAGGCCGGAACCCAGGCGCATCAGTTCGATCTTGATCGCGGTCAGCGTCCCGCCCAGGTCGTCGTGGATCTCGCGCGCGATGCGCGTGCGCTCCTGTTCCTTCACCGTCTGCAGGTGCGCCGACAGCTCGCGCACCATTTCGTGCGAGCGCCGGATCTCCAGCTCGGCGAGCTTCGATTGCGTGAGGTCGGAGATGATCCCCTCCCAGAGCACGCTGCCGTCATCGGGCCAGCGCGGGCTCGCGCGCAGGCTGACCCACTTGATGTCGTCGCTGCCGGCAACGCGTATGCGGAACTCCAGGTCCCATGCGGCGAGCTCCTCGGCCGAGGTGCGCATGGTGCGCGTGAACGCCTCCAGGTCGTCGGGCAGGATCAGGTCGAAAAAATATTCCGGGTAACGCTGCAGCAGGCGCGAACCCACCCCGAACAGGGCCTGGCAGCCTTCGCCCACGTAGCCGAAGGAGCGCTCGTCGCCGTTCTTGAGCAGCAGCTGAAATACCATGCCCGGAACGTTCGACACGAGGGCCTTGAGCCGCGCCTCGCTTTCGCGCAGGGCGTGCTGCGCGATCTGGCGCTGCACCCGGTTCTGCTCTTCCTTGATGCAGCGCTCGACCGCCGGCACCAGGCGCGAGAGGCTGGCTTTCATGATGCAGTCTTCGGCGCCGGCTTTCATCAGCGCCACCGCGGCCTCTTCGCCGATGCAGCCCGACACCACGATCAGCGGAACTTCCGGCGCGTGCGCCTGCACCAGCTGCAGCGCTTCGGTGCCGCTGAACCCGGGCAGGTTGTAGTCCGAAATCACCAGGTCCCAGCTCTGCTCGGTCAGGGCCGCCGTCATGTCCTCGGCCGAATCGACCTGGCGCACGGCGACCGCAAGCCCGGCGCGGCGCAGTTCCTGTGCAATGAGCGCGGCGTCGTCGATGGAGTCCTCGACCAGCAGGACGTGCAGATTAATCTCTTGTTCCCCCTAGCTACGACTACGCGGTATGCACGGGCAGCGCCTGATTCAGGGTGAGCCAGTATCGGCTGATCTGCCGCGCCGTTTCGACGAAATCCAGAAAATCCACCGGCTTGCGCAAGTAACTGTTGGCACCGAGGCTGTAGGCTTCAATGATATCCGATTGCTC
Organism: Pseudomonadota bacterium; assembly: GCA_026399375.1. Classification (GTDB taxonomy): domain Bacteria; phylum Pseudomonadota; class Gammaproteobacteria; order Burkholderiales; family SG8-39; genus 2-12-FULL-64-23. Next base: position 25,742 of record JAPLRD010000203.1, read on the forward strand.
CATCGAAGACGTGAGTATCACCACCGGCAAAAAACGCGTGCGCTGGTCGGAGCGCAGGCGGCGCAGCACTTCCAGGCCGTCGATCTTCGGCATTTTCAGATCGAGCAGGACCAGCTTGGGCATGCCGCTGTCCTCGCCGCCCGTGAAGCGCGCGTCGGCGAACAGGTATTCCAGCGCCTGCTTGCCGTCCTCCAGCGCGACCAGGTCCGTTGGCACCGGCCCCTGCTTGAACGCGAGCACCGCGAGCTCGCGGTCGTCGTCGTTGTCCTCGATCAGCAAAATCAGATTTTCGCTCATCAACAATCCTTCCTACCCGCATGGCATACGGCGGTTTTGCGTTTGGTCAACAAAACGCATTTTCGCAGATTGCGCCCGGCATGGCGAACTCAAAGGGCCAAATTGGGGCCTTTTCCCGCCCCTGTTTGGGAATAGGGGGTGGATGCGGACCTGATAACTTGGCAGGGCGTAAAAAAAGCTGCGGCGGGACGCCAAGAGGCCGTTTCAGAACCATCGAAACGGCCCCTGGGTCAGGAGCTTGCGAGGGGTAAGCGCCCTTCGTCGGCGATGAGTTGAAGGAATGTTCCGCGCGCATGCACATTTTTTTGAGGACGTAGGCAACAGTGGAAACCGACAGCGTTCGCAACAGAGCGCTTTTGCAAGGTGCAGTCTGGACTGCGGCATTGGCCGCGGCGCTTGCGCTTTTAAAGTTTCCCGGCACAGGGCCGATAGCACTTGTGTCGTTAACCGTCGCGGGAGTCGCTGTTGTTGGTGTCATCTGGGCCGTGATTCTGGCGAGGGCGCTGAAACGGCAGCAGCAAACCGCACGCGCCTTGCTCGCCGACGCCGCAGCCGCAGAACGCGAAGCGATCGACAACATGGCGGAAATCACCTGCACGCAGATGTCCGGCGCGCGGGCGGAAATGCTGCGTGCCGACCAGTTGCTGGGAGACGCGATCGACCGGCTGGTGCTGGTGTTCGAGAAGATCACCGAACAGGCGCGCGCTCAGAGCGAACTGGCGCAGGCGACGCCCGCCGCGACGGAGCTGAAGGAAGCGGCCGAGCGCGTCGCGAGCGACGTCAACAGCGCCGTGATGGCGCTGCAGTTCCGCGACATGGTCGGGCAGAAGCTGGGGCATGTGCGGGAGAAGCTGGTGGCGGCGGAAACGGCGATGTACGAGATCCGCCTGGTTTCGGCGCAGGCCGCGGAAGCGGCGGCGGCCGGCATGCCGGATGCGCCCAGCCCGGCCGAGCTGGCGGCGCAGGTGCGCGATCGTTTGAAGACGCTGCAGCACGCCGAGGCGACGACGCCGGTGCGGCAGCAACTGATGCATGCAGGGGATGTGGAGCTGTTTTGAATCCGGGCGTGATGCAACTGGTGTGACAAGGAGAAAGTTCGTGGCGAAAAGCATACTCGCGGTCGATGACTCTGCCTCGATCCGGCAGATGGTGTCCTACACGCTGAAAAGCGCAGGTTATGACGTGACCGAGGCGGTCGACGGGGAGGACGCCCTGGTCAAAGCGAAGGCGAAACCGATGGACCTGGTGCTGACGGACCAGAACATGCCGAAGATGGACGGATTGACGCTGGTGCGCACGCTGCGCAAGCTGCCGGGCTACCGCACCGCACCCATCCTGATACTCACCACCGAGTCCGGCGACGCGATGAAAAGCCAGGGGCGGACCGCGGGCGCGACCGGCTGGCTGGTCAAGCCCTTCGATCCGCAGCGCCTGCTCGAAGTAGTGAAGAAAGTGATCGGCTGAAGCGGCCGACGCGAATTTCAAGATCAACCGAACGACAGGCTGGGGAAGCGCTATGACTATCGACATGAGCCAGTTCTACGAGGTGTTCTTCGAGGAGTCGGCCGAGCTCCTGGGTGAAATGGAGCGCTTGCTGCTCGAACTCGACGTCAACGCGCCGAGCAAGGACGACCTGAACGCGATTTTCCGCACCGCGCATTCGATCAAGGGCGGCGCCGGCACCTTCGGCTTCACCGAGATCACCGAAACCACGCACATCCTCGAATCGCTGCTGGACAAGCTGCGCACCGACAAGCTCAAGCTGCGCAGCGAAATGGTGGACGTGTTTCTCAAGGCCTGCGACGTGCTGAAGATGCAGCTCGCCGGCCGCCAGTACCAGAGCGAAGTCGATGCGCAGGCCGTGACCGACATCTGCAAGCGCCTGAACGAACTCGCCGAAGCCAAGCAGGATGCGGCCCCCGCGCCGGTGGCCAAGCCGGCGCCGGCAGTCCCTGCTGCACCGGCCGCCGCGGCGCCGGCAGCTGCCGCCCCTGCCGCCGGCGGCGCCGAGACCGTCGACCCCACCCCGGAGAACCTCTACGCCATCCTCACCGGCACCGCCGCCGCGCCTGCGCCGGCAGCAAACGAGGGCTACGGCTTCTTCACCGATGCGCCGGCCGCGGCGCAGGCAGCGCCTGCGGCCGCGCAAGCCGCGCCGGCTGCGACCAAACATATCGCGGACCTGCCGACAGAAGCGCAACCCAAGCGCCGCGCCAGCGACCGTTCCGAGACTGAGACGACCTCCATCCGGGTCGGCGTGGAAAAAGTCGACCAGCTCATCAACCTCGTGGGCGAACTGGTGATCACCCAGGCGATGCTGGCGCAGGCCGCTTCGCGCGTGGACCAGGTGCAGTTCGAGTCCCTGATCGCGGGCGTGGGGCAGCTCGAGCGCAATTCGCGCGATCTGCAGGAGTCGGTCATGTCGATCCGCATGATGCCGATCTCGTTCGTGTTCAGCCGCTTCCCGCGCGTCGTGCGCGACCTCGCGGGCAAGCTCAACAAACAGGTGGAACTGAAGACCGTGGGCGAGGGCACCGAACTCGACAAGGGCCTGATCGAAAAAATCGCCGACCCGCTCAACCACCTGGTGCGCAACAGCCTGGACCACGCCATCGAGGCGCCGGAAGTCCGGATCGCCGCGGGCAAGGACCCGGTGGGGACCATCACGCTGCGCGCGTTCCACCAGGGCGGCAACATCATGGTCGAAGTCGCCGACGACGGCGCCGGCCTCTCGCGCGAAAAGATCCTCGGCAAGGCGCGCGAACGCGGCATGAACGTGAACGACGCCATGTCAGACCAGGAAGTCTGGTCGCTCATATTCGAGCCCGGCTTCTCCACCGCGGCCGTGGTCACCGACGTGTCCGGCCGCGGCGTGGGCATGGACGTGGTGCGGCGGAACGTGCGCAACATGGGCGGCCGCGTCGAGATCCAGTCCGAATTCGGCAAAGGCACCTGCATTTCGATCCGCCTGCCGCTGACGCTCGCAATTCTGGATGGCATGTCGGTCGCCGTGGGCAAGGAGATTTTCATCGTGCCGCTGACCTACATCATCGAGTCGATGCAGCCGGCCAAGGACGACATCAAGGCCATCAGCGGCCAGGGCAAGGTGGTGCACGTGCGCGGCGAGTACCTGCCGGTGGTGGCGCTGCACGAGCGCTTCAACATCAAGTCCAACGTCGGCGACACCGAAATGGAGCGCGGCATCCTGGTGATCCTGGAGGCCGAGGGCATCAAGTCGGCGCTGTTCGTGGACGAACTCGTGGGCCAGCACCAGGTGGTGATCAAGAGCCTGGAAACCAACTACCGCAAGGCGCAGGGCATCTCCGGCGCCACCATCATGGGCGACGGCAAGGTCGCGCTCATCCTGGATGTCGCGGCGCTGGTGCGGCCGTCGCAGCACGACGTGCTGCGGGCGGCTTAGTTCCGGCGGGATTCAGAGGACATCTGAAATGAGAGAGTCGGCATGAGAGAGTCAGCATGAGAGAGTCGGTCGCAACTGCGCCAAGGAAGGCGGCGACGGTCAGCGGCAGGAACGGCGCCGCGGCCAGGCGCCCCGTAGTCCCAACACGGGATTTCCTGGGCTTTCGCCTGGGCAGGCAGGAATACGCCGTCGAAGTGCACATGGTGCAGGAAATCCGCGGCTGCGGCTCGCTCGCCGGCATCGCCGACGCGCCGGACTACGTCCAGGGCGTGATCGACATGCGCGGCACCATGGTGCCGGTGGTGGACCTGCGCCCCTGGTTCAAGCTCGAGAGCGTCGCCGTCAACATGTTCACCGTGGCCATCGTCCTCAACCTGGACGGCCGCTCGCTCGGTTTCATGGTGGACAGCGTATCCGACGTGATCCGCCTCGCGCCCAAGCAGATCAAACCGGCGCCGGCCTCGGCCGCCTGCCCGGACCCGAAATACCTGATCGGCATCGGCACCGATGACGAGCGGAAATTGCTGCTGCTTGACATGGAAAAACTGGTGCAAGGAGAGGGCTCGGAACTGTTCGAGATCGAGGCGTATTGAAGTTCTTTTTTGCGTAATTAGAAGGGGTGAACGTGAACAATCTGTCATTGAAGGGGAAGTTGTCGCTGCTCGTAGGCCTGGCGATCGTCGCCTTGCTCTGCGTCGCCGGCATGGGCCTGTACGGCATGAATACGGGCACCAACGCCGTGCACGAGATCGGCGAGAACCGTCTGCCCTCGGTCGAGGGCCTGCAGATCATCAACGAAGGCCAGACGGCGGTGCGCTCGAACAACCTGAGCACGGCGATCTACGAGAACGACTACCAGGCGCAGGCGAAATTCGGCGAAGTGCTTGCAAAGCGCAAGGAAACCTGGGCGCGGATCGACAAGGGCTGGAAGGTCTACGACGCCCTGCCGCAGGACGCGGAAGAGGCAAAACTGTGGAAGGCGTTCGAGCCGGACTGGGCCACCTGGAAAGCGGCAGACGCCAAGGTCGGCGAAACCATCGCCGCGCTTGCCGCCAACAAGAGCGAAGCCGAGCAGAAAAAGCTGTTCACGACCTTTTATAAACAGCTGGAAGACAACGCGGCCAATTTCAAGAAAGCCGAGGACGGCCTGGGCAAGGTCATCGATCACAACGTGTCGATGGGCGAAAAGGAAGTGAAGTCGGCGGTCGCCGCCATGTCGCTCGCGCGCAACATCACCTGGGGCGTCTCGATCGCGGCGGTGCTGCTGCTGCTCGGTTTCAGCCTGTTCATGGTGCGCAGCATATTCAAGCAGCTCGGCGCCGATCCGGCTGCCGTGGCGGAGGTGGCGAACAAGGTCGCCGCCGGCGACCTGTCGATGAACATTCAACTGGCGCAGGGCGATGCGACCAGCCTGATGGCGTGCATGAAGAGCATGCAGGGCAGCGTGCAGGCGCTGGTGACGGATGCGGCGATGCTCGCCGAAGCGGCGGTGGCGGGCAAGCTGGCCACGCGCGCTGACGCGTCCAAGCACCAGGGCGACTTCAACCGCGTGGTGGCGGGCGTGAACCACACCCTTGACGCGGTGATCGGACCGCTTAACGTCGCAGCGAGCTACGTCGATCAGATCTCCAAGGGTGCGATTCCGGCGAAGATCACCGACAGCTACAACGGCGACTTCAACACGCTGAAGAACAACCTCAACATGGCCATCGACGCGATCAACGCGCTCGTCGCCGACGCCAATGCGCTGGCCAAGGCGGCGGTCGAAGGCAAGCTCGAGACCCGTGCCGACGCAGCCAGGCACCAGGGCGACTTCAGGAAGATCGTCGAAGGCGTGAACAACACGCTGGACGCGGTGATCGGCCCCTTGAACGTGGCGGCGAGCTACGTCGACCAGATTTCCAAGGGCGCGATCCCGAAGAAGATCACCGATTCGTACAACGGCGACTTCAACACGCTGAAGAACAACCTCAACATGGCGATCGACGCGATCAACGCGCTCGTCGCCGATGCGAAGATGCTGGCCAAGGCAGCGGTCGAAGGCAAGCTCGAAACGCGGGCGGACGCCTCCAAGCACCAGGGCGACTTCCAGGCCATCGTCAAGGGCGTGAACGACACGCTGGACGCGGTGATCGGCCCCTTGAACGTGGCGGCGAACTACGTCGACCAGATCTCCAGGGGCGCGATACCGGAGAAGATCAGCGACAGCTACAACGG
>JAPLRD010000359.1:0-1572 GCA_026399375.1 Pseudomonadota bacterium
AGCAACAACTTAAGGAAATGCGCGGCAAGTTCGCCGAAGGCCTATCGGCGCCGCAAAGCACTTTGCCCGCTACTGAGTTTCCGCGGCCCTGCCGGCGGAGACAGCCGACTCGATGTGCGTCATCAAACGATCCAGCAGCATTTCGGCATCGATCGGCTCATCATCGAACTTGAGTTCATCTACGCACTCGGCCTCAGTGGCGACAGTGATCGCCTCAGCATTCCTGATCAACCGGTAGAACGTTGACGGGTCGGCAGGCTCTATCGCTCTCCGGCTGTGGAAAGCATCGAGATCAATATCAAGGATATACGGCTGCACCTCGAGGTGAGCGAGGCCGACGAACCGCGACATCTCGGCCCCACGTGCCAACTGGTCGTTGAGATAAATCGATTCAATGATCATGTTCCCGTGCTCGACGACGCAATCATCGTTGTGGGGCATCCTGGTGCACCCGATGGCGCAGTCGTGGGAGATCACAAACACATGATTGGCAGGATCCGCGTAGGTCATTGGTCGAAGGGGGGGCAGGAGCGTCGGCGGCTGAGGCCATCGTGCCTGTCGATCCGCATCGTAGGCCTGCTGCTCGGTGGATGGATTGCCACCGCTGTCGCTCAACTGGATGCAGAAGGCGTAATTGAGCACGCCCGAGATAGTGGCAGCGTCGATATGCTCGTCGTGCCGGAGATGCTCGATGGCCCACGCCAGACTCTGGTCATCCCGACAATCGATTCGCTTAACGAAAGATCTAGCGAGTTCCCAAGCATCGCCACCGCTGTCCATCGTTTTCAGATGTGCATGCCCCAGAAACGCCTCATGCGTATCGGTGTGGTGATCGATCGTGATGAGATTCGGTGCGCGGTCAAGATCGCGGCGAATCAAGGCCCACGGCGCAAGAGCCTTGTGGTGATCATCAACAATATAGATGTCTTTTCCGAAAAAATGCCGGTGCTGAAAAAAATTCTGAAGCATCATTAAATCCGACAGTCATTTACCTGGCGATCTTGGTTCTCAAATAACGGCATGAGTACCTCTGCTCACCCCAAGATACCGCGAACGCTTCAGAGACTTCGTACCAGTTTCCGCCCGGATGACCACCCCCATGGTTTTCACCCATGCAAGAACATTCGCAGTGAAAGCCTGCGGCATTCCAGCATGCGGGCGCGCATTTTTGCTGCTCCCGATATAGCTGGATCACGTACGCCGATTGATACTGCCTCAAGCATAGCTTGATGACACTATCAAACCACACTACCGGAATCTCCCAAGCCTTAAACTGATCATTCCACCGGGGTCTGCTTTTTCGGCCATCTCGAAGCCACTCGAAATTTCCTTTAGCAAACGGAACACGAACCAGAATTGGTAACGGTCTGCTCCGTCTAAAGATAACCGGAACGTTGGCTTGGCGCCATATGGCCTTTAAATTCGCATCCCCCATATCCTGAGTCATTAGGAAAAGAAACCAAATCGCGAACGCGCGGGAACCATGGGAACAGAGCTACTGATCTCTTGGTCGAATCGATTCACGTTCGGAAACCAAAGTGATCTCGTTGTCAGGTTGAGACTAATAGAGCC
>JAPLRD010000359.1:1636-5077 GCA_026399375.1 Pseudomonadota bacterium
GCCGGGGCCCCTCGAACAGAGGCCCCGGCATCTTCTACCTACTACTTGCCTTTCTTCGGCGGCGGCGGAGCGGGTCGCTTGATCGTTTCGACGACGTGGTGAGACGGATCCTTGCGGGCCGTCTCAACAGTTTCGAACCGGCCATCACGCGCGTCGCGGCCGACCTTGTAGGTCGTCGTTTGCTTGGACGTCATTTCGATTCCTTTCACTTCAAGGTTTCGAGAGAGCAGTCAGTTACCAAATCGTCTTGCCGTTGCTCAGATCTTTGGCGTCTGATACAGTCGGCGTTCCGTTAAGGTTGGGCAACTAACCTTTTTACGCGCCCGGGCGGCCCGTCCGCCCGGGGCGTTTCTCTCGTCTGTGGATAACCACAGGTTCGTAGATTCCGTTGGGAATCTGAAAGGCCGCGCGCTAGTGTTACGAGGCCTTTAAAAATCATCAAGTTAAGCACTTCTACGGTTCTAGCTGCCAGACTGGGTCACGCCAGCGTCCAACCGTTCATACCGCATCCCACTTTGTCCTTCGTTAGAAGGTTTACGCTTGCGATTTTGTCAAGTAAAGTGTAAAGTGTCAAGTCCAATGTCAAGCAAGGAGGTCTTGGTGGGCACAAAAATGACTAATGCGCCTGTGTATTTCACCCTCGCCCAAGTGCGGCACAACCCGATTCTGAGTCTCGACAGCTATGTTCCTGGCATCCAGGAAAGCCTGCGCAAGGCCGGTTATCCGGATTTCCAGAGGGCCATGGCCGTCGTATTCAACCTTGGGAGCGTCGCGTCCACCGTCGGCGACACCAAGCAGGAGCAACCTCAGCAATTGCGTTTTGAGCGATTCACGTTTTCAAACATGGAGCGCACGCGCGGCTTCATCCTGGATCAGAACTCACTGTCATTTCAGTCGACGGATTACGACACCTTTGAATCTTTTTCTGGCGCATTCCTAATGGGGTTGGAAGTTGTTCACCAAGCTGTTACGTTTGACTTTTCTGAGCGCGTTGGAATTAGATATCTAGATGCTGTGGTACCAGCAGGTGGCGAAAAAGAGCTGCCAAAATATCTGGTCCCCGAAGTGTTGGGCCTGGCGGGTCGATTGGGCGACGATGTTAGCGTTTTGCATTCTTTCTCCGAAACGCAAATACGTACACCAGTGGGCAATATACTATCGCGAACAATTATCCAAAATAGTCAGTTGCTTCCGTTGGGTTTCCCGCCAGATCTGCAGCCAATTGGACTTGAAGTCGCGGAGCGCTTCAAAAAAGTCAACGGGGTTTATGCCATTATTGACACCGACGGATCATCCGACGCCAGAGAGTCATTTGACCTGCATGCACTGAAGGGAAAATTGCATGCGCTGCACGACGAAATCATTAAAGTGTTTGAGGCGACCGTCACCGCGCATGCGCTTAATTCTTGGAAGTAACTAGGAGAGCATATGTACGCAGCCTTTCAGCCAAGTAACGGGCAGATGAGCAAGACGACACTTGGTGGTTCGAGCAGCAGTGAAGGCAAAAGCACAACGCGCATCGCCCCCTATTTGGTGTGCGCATTTCTTGCCGGAACCGGCGGATACGCAACCGCCGACTACTTTGTCAAGCGTAACGACCACGGATATAAGTTTGTCCAATTCGGCGGTCGAAATCTTCCTGCGACAGAGACCGCTGCTCAGGTGGACGTTTTTCGCACGCCAGCGGAGAACCTCGCCCGAATCCGGGAAGTGCTCAAGCCTACGATTACCGAATTTGCTCATTTATTTGGGGTATCGCGCCAGGCCGTATACGACTGGCAATCTGGAAAACCGACGTCTCCCGAAAATGCAGCAAAACTCGACGACATCGCCAAAGCCGCAGATGTTCTCTCGCTAACCGGAATAGAAGGCTCGTCGCAATTGCTTCGCCGCAAATTTGCAGGAGGCAAGTCGCTGCTTGACCTTATACGCGAAGGCGGTTCGGCTGCTAAGTTCGCACAGGGGCTGGCACAGACACTTAGCCGTGAAGCAAAGCAACGGGAAAAATTGGCGTTGCGTCTGGCGGGCCGGGCAAAGCCGAACGTACCGCATGACGAGTACGGTATACCCCGTGCGACACGCAGGTAGTCCAGGATATGCGTATCCAACACCGCCAGTTCGGCGCAATATCCTACGCGACGGAGAAACAGTGTTTGATCAGGCATTCTCTCGCCTCACGCGCTGAATTGGATGAAAACAAGGTCTTCCGCAGTGACTGACCCTGCGCGCGCATGGTGGTCACCGTGGTCGCAAGTAGCGAAGCTAGCCGATTCTTGAAGCGAGGACGTACATACCGAATCTTTCCACCCCTTTCTACCGCCAACGGCTCAGTCAACGCGGCGGAAAGTTGTCCCTCGTATTCGGCGTGACCAACGGTATGTCTCGGAACCTGGAGCAAACTTCGCTCTCTGAGTCGCTGGACTGCCGCCTCGGCAACCTCAAATACCATTTGACTGCTAAACACGCAGATCGAAGCGTCGTGCAACAATTCCTCTTCCGTCCTCAGCCGCCAGTCCTGCACCCCACGGTTGCTGCTCTTGACCCTGCGCGCGCATGGTGGTCACCGTGGTCGCAAAAATTCACAATATCGTCGTCATGGGTCGCCTGCCGCAAGCGCCGCATCCAATCCGTGTAAAACGTCAAATTGTGAGCCAGCGTTCGGGCATGAAAGGAGATATCGCCCTCGCCCCACTTAGTTTGCTGTCTGAAGAAATCCGAATGGGAAAGGTGGAATAGCAGCCCGGTATCGTGGTCGACCACGGTCTGACACCATTCGAGCCCGTCGAAGCTGTCGGCGCCCGCCCACGCGTAGAGCGCGATGGAGATCGGATTGCCCGTGCCAAGAAGGTGAAGGCCAACATAGCGACCAGTGTCATTGAGCGCCTTGCGCAATGTTATAACCGATCGCGTCCGCTCCAAAACGCCATCGCCAAGCCGACGCTCCGGAACCGCAATCATGGGAACCTGGGTCGACTGCGCCACGCGCATACAAAGACTCGGTAGATTTTCGGCGTTGCCGTGCACGATCGGCACGATTACGCGAGGTCCTGCAACCTGCTGATCCTGCCGCCACCGCTCGACCACCGAATTGACATGGGCATCTGTGTCCGCCGCCGGATTCTGATTATCGAATCCAAAGGCAAACGAGCAGACAAAGCGTCGTAGCGCATCGTGAAAATCGGACTGTTGCCAATTCGCCTGACCCTCCTTCCAGTAGCTTTCATAATTTCCGGAATCCATCAAGACGATTGTTCCAGCATCTTGCGCGGCTGCTAAACCATGCGCAAGTCCGTCGCCATTGCCTGCCCGGCCTAAATCAAACGCAGAGACCAGGAACTGCTTGTTGGAGTCCCGCAGCGAATGCAGCGCCGCAAGGTACTCCGCTGGGGGCAATGCAGTTTTAACCGAGGAGATGGAGGGAAAAAATATCGGCGTCGCCAG
>JAPLRD010000181.1 GCA_026399375.1 Pseudomonadota bacterium
GCCGCCCTGATCGAAACCGAAGGCGTCAGCTACAGCATGGGCTCCACGCCGTTTCTCGCCGATCTGGCCGATGCGCCGGCGCTGAAGCGGCACGACATCTCCAGCCTGCGCACCTTCGTTTCATCCGGTGCGCCGATTCCCCGGGTGCTGGTGGAGCGCGCGGTCGAGCGCCTGCGCTGCGCCGTCATTTCCGCCTGGGGCATGAGCGAGACCGGTTCGGTGACGACCACCCGCCCCGACGATTCCCCGGAAAAGATATTCGGCACCGACGGCGTGGCTCTGCCGGGAATGGAAGTGCGGGTCGTGGACGAGGGCGGAAGCCCGAGGCCGGTCAATACCGAGGGCAGCCTGCAATGCCGCGGCATCGGCAATTTCGTCGGCTACTTCAGGCGGCCGGACGCCTCCGCCGGGGACGCCGACGGCTGGTTCGACACGGGCGATCTCGCCACCATGGATGCGGACGGCTATATCCGCATCACCGGCCGCTCCAAGGACATCATCATCCGCGGCGGCGAGAACATACCCGTGGTCGAGATCGAAGAACTGATCTATCGTCATCCCGCGGTGCAAAGCGCGGCCATCGTCGCCATGCCGGACGCGAGGCTGGGAGAGCGGGCCTGCCTGTTCGTGGTGCTGCAGCCGGGCGCAGCGCTGACATTCGACGAGATGGTGGCCCATCTCGAACGAAACAATGTGGCCAAGCACTATTTCCCCGAACGGCTGGAACTCATGCCCGAACTGCCGCGCACGGCCAGCGGAAAAATCCAGAAATACGTGCTGCGCGAACGGGCGCGCGAACTTGTGGCGGAGCGGAAATAGCTTGCATTGGTCGCGGTTTGATCAGGCGAGAGGTGTCAGATCAGGTTGCAAGTCGTTAGGCAGCACCCGGCCATCAGCAGACAGTCAGTACCGTCGCCGGATAGCACCCGTTCAGATAAGAAATCGTCAACATATTGCCAGCAATCAATCGCCTTACTATAATGCTATCCGTAAGGAACATAGGAGGATGCAATGTCGAACGACGCCACGCTTACCAGCAAAGGTCAAACAACGATTCCCAAGGAAATTCGGGATAGTCTTTCCATGAAGGCCGGAGACCGTATGACGTTCACGTTGATGCCGGATGCCACGGTAGTCATGCGGGTGAAGACCAAGAGTGTCACCGCACTGGCGGGCGCGTTACACAAGAAGGGTCGCAAGCCGGTTCCGGTTGAACAGTTGTCGCGGTGATGCTGGGGGTCGATACCAACGTTCTCGTTCGCTATCTGGTTCGGGATGACGAAGCTCAGTTTGAGAAGGCACGAAAGCTGATCAAGCGTGAAGTCGCGGCAGGGCGCCGCGTTTTCGTAAGCCATCTGGTTCTCCTGGAAACCGAATGGGTGCTGCGCAGCCGATACAGCCTGCCGAAGAATTTGATCATTGAGGCCATCTCGGGTTTGCTCGATGCGATCGATGTTCGATTCGAGGATGAGCCTGCCATCGAAGAGGCTCTTTTCATCTGGAAGGATACGACTGCCGATTTCGCTGATTGTCTGATCGGTGTTCAAAACCGACGGCTTGGATGTCGAGCGACGGCGACCTTCGATGTGAAGGCTTCCAAGTTGCCGGGGTTTATGACTGCCTAACTATGATCGGCGAAGCGTGGTCGCATCACGTTTGCTCGCGGCGCTCTCCGTCGCAAAAGCTTTGGGGACGAAGATCGGTGCAGGGACAATCGTGCATGGCGAGAAACATGCGACGTTTTCGCTCTCAACACAATAAATCTCAACAAAAATAGACGTACTTTAGGACTACCGTGTAGCGCAGGGTAGCCGTCGTCGTTGTCTGCCCGCCCTATTGTTTCAAGCTGCGAACCTCGGACGGATTCATGCCGCGCCGATTCACCGAATGAGCGCGCCGAGCGCGAAAAGAGATTTGGCCATGAATGCAGCGATAAGGGCACAGCGTTGATAGCCGCTACCCCCCCCTCCCGCGCGGAAACAACCGGCTGCAAGCCGTGCTGAAGGGCGTTCGCGCGACGTTCCTGGGGCCTCTCAGGTGGTTATGGAGCGCCCTGCTTATTGCCGTCGTCACCTTGTTCGCCTTTGGTTTGCTGAGAACCTATGAGGAAAATGGGGCTGAAGAACATTTTCAGAAAGCGGCCCTGGAAAGACTGGATCGACTCGACGCAAGCATCCGCCTGGCCCTGATTGACTTGATCCATCTGGCCGCCTACTACGATATCAACGAAGCCCCGGACCGGGGCAAGTTTCAACGCATCGCACGGGGACTGCTCGCCGACGATGCCGCCGCCCAGGCGCTGGAGTGGGTCCCGCGCGTGCCCGATGCGCAGCGCGCGCGCTACGTCGAGGCAGCGCTGCGCGACGGCCACGCGAACTTCGATTTCACCCAGCGCCTGCCAGACGGGTCCCTGGTCAGCGCCGAGCGGCGGCCGGAGTATTTCCCGGTGTATTTCGCCGAACCGGTCCTTGGCAACGAAAAGGCACTGGGTTTCGATCTGGCCTCCAGCGAGGGCAGGCGAGCCGTCCTGGAGCAATCGGCGGCTTCCGGAAAAATGCTTGCGACCGGCCGCTTTAGATTAGTTCAGGAGAAATCGGATTCATACGGCTTTCTGGTATTCAGGCCGGTGTACGAACAGGGGCCGCTGGCGCAAGACGGTTCTCAAAGACGCGGCAAACTCAAGGGCTTCGCGCTCGGCGTGTTCAGGGTCGGCGACATCGTCGAAAGCGGAGGAAAAACCACTGAATCCCAGGTGCAGTTGCACGTGTTCGACGAGGATGGGGTCCAAGGCGAACATCGCCTTTATCCCAGCCAATCGAACATCGACTCGCCCGATGCCTTGCCCGCCGAATACCGATCGAGCCGGCACCTGAATGTTGCCGGGCGCGCCTGGCTCGCCGTCGCCACGCCCAGGCCCGGAACATTTGCCGCCGATCGCCAGGCGAGCACCCTGGTGCTGTTGCTTGGCCTGGTGATCTCGGTCTTGTCGGCGTTCAGCCTGTGGCGCCGGTGGCTGCAGCAAGACATTGTCAGTGCACTTGTCGACGAGCGTACCAAGCAACTCCATCAGCTCAACCAGCGCTTTACCCTTGCCGTCGATGCAGCCGGTATCGGCGTATGGGATTACCTGGTGCAGGAGGACCGGCTGATCTGGGATGAGCGCATGTACGCGCTGTACGGACTCTCAGAGGCCGGGTTTTCCGGGGCCTATCAGGCCTGGCGCAACGGGCTGCACCCGGACGATCTCGCGCGCGGCGACGCCGAGATCAACGCGGCCTTGATTGAGGGAAAACCGTTCGACACCGACTTCCGCGTGGTCTGGCCGACAGGCGAGGTGAGGCATCTCAAGGCCGCAGCGATGGTACAGCGCGATGCCGAAGGCAAGGCGCTGCGGATGATCGGGGTCAATTACGACATCACTGAACGCAAGCACTCTGAGGAGGTTCTGCGTACGCACCGGATCGAGCTGGAAATGCAAAACGAGCAATTGCAACAGGCGCAGCTGGCATTGGACGTCGAGCGTGCGCGCTATTTCGACCTTTATGAGCTGGCGCCGGCGGGCTATTGCAGCGTCAGCAAGAACGGGCTGATCCGGCAAGCCAATCTCAGCATCAGCACTCTGCTGGACGTGGCGCGGGGCGAACTGGTCGGGCAGCCGATCAGCCGCTTTATCCTCAAGGAAGACCAGGACATCTTCTACCTGAACCGCAAACAGGTTTTCGAGTCCGGGGAACGCCGGGCGTTCGAGTTGCACATGGTGAACCACGGCGGCAGGCAGTTCTGGGCGCACCTGACGGCAAGCGTGGCGGAATTGACCGATGGTGCGCCCGAGCTCCGAATCGTGCTGCAGGACATCACCGAGAGCAAACGCCAGGGGGAGGCGCTGAGCAAAAGCGAGGCGAGCTACCGCCGGATGTTTGACAATGCCATCGAAGGAATACTGATCCTGTCGTCCACTGGCCAACTGGTCGCAGCAAACGATGCATTTGCGCGCATGCACGGCTATAGCGTTGAAGAAATTCAGAACATATCCCTGAAAACGCTAAGCACTGACGAATCTTTTCAACTGATGCGGCACATCCTTCTAGGCGAATCCTCGACTTTCGAGGTCGGGCACCATCACGCGCACGGGCATACGTTTCAGCTGGAGGTGTCTGTGAATCTGATTGATTCAGGCGGAGAACTTCTGATTGAATGCATTCATCGCGACATCACCGAGCGCAAACTGAAAGAGGCGGCACTGCGAGAATCGGAGCGCTTCGCGCACGCGACGCTGGACGCGCTCTCGGCGCATCTCGCCATTCTGGACGAGAGCGGGACCATCGTCGCCGTGAACGGCGCCTGGCGGCGATATTCCCTGGCCAGCGGGAACGAACCGGACAAGCTCTCCGAGGGCTTGAACTATCTGGCCGTTTGCGACGCCGCAAGCGGAGCGAATTCCGCGGGTGCCGCCGAAATGGCGGCCGGCGTTCGCTCGGTCCTGCAGCGCGCAAGCGATGAATTCGTGCTGGAGTATGTCTGCGACTCGCCCACGCGAGCGCGCTGGTTCCAAGCCCGCGTGACGCGCTTCCCGGGCGAGGGGGCGACCCTTGTCGTCGTCGCGCATGAAGACATCACCGAGCGCAAGCGCAACGAGGCCGCCTCGAAGGCATTGGGCTTGCTGCGCGAGACCAATGCCCGCCTTGAATTGCTGGTCGACTACAAGCAAATCTATCAAAACGAAAAACTCGCCGCCTTGGGGGTGATGGCCGGAGGCATTGCGCATGAAGTGCGCAATCCGCTGTCGGTGGGTTTCTCCGCCGCGCAGTTTCTGCTCGAGGAGTCATGCGATCCCGCGTTTCAGCGGGAGTGCGCGCAAAAGATCGTCGGCAGCATACAACAGGCCTCAACCATCATCGAGAACCTGCTGCGTTTCGCCAGACCCTCGACCGACAGTCAAATGCGGCTTCTGGACCTGGTAGCGCTGGTGCGCGAGACGATCAGCGTGCTGGCACCTCAGGCGAAAGTGCAAAATCTCGCAGTGATCGAAGTCTACGACGATCCGTCCCTGCCGATATCGGGAAACCGGACGTTGCTGCAGCAGGTGATTGTGAATTTGATGCTGAACGCGTTTCAGGCTACGCCAAACGGCGGGACGATCAGGACGGTTGTGCTTCGAGACGCCGAGGCGGCCGAGGCGGTGGTGCGCGTAAGCGATACCGGGCACGGCATCCCCTCCCCGCAACTGGAGCGCGTGTTCGATCCTTTCTTTACCACCAAGCTGGCCGAAAAAGGCACTGGGCTGGGCCTCTCGATTTGCCACACGATCGTGAAACAGCACGGGGGCAGCATTAGTGTCGAAAGTGTAGAGGGAGAGCGCAGTACCTTTACCGTGCGCCTGCCTCTAGGCCACCCCCAAGCGGTTGACCAGGGCCTTACACGCCCTACATAAGGCGTCCTCTCCCTAGCCGGCATTCCCGCTGCGCAGGTTTCCCCGCCTCCTTCCAGCCGGGGTCTTCCCTCCCGCCCCTGTTTTTGCTGACGATCGACCTTTGCGGGCGTCGTGTGCGCATGCCTGGCATGGATATGGCTTGGGTCCTGCGCATGGTAAATCGGAGCCGCTTCCGCGCAGTCAGTTGCAGCATGAGTGTAGCGGCCGTCAAACTTGGCGCCATGACGCGCTTGCAAAAGCTGCGGCGGGCAGTACTCGCGACTGCGGGCATTGGCGCGATACTCGCCGTTGCACTACCGACCGCGAACGAGGCGATGCCGCCCAAAGGCATGATCCGCTCGGCAGTGCGAACGGACAGCTTTGTAGGGTCGGACTATGCGGCCGGCTCGATCGGCACGAGGCAGGCGCGGGGCGCTCCAGCCGGGCGCGAACAGCGTGCGCTCGCCGCATTCATCGCCCGGCGCTACCGCGTCGCCAGCGAGGAGGTAGCGCCCTTTGTTGCGAGCGCCTATCGCGCGGGCGAGGAGTCTGCCGTCGACCCGCTGCTGATCCTCGCGGTGATTGCGATCGAGTCAAGCTTCAACCCGCTGGCCGAAAGCGCGCTCGGCGCCAAAGGATTAATGCAGGTGATGGCAAAGTTCCACATGGAAAAAATAGCCCTGCATGGGAACAAGGACGTACTGCTCGACCCGGAGGCCAACATCCGGATCGGGGCACAGATTCTGCGCGAATACCTGCGCCGATTCGGCGAGATCGAGGAGGCGCTGCAGATGTATGCTGGCGCGGCAGAAGACCCCGATACGGCGTATGCGCGCAAGGTCCTGGCAGAGCGCTCGCGCATCGAGCAGGTTCTCCTGCGCCTGCGCCGAGCGGCATGAAGCGGCCTTCACCGCATGAAGTTATCCGCCAATAGGAATACCGCGCCATACGTAAGGTGCCGCCCCCCTAGCGCTCGCGCCTCTATGACCGACCCCGCTGAACCGGTCTGTGGCGCCTGCATCGCCTTACACATTGTTTGCGCGCGCAACTTTCGCTGCTGGCTGAACCATCGGCTGAGTGGCACGGCTATTGCTAATGGGTATAGCCATGACGAAGGGCCCAACCCCGCACTTTGTTTGCAGTGTCTTCACCTGGGGTGAGAAGTCTTAGGAGAATCAAAATGGCAAAGGTACAGAAGTCGACGGATTCATCGAGCTTGGCCGAAGTGGTTGCCATCGCGCCCAAGCGCGAGGACCTGGGCGGTGAAAAACAGGTCGAGCGGCGGGTGGTGGCGCAGTTGCTCAGCCTCATGGACGGGTTGAAGTCGCGCGAGAACGTCATCGTCATCGCCGCCACCAACCTGCCGAATGCGATCGACCCGGCCCTGCGCCGCCCGGGGCGCTTCGACCGGGAAATCGTGATCCCGATTCCGGATCGCAACGGCCGCCTGGAAATCCTGGAAATCCACAGCCGCGGCATGCCGCTGGCCAAGGACATCGACCTCAAGCACCTGGCCGACATCACCCACGGCTTCGTCGGCGCCGACCTTGAGGCGCTGTGCCGCGAGGCGGCGATGATCTGCGTGCGCCGCATCCTGCCCGAGATCGACTTTGCCCAGGCGACGCTGCCCTACGACTCGCTGATGAAGCTCGAGCTGTGCAAGGAGGATTTCACCGTCGCACTGCGTGACGTGGAGCCCTCCGCGCTGCGCGAAGTGTTCGTCGAAGTGCCTTCGACCCAATGGGAAGATGTGGGCGGCCTCACGCAGGCGAAACAGATGCTGCGCGAAGCGCTGGAATGGCCGCTGCTCTACGGCGATCTGTTCGAGGCGGCGGGGGTGAGGCCGCTCAAGGGCATATTGCTTACCGGCCCGCCCGGTTGCGGCAAGACGCTGCTCGCCCAGGCGGCGGCCAGTGCGACCCAGGTCAACTTCATTTCGGTCAAGGGGCCGGGCCTGCTGTCGAAATATGTCGGTGAATCCGAACGCGCTGTGCGCGAGGTGTTCCGCAAGGCGAAGCAGGCTGCTCCCTGCCTGGTGTTTTTCGACGAGATCGACGCGCTGGTCCCGAGGCGCGGAGGCGGCTCGGAGTCGAGCGTCAGCGAGCGCGTGGTCGGCCAATTCCTGGCCGAGCTCGATGGGGTGGAGAAACTCACCGGCGTGCTGGTGCTCGCCGCAACCAACCGGCGCGACATCGTCGACCCGGCCTTGCTGCGCCCGGGGCGTTTCGACGTGGTGCTGGAAATTCCGCCGCCCGACGAACCGGCGCGCCTGGCGATCCTGCAGATCCAGACCCGCGGCAAGCCGGTATCCAAGAAAGTGAACCTCGTGGCCATCGCGGCCGCGACCGAGGGCCGCACCGGGGCCGATCTTACCGCCATCTGTCACCATGCCGCATTGAACGCGATCCGCGAACGCGTGGATGCGGGCAAAGGCGCCGGGGAGGATGCGCCGGCGGCGGTGCCCCTGGTGATCGAGCCGCGGCATTTCGAGGCCGCGCTCGAGGCGATGCGCAAGTGAGCGCAGTGCCTGCAATGACGGCAGTGCCCGCGGCTGCCGCAGAACGCGCGATCTATCTCTACTGCCTCGCGCGAGCCGAATGCCTGCCGCTGGTGCGGGCGCTGGCCGCAGAACAGCTTGCCGGCGTGGACGAGCGCTATCCGGTGGCAGCGCTGGAGGAGGCCGGGACGGTGGCGGTGATCGGCGAGGTGGACAGCGGCGAATTTTCCGATGAAAACCTGCAGTCCCTGTCCTGGGTCGGGCCGCGTGCGTTTCGGCACGAGGCGGTGGTGGAGCGCATCATGGGCGCATCGACGGTGCTGCCGGTCAAGTTCGGCACCATTTTTCGTTCCCGCGCCAGCCTGCTGGAATTTCTCGGCCGGCATCGCGAAGACGTCGCGCGCGTGCTCGAGCACCTGAGCGACAAGGCCGAGTGGAGCGTCAAGGGCTATCTGGTCGACGCGCAGGCCCGGCCGGTGGTGGCTGCGTCGGACGCCGCCATTGTGTCGCGCATGGCGACGCTGCCCGCCGCGCCCGGCGCGCGCTACCTGCAGCAAAAACAGCTCGATGTCGCGATCGATGCGGCGCTGCGCCTGTGGCTCGCGCAGGCGAGCGAATATCTGGGACAGAGCCTCGCCCCGCATGCCGTAGACACCAGTGAATTGCGCTGCCACGCGGGCACGGTGACCGGACGCTCCGAGCGCATGGTGTTCAACGCCAGCTTTCTCGTGGCCGACGCCGCTCTGGCCGGATTTCGCGCCGCACTCGCATTGCAGCAGCAGGCTTATGCGGGCACCGGCCTTACGCTCGAATTGCGCGGGCCGTGGCCGCCATACAATTTCTGCCCAGCGCTCGCCGCGGGCCGGTAATGAAACCGGCGGCGAGCGCCGGGCGGTCGTCGCCGCTGATGGATGAAGGCTGATGAGCGAAAGACAGATGGTGCTGATTGTGGACGACGAGCTCGACGTGTGCTGGGCGCTGTCTACCCTGCTGCGACAGCACGGATTTGCCACAGCGACGGTGACCAGCGGGGCCGAGGCACTGCGCTGGCTCGCGCATCCGGAGCAAGCGAGTCAGCTGATTCTGATCGATGCCAAGCTGGGCGACATCGACGGCGCGGATCTTGCCAAACGCATACGTGCCGAAACATCTTGCATCTCGCCGATGATCATGGTTTCGGGCTATTTCTATAAAGACGACAGCCTGGTGCAGGAGATGCTGCGCACCAGTCTCATCGCGGCGTTTGTGACCAAACCATTTCACCATGACGAGATACTGAAGACCATACGTGTGGTGCTGTCTGCGGAATAAAACCCGAATGCAGGGGGGGCTTCCGACTGCAGCCAGCCGCACCGCGCGGCCCTGTCGTTAAGGCACAAAGTGAATCGTCTGCCTGCATTGCATAACGCATGCAAAGGTGGAACAACAAGCGCTGCTAGCATGGTGGCGCCTGCCAAAAGCAGTGGGCAGAATTACCCTGAAGCCGTGAATGAATGACCGCTGTTGGTGAGAGCGGCCGCTCGATCGCCGTGGACGTCAGCGGACGGAACGGGTCGAAGCGGGCAATGCCTGTCAGATTGAGTCCCGACTATTGCAAAATTAATACAGGGTGCCCCGATTATTCCGGCAGGTCATTCCGAGCGAAGCGAGGAATCGGCTTTTCGTAGAGTGCAAGAAGCAGATGCTTCGGCCTTCGCCCCGAAGGAAGTCCCCTTGAGGGCGGCCCCAGAATGACTATTTCTTGGGGTGTCGTAAATCCGGGCGCCTCAGCCGCGCGAGATTTCGCGGCAGATGATCATGTGCTGGATGTCGTTGGTCCCCTCGTAGATCTTCGTCACGCGGGCGTCGCGATACAGCCGCTCAACCGGGAAGTCGTCGAGATAGCCGTACCCGCCCAGGGTCTGGATGGCGTCCGAACAGACCGACTCCGCCGCTTCCGACGCGACCAGTTTGGCCATGCAGGCCTCCTTCAGGCAGGGCTGTTTGTCGTCGCGCAGCGACGCCGCATGCCACACCAGTTGCCGCGCGGCCTCGATGCGCGTCGCCATGCCGGCGAGACGGAACCCGACCGCCTGGTGTTCGATGATCTTCTTGCCGAAGGTTTCGCGCTCTTTCGCGTAGGCGAGGGCGGCCTCGAACGCCGCCTGGGCGATGCCGACCGCCTGCGCCGCGATGCCGATGCGCCCGCCCTCCAGATTGGCGAGCGCGATGCGATAACCCTGTCCCTCGTCGCCCAGCCGCAGATCGGAGGGAACGCGCACGTCCTCGAACAGGATCTGGCAGGTGTCCGACGCGTGCTGCCCCATCTTGGACTCGACCTTGGCAACCGTATATCCGGGCGTGTCGGTCGGAACGAGAAACGCGCTCATGCCCTTGCCGCCGGCCTTGGGGTCGGTGGCGACGAACACCAGCGCAACCTCGGCGTACTTGCCCGTGGTGATGAACTGCTTGCAGCCGGAGATCACATAGTGGTCGCCGTCGCGCCGCGCGCGGCAGTCCGGGTGCCCGGCATCGGAGCCGCCGCGCGGCTCGGTCAGGCAAAAGGCGGACAGCATTTTGCCCTGCGCCATCGGGCGCAGGAAGCGCTCCTTCTGCGCCGCATTGCCATATTGCAGAATGGGCATGCAGCCGACCGAATTGTGGCCGCTCATGATGGTGGCGCAGGCGGCGTCGCCGGCGGCGATCTCCTCCAGCGCCACGGCGAGCGAAAGGCTGTCCGCGCCGGCGCCGCCCCATTCCTCCGGAATGCACATGCCCATGAGGCCCAACCGGCCCATCTCCGCCAGCGCTTCTTTCGGGAAATAGGATTCGCGATCCCACTTGGCCGCCTGCGGCTGCAGGCGCTCGCGCGCGAACTGGCGCGCCATGTCTCGTATCATCGATTGCTGTTCGGTCAAAATCATTTTGTTCCCGCCTGATGGTTGATATGTCTGGACCTCGCGGGCCCGGGTCTGCGTTGCCTGGCTGCCTGTTACCGCTGCGCGGATTCGCGCACCTGTTTCCAGATGCCGTTGCTGGTCATGACCGGAACGCCCGCACTCACGAGCGTGCCGCGGATGAAGAACATGCTTCCCGTCCGATGGACGATCTCGGCAGAGCCCTCGATCCAGTTGCCGATCCGCGCCGAAGTCACGAATTGGCAGGTCAGGCTGACTGTCACGACCGCCTCCGTGCCCGCGTTCGCGCGCACCGTCAGGCCGAGAACCTGATCGGAAAACGTCATCAGCATGCCGCCGTGGACCACGCCGGCGTGGTTGCAGTGATGCTCCCGGGTCAGCAGGGCGAAGCGCGGCGAAAGAACCTGGCGTTCATCGACGCACAGCGGTCCGACGTGTTTGCCGAAACCACCGTCGTTGCCCGCATAGGGCTTGTAGTTTTCCGGGGGCGCTGTCGTCATGCCCGTTTCCTTGTGGATGGACGGGCCGTGGCCAGCAGTATTTTTCCCATGGATTCGCGCGCGGTTCCGTAATGAATGAACAATCATTCATTATGCGGCGGCCCGTGTCAACTCCGATTGACCGGCGTGCGAAACCGGCGGCCGGAGGGTGCGCCGCGCCCGGATTCGGCGCGGGATCTAGGCCGCGCGCCAGCGCAGATCGAGCGTGAAGGGGAAGTTGCGGTTCAGCGGTTCCGCGACCACGCTCATCGGGCCGGGCGTATGCCCGTGGCCCCAGAAACGCGCGAAGCGGCGCGCTTCGGCCTCGTTGGCGTTGACCGGGAAAGTGTCGTAGTTGCGCCCGCCCGGATGCACCACGTGATACGTGCAGCCGCCTATCGATTTGCCCGTGCCGCTCCAGGTGTCCACGATGTCGAACACCAGCGGCGAGTGCACGCCTATCGTGGGGTGCAGCGCCGACGGCGGAGACCAGGCGCGATAGCGCACGCCGGCGACGAATTCGCCGTGCGTGCCGGTCGGGTGCAGCGGCAGCGCACGGCCGTTGCAGGTGACGACGTGGCGGGTGTCTATCATGCCGTTGACCTTCAATTGCAGGCGTTCCACCGATGAGTCGACGTAGCGCGAAGTCGTCCCCGCCTGCATTTCTTCACCGAGCACGTTCCACGGCTCGATCGCCTGCCGCAGTTCGAGCTGCACGCCTTCATAGGCCGCCGTGCCGTAGCGCGGGAAGCGGAATTCGATGAAGGGCGCGAACCAGTCGGCGCGGAACGGATAACCCGCGGCGCCGAGGTCGCGCACGACATCGGCCATGTCCTGCGCGATGAAATGCGGCAGCATCCAGCGATCGTGCAGTTGCGTGCCCCAGTGCACCAGGCGGCCGCGATAGGGCTCTTTCCAGAAGCGCGCGACCAGCGCGCGCAGCAGCAGCACCTGCGTCAGGCTCATGCGCGCGTGCGGCGGCATTTCGAACCCGCGGAACTCGACCAGCCCGAGCCTGCCGGCGGGGCCGTCGGGGGAATACAGCTTGTCGATGGAGAACTCGGCGCGATGCGTGTTGCCGGTGAGATCGGTGAGCAGGTGCCGCAGCAGCCGGTCGACGAGCCAGGGGCGCTCGGATTCGGCGCGCGCGGGCAGATGCTGCGCGAGCTGCTGGAACGCGATCTCGAGTTCGTACAGATTGGCGTCGCGCGCTTCGTCCACGCGCGGCGCCTGGCTCGTCGGTCCGATGAACTGCCCGGAAAACAGATACGACAGCGCCGGATGGTTCTGCCAGTAGGTGATCAGGCTCTGCAGCAGGTCGGGCCGGCGCAGCATGGGCGAATCGGCCGGGGTCGCGCCGCCCAGCGTGACGTGATTGCCGCCGCCGGTGCCGGTGTGGCGGCCGTCGAGCATGAACTTTTCCGTGCCCAGCCGCGCCTGGCGCGCTTCTTCGTAGAGCACCGTCGTGTTCTCGACCAGTTCCTGCCAGGTTCGCGCCGGATGGATATTGACTTCGATCACGCCCGGGTCGGGCGTGATGTTGAGCACGCGCAGGCGCGGATCGAACGGCGGCGGATAACCCGTGATGCGCACCGGCAGCGCAAGCGCGGCCGCTGTGTGTTCGACCGCCGCGACGAGGTTGACGAAATCCTCCAGCCGCGGAACCGGAGGCAGAAACACGCTGAGTACGCCCTCGTGCACCTGCAGGCACAGCGCGGTGCGCACCACTTCCTTCGGTTTCGGCCTGGCCTTCGGCTGATGACGGATCTTTTCGTTCGTCACATGCGCGTCGTGCAGACTTTCACGCGCGTCAAACGGATCGGCCGGGAATTCCGCTTCTGCATCCTGCGGCGGGACCGTGGGCAGCGATGCCAGTGGCAGGCGGTATCCAAGCGGTGAATCACCCGGCAGGAGATACAGGTGCTCGCGCTTCAGCGGCCAGACGCTGGTCTCCCATACGCTGGCTTCCTTCGCGCCTGCGCCGCCGCGCCGGCCTTCGGCGTGCGCCGCCTTGAGCGGCAGCACATAGCCTGTGACGGTGCCCAGGCCTCGGGCCAGCGTGCGCGCGAGCCAGGCGCGCTCTTCCGCTTTTTCCAGGTCAACGCTCAGCGGATCCAGATTGACCGGCAGCTCCTGCTCCTCCTTGACCGCCAGCCAGACGTTTTCGTAGGCCGGTATGAGGTGGCTGGGGTCGAGGCCGAGTTCGGCCGCCAGTTTCGCGCCGAATTCGCGCGCCTGTTTTTCCGTCGCTTTCCTGACGCCTGCATCGGCGGGCACGGACGCGGCCATGAGCGCGGGCTCGCGCCACAGCGGCTTGCCGTCCGGGCGCCACAATATTCCCAGGGCCCAGCGCGGCAGCGGCTCGCCGGGATACCATTTCCCCTGGCCGTATTGAAGCAGGCCGCCCGGGGCGAAGTGCCGCAACAGGCGAGCGGCCAGTCCCTGCGCCAGCGCCCATTTTTTCGGCGACAGCGCGGTGTAGTTCCACTCCGGGCCGTCCATGTCGTCGATCGAAACGAAAGTGGGCTCGCCGCCCTGCGTCAGGCGCACGTCGGCGGCTTCGAGTTCGGCGTCCACCTTGTGGCCGATGGCCTCGATCTCGCTCCATTGTTCTTCGGTATAAGGCTTGGTGACGCGCGGGTCCTCGTGGATGCGCGTCACGCTCATCTCGAACGCAAGCTTCGTTTCGCACACGTCGGTTGCACCGGTGATCGGCGCGGCGCTCGACGGGATGGCGGTGCAGGCGAGGGGAATGTGGCCTTCTCCGGCGAACAACCCGGAGGTGGGGTCGAGCCCGATCCAGCCCGCGCCCGGGACGTAGACCTCCGCCCATGCGTGCAGATCGGTGAAGTCATGGGCGGTGCCCGCAGGGCCCTCCAGCGGCTTCACGTCGGCGGTGAGCTGGATCAGATAGCCGGAGACGAAGCGCGTCGCCAGGCCCAGATGGCGCAGGATCTGCACCAGCAGCCAGCTGGAATCGCGGCAGGAGCCGCTTTTCTTCTCCAGTGTTTCCTCGCAGGTCTGCACCCCGGGTTCCATGCGCACGAGATAGGCGATCAGACGCTGCAGATTGCCGTTGACGTTCACCAGAAAATCGCTGATGTTCATTCCCGGCTTGAAGCCGTCGCGGCGGAACTGCCCCAACCAGGCTTGCAGCAGCGGCCCCGCGGGCTCGCATTCCAGGTAAGGCGCGAGTTCGTTGGCAAGACGATCGGGATAGCGGAACGGGTATTTCTCGGCGTATTGCTCGACGAAGAAATCGAACGGGTTGATGACGGTCAGGTCGGCGACCAGATCGACCGTAACCGTCAGCTCGCGGCATTTTTCCGGGAACACCAGGCGCGCCAGGTAGTTTCCATATGCGTCCTGCTGCCAGTTGATGAAATGTTTTTCCGGCAGGACCGTCAGCGAGTAGCTGTTGACGGGCGTGCGGCAGTGCGCCGCCGGGCGCAGTCGGACCTCGTGGGGGGCGAGCGCCACCGGCCGGTCGAACCGGTATGGGGTCTGGTGGTGCAGTGCGACGCGTATGGTCATGATGGGTGCCGTCTCGGGAATAGCCGCTCGATGGCGCTCATGGTACGGCAACGCGACAGGTCATGGCGGCGGCGGGTGGCGGACGACGAAAAATAGTGCAATCGGCGGCGTGCGGCAACTAGGCCGGCGCCAGGAAATGGCTGGTGATCTCGTTTCCGAGGGTGTTGATCTTTTCCAGGAATTGCATCAGATACTCGTGCAGGCCGACCGCGAATATCTGCTCGACGCGGCCGTAGTGGAGCTGCGCGTGGATCTCGCCGGCGAGGCGCTCCGGCTCGAGCGAACCCGAATCGGACAGATCTTGCAGGATCTCGTAAATGGCGTTCATGCAGGCGTGCAGGGAACGCGGCACGTCTTCGCGCAGGATCAGCAGCTCGGCCACGCGCCGCGGAACGATGACGTCGCGGTAGATGCGGCGGTAGGCTTCGAACGCGCTGAGCGAGCGCAGCAACGCGCCCCATTGATAGTAGTCCACGGCGCCGCCGACGTCCGATGCGGAAGGCAGCAGCGTGTGGTACTTGACGTCGAGTATGCGCGCCGTGTTGTCGGCACGCTCGAGAAAAGTGGCCAGGCGGATGAAGTTGTAGCCCTCGTCGCGCAGCATGGTGCCGACGGTGACGCCACGGAACAGGTGCGATCGCATTTTCACCAGTTCGAAGAACTCGCCGATGCCGTTCGTCTTGATGTCGGCGAAATCCATGTTGCGCATTTCGATCCAGGTGGTGTTGAGGCTCTCCCACATTTCGGAAGTGATGGCGCCGCGCTGCGCCCGCGCGTTTTCCCTGGCGTCGCGCAGGCAGCAGTAGATGCTGGAGGGGTTGCTCGCGTCCAGCGCCATGAAGTGGATGACGTCGTCCGCGGTCAGCACCTTGTGGCGTTCGTAGTAGTTCGTGGCGAGGCCGCTGGAGACGAGCGGCAGCACCCAGGGCTCGGCCCATTCCTGACCCGGTTCGAGCACCTGATACGGCAGCAGCGACATGCGGTAGGTCACGTCGAGTATGCGCGCGGTGTTCTCGGCGCGTTCGACGAGGCGCGACATCCAAAGCAGGTCGTTTGCGGTGCGGCTCAGCATTATTCGAGCACCCAGGTGTCCTTGGTGCCCCCGCCCTGCGAGGAGTTCACCACCAGCGAGCCTTCGCGCAGCGCGACGCGGGTGAGCCCGCCTGGGACCACCCTGACCTCGCGCCCGCTGAGCACGAACGGCCGCAGGTCGATGTGGCGCGGCGCGACGCCGGCGTCGGTGAACGTCGGGCAGGTCGAGAGCGCCAGCGTAGGCTGGGCGATATATTTGTCCGGATTGGCGAGGATGCGGCTGCGGAAATCTTCGCGCTCGGCGGCGGTGGAGGCCGGCCCCACCAGCATTCCGTATCCGCCCGAGCCATGCGTTTCCTTCACCACCAGATCGGGGAGGTGCTGCAACACGTGGTCGAGGTCGGCTTTGCGCGCGCATTCCCAGGTGGGCACGTTCTGCAGAATGGGCTTCTCGCCCAGATAGAACTCGATCATTTTCGGCACGTAGATGTAGATCGACTTGTCATCGGCGACGCCGGTGCCGATGGCATTGGCGAGCGTGACATGTCCGGCACGGTAGGCGTCGAGCAGGCCCGCCACGCCCAGCATGGAGTCGGGACGGAACGCGCGCGGATCGAGGAAATCGTCGTCCACCCGGCGGTAGATCACATCCACTCTTTTCGGGCCGCGCGTGGTGCGCATATAGACGTAGCCGTCACGCACCAGCAGGTCCCGGCCCTCGACCAGTTCGATGCCCATCTGCTGCGCGAGAAAGGTGTGCTCGAAGTAGGCGGAGTTGTATGCGCCCGGCGTGAGCAGCACCACGCTCGGGTCGGAGACGCCCTGCGGCGCAGCGGCGCGCAGATTCTCCAGCAGCAGGTTCGGGTAATGATCGACCGGCGCGACCTTCTGTCTGGCGAACAGTTCCGGAAACAGGCGCATCATCATCTTGCGGTTTTCCAGCATGTACGAGACGCCTGAGGGAACGCGCAGGTTGTCCTCGAGCACGAAGAATTCGCCCGCGCTCCCGTTCGTTCCCGCCGCGCGCACGATATCCACGCCTGCGATATAGGCGTAGATGCCGCCGGGCACGTCCACGCCCTGCATTTCCTTGCGGTACTGGCTGTTCTGCAGCACTTTTTCCGGCGCGATCAGGCCCGAACGCAGGATCTCCTGCTTGTGATAGATGTCTTCGAGGAACAGATTGAGCGCCTTCACGCGCTGCTTCAGTCCGGACTCCAGAGTTTGCCATTCGTCGGCCGGCAGGATGCGCGGAATGATGTCGAACGGTATCAGGCGTTCGCTGCCCGTTTCCTCGCCGTACACGGCGAAGGTGATGCCGACACGGTGAAACGCGACGTCGGCTTCCTTGAGTTTTTGCCGCACGCGCTCCGGCGGCATGGCGGAAAGCCAGGACGCGTAGTCCTGATAGTGCGCGCGCACAGCGCCGTCGCCAACGCGCATTTCGTCATAGCTGACGACGCCCATGGACTGTGTTTGCTGCGCGCTGGTCATGTTTGCTTGAAATCCCCCGGACTCATACAAAGCAACCCTTGTGCCATGTTCCACCCGGGCCGCGTTCGTTCATACCAGAGGCGGGAGACTTGTATCTCACGGTACCATGCTTTCGACACGCCTCCCAGCCTGCACCAAGTGTGGGCGTCGCGCCGCAAAACGGTGCACGGACGGGCTGTTATACTTTTCGCAGATTGAAAAACAGCATGAGGGACAAACGGAATGACACAGGAATTCAGGCAGCACCAGGTTCAGTGCATTACGCCGAGCGGATTGCACCAGATGGCTTATACCGAATGGGGCGACCCGGCGAACCGCAAAGTGCTGGTGTGCGTGCACGGCCTGTCGCGTTGCGGTCGCGACTTCGACGAACTGGCGCGGGCGATGGCGCTCGAGTATCGCGTGGTCTGCCCCGACGTGCCCGGCCGCGGCCTGAGCGGCTGGCTGAAGAACCCCATGGAATACCAGGTGCAGACCTATGTCGCCGACATGGTGACGCTGCTTGCGCGCGTGAACGCCGACAGCGTGCACTGGGTCGGCACCTCCATGGGCGGCCTGATCGGCATGACGCTCGCGAGCCTGCCGGACGCGCCGCTGCAAAAACTGGTGTTGAACGACGTCGGCCCGGTGATCGCGGCCGCATCGCTCGCGCGCATCGGCGAATATCTGGGCATGTCGCCGCAGTTTCCGGATTTCGCCGCCGCAGTCCAGTATATACGCGCGGTCAGCGCGACCTTCGGCGCGCACAGCGATGCGCAATGGTCGTTCCTCACCGAGCATGTCACGCGCAAGCAGCCCGACGGCAGCTATCGCATGCACTACGATCCGGCGATCGCCGTGCCGTTCAAAGTGACCAAAATCGACAAGGACATCGAGCTGTGGCCCTACTACGATGCGATTCGCTGCCCCACGCTGGTGATCCGGGGCGCGCAGTCCGATCTGCTCAAACGCGAGGCCCTGCAGGAAATGTCCACCCGCGGCCCGCGCGCCAAGGTCGTGGAAATCCCCGATGTCGGTCACGCGCCGACGCTGATGCACGCCGGCCAGATCGCCATCGTGCGCGATTTTCTGCTCGGCGGCTGAACATGCCTGTCCGGATTTTCACCTTGCGCAGGCAGGCCGAACCATGCATTCTGAGGCGCAGAATTCACCGGTAATCCGCTCGACTCCCTTAAATTGCCGCCAATGCTGGAAGAGATGCTCAAGAGCTATCCCGATTCCGACGGGCGCTTCGACGAACTGTTCGAGGCGCCGCGGAAGCCGCGCGCGCACTGGACGCGTTTTTTCCGCGCGCTGACCGCAAGCTCCGCGGAGGATATCAATGCGCGCCTTGCGGCCGCCGAGCGCCAGATTCGCGACAGCGGCGTCACCTACAATGTCTATGCCGATCCGCAGGGGCTGGACCGGCCCTGGGACCTGGACGTACTGCCGTTCATCATCGCGCCGGATGAATGGCGCGAGCTCGAGGCCGGGATCGCGCAGCGGGCGCTCCTGTTCGACCGCATACTCGCCGACCTCTACGGCGAGCAGTCGCTGCTGAAGCAGGGGCTCATCCCGCCGAAGCTGATATTCGGTCAAAGCGGATTTCTGCGGCCGGCGCACGGCATGAATCTGCCCGGAGGCGTGCACCTGCACGCGTACGCGGTCGACCTGGCGCGCTCGCCCGACGGCCGCTGGTGGGTCATGGCAGACCGGACCCAGGCGCCCTCGGGCGCGGGCTATGCCCTGGAAAACCGCCTGATCGTTTCGCGCACCTTCCCCGCCCTGTACCGCGACCTGAGGGTGCAGCACGTGGCGCAATTTTTCGCCGCCATGCGCGATTCCCTGATGCACTTCGCGCCCAGGGGCGACGGTCCCGCGCTCACCGTGCTGCTCACCCCCGGGCCGTACAACGAAACCTACTTCGAACACGCGCTGCTGGCACGCTACCTGGGCTTTCCGCTGGTGGAGGGCGGCGACCTCACGGTACGGGGAGGGCGCGTCTGGCTCAAGACGGTCGGCGGCTTGAAGCGCGTGCATGCGATCCTGCGCCGCCAGGACGACACCTACTGCGATCCGCTCGAACTGCGCAGCGATTCCGCGCTCGGCGTGGCCGGCCTGACCGATTGCGCGCGCCGCGGCAGCGTCCTGATCGCCAACGCCCTGGGATCGGGGGTGATCGAGTCGGGCGCTCTGCTCGGTTTCCTGCCCGGCCTGTGCGAACATCTGCTGGGCGAGCCGCTGCGTCTGCCCTCGATCGCGACCTGGTGGTGCGGCGAGCCTGCCGCGCTCGCCGATGCGCTCGAGCAATCGAAGCGGCTGGTGTTCAAATCGGCGGATCCGGCCTACAAATTCGACCCGGTTTTCGGTGAGGATCTGGATGCAGCCGGATTGGCATCGCTGACCGAGCGGTTGAAAGTGCAGCCCGAACGCATCATCGCGCAGGAATTCGTCCATGTGTCGCAGGCGCCGGTGCTCGGGCGCGACCAGTCCTACCGCATCGGCGCGCGCGGCATCGGCCTGCGCGTGTTCGCCATTCGGTCGCCCGCCGGATATATGGTGATGCCGGGCGGGCTGACGCGCACCGCCAGCGGCGCCGACCAGCGCTTCGTTTCGGCGCAGCGCGGCGGCGGCTCCAAGGATACCTGGGTGACGTCCATCGGTTCGGTCGACGCGAGCTTCACCCTGCTGCGCAGCACCGTCACGGCGGACGATCTCGTGCATTCTGGATCGGGCATTCCCTCGCGCGTGGCGGAAAACCTGTTCTGGTTCGGTCGCTACGAGGAGCGCTGCGACGATTCGGCGCGGCTGCTGCGCCTGGCGCTGAGTCATGTCCTGCGCGAAAGCGACGACGACGAGGACTCGAGCGGGCCCGTGCTGGCGCTGGCGAGCGCATTCAGCCTGATCGAAGAGGACGAGGACCCCGAGCCGGGCCTGCTCGCGGCGGCGACGCAGGAGAAGAATCCCTACGGCCTGCCGAGCAATCTGCGAAATCTCGAGCAGGTCGCGCTCAATTTGCGCGACCGCATGTCCATGGACAACTGGCGCACGATCAATCTGCTCGTCAAGCATCCTATCCTCGGCAAGGACGCGTCCCTTCCGGAAACGATCAACTGGCTGGATCGCACCGTGACCGGTCTGATGACGCTCTCCGGGTTCGTGCTGGACGGGATGACGCGCGACGACGGCTGGCGTTTCCTCTCGATCGGCCGGCGGCTGGAGCGGTTGTCGTTCCAGTGCCTTGCACTGCAGGTGGCGTTCCAGCACGGGCGCGGGTCGGGTCTCACCTGGCTCCTGCGGCTGGCCGACTCCATCATCACCTATCGCTCGCGCTACATGGCGCGTCCGGAGTGGCTGCCGGTGCTCGACCTGCTCGTCCTCGATCGCGCCAATCCGCGCTCCGTGCTGTTTCAGGCCAGCGGCGTGTTCTCCTACATGAAGAAGCTGGAGGACACCTACGGCGATTGCGGCGGCGAGATTTTGCGGCCCTGCATCGAAGCGCTCGAAGGCCTGGATCCGGCGCGCGACCTGCAGCCGGAAAGCGAACGCTTGCGCGAAGCGATAGACGCCCTGCGCTCGGGGGCGTTCGCCCTCAGCGACCGCCTGTCGCACCGTTTCTTCAGTCACGCCCAGGCGAACGTCTGGGCGACGCTGGGCATGTAGGCGCGCAGTGGCCGCACACGCCAGGTACCGCGTAACGCACGAGACGCGCTACGCCTATTCGAGCAAGGCGACGAGCGCGCATCAGCTCGCGCACCTGAAGCCGCGCGACACGCCCTGGCAGCGCCTGAAATATCACAGTATCGAAATCGAACCCAGACCGGCCGAACGCGCCGAGAGCGTGGATTATTTCGGCAACGGCATCGTGCGCCTGATGATAGACGCGCCGCACGACGTCCTCAGCGTGATGGCGGAGTCGCTGGTCGAAATCGATTCGCATGCGCCGGACGCGCAGGCGGCTTCGCCCGCGTGGGAGGAGGCGCTCGCACCGCCTTATGCGAACGGGCCGGTTATGGACCTCGACCTGGAGCAGTATCGGGTGGCCTCGCCCATGGTGCCGTTGCTGCAGGAATCGATCGCCTATGCTCGGCCGAGTTTTTCGCCGGGCCGCCCGTGGCTAGCTGCGCTGCTGGATCTGAACCGCCGCATCCATGCCGATTTCATCTACGACCCCAAGGCGACCACCGTGACGACGCAGGTGCGCGAGGTGCTCGAGCACAGGCGCGGCGTGTGCCAGGATTTTGCCCACCTGATGCTCAGTTGCCTGCGTTCAATAGGACTGCCGGCGCGCTACGTGAGCGGCTACGTCCTCAACCACGTGCCGGCGGGCACGGAGCGCCTGTCGGGGGCGGATGCGTCGCACGCATGGGTGGCGTCGCATTGCCCGCAGCTCGGCTGGGTGGCCTTCGACCCCACCAACGGCAAACTGGCGGATCTGGAATTCGTCACGCTGGGATGGGGCAGAGAGTTTTCCGACGTCACGCCTCTATGCGGTGTGGTGCTTGGTGGCGCACGGCAAAAGCTTTCGGTGGTGGTGGACGTACAGCCACTCGGCGCGGAATGAGGGGGCAAGGCGCCGTCTTTCACGCGCGCTATACGGCGCTTGGCAAACGCGCAGCCGGATCCTGCCTGTAGAACAGCGCCAGTTCGCCGTAGAGCGCCGGGTAGAGCGAGCGCACCACCTGCGGCAGGGTGAAGAAGGCTTCGGAGAGGACGGCGAAGAATTCCGCCGGCTGCTCGCTCGCATAGGGATCGATCGCCGTGTCCACGCCGCGGTCGACCTGGTCGCAGAATGCGTCGTACGCCTTGTCCCAGGTCGCCAGCCAGCGCTCACGGTCCATGTCCGCGTGCGGCAGCGGAAAATCGTCCATGTCGCCGCGGCCCATGTGCAGCTTGTGCGCAAATTCGTGGATGACCACGTTGTAGCCTGCTTCGCCCAGCGTCACGTCCTCCCAGGACAGGATCACCGGTCCGCCCGGCCAGGCCTCGCCCGACAGCGCGTCGTCGTACTCGTGCACCACGCCGCTCTCGTCGACGTGCTCGCGCCGCACCTTGAACTCTCCCGGATAGATCACGACGCCCACCCAGCCGCCGTAGGCGTCCAGTCCCAGGTTGAGGACCGGCAGGCAGGCCTGCACCGCGATCGACAGGCGCACGTCGTCGGTCAGGACGAAGCCGCGCGCGCCGTGCATTTCCTTCTGCTGCAGGAATTTCGCGCTGTAATCCCCCAATCGTTCCATTTCGGCGTGCGTCAGGCCCTGCAAGAACGGCAGGCTGCCGCTCACGCGACGCCACAGGGTTTCATCCAGCGCCATGCCGCGCGGCGCTCTCTGTGTGCGCCGGGATTTGAGAAACTCGAACATCGGGGGATTATCCCGCAATTGCGTTCTGCGGCGGGCCGGCGCGCCGCCGGGGCGATATAATCGCGCCATGGGTACTGCAGGGCAGGCGGCACAATTCGATCTGGCCGAGCCGGAGTTCGCCGCAATCGCGGCCGGCTTGCCAGAAGCGGACGCCCTGCGTTTGCGCCGCGCCTGCGAGTTCTCGCTCCCCGTGTATGCGGACAAACTGCTGGGCACGGGCGAGCCGGTGATGGGGCACGCCCTGGGCGTCACCGCGACGCTCGCGTCCTTGCGGCTCGACGTGGAAACGCGCATCGCCAGCATCCTGTTCGCGATGCCGCAGTATCTGCCCGAGGGCCAGGACAAGCTCGCCGCCGACTTCGGCCCTTCCGTGGCCGCGCTGGTCGCGGGGATCTCCAAGCTGAACCAGTTGCGCATGCTCACGCGCGCCCTGGCCGGACAGGAAACCGGCGAAGCGCGCAGTTCGCAGGCCGAAGTGCTGCGCAAGATGCTGCTCGCCATGGTCGAGGACATACGCGTGGTGCTGGTGCGGCTGTCCTCGCGCACGCAGACGCTGCGCTTCCTCTCGCGCTCGCCCGACGCGCTGCGGCGCTCCTATGCGCAGGAGACGCTGGATATTTTTGCGCCGCTCGCCAACCGCCTGGGCATCTGGCAGCTGAAATGGGAAATGGAGGACTACGCCTTCCGTTACATCGAGCCGGAGCTGTACAAGAAGATCGCGTCCATGCTGGACGAGAAGCGCGACGAGCGCGAGGGCTTCATCGCCCAGGCCCTGTCTGCGCTGGCGGCGGAATTGCGCGCGGCCGGGATAGCCGCCGAAGTGCAGGGCAGGCCGAAGCACATCTACAGCATCTACAACAAGATGCGCGGCAAGAGCCTCGACTTCTCCGAACTCTACGACGTGCGCGCCCTGCGCGTGCTGGTGGATTCGGTGAAGGACTGCTACACCGCGCTTGGCATCGTGCACAACCTGTGGACGCCGATTCCGAAGGAATTCGACGATTACATCTCGCGCCCCAAGGGCAACGATTACCGCTCGCTGCACACCGCGGTAGTCGGGCCGGACGGGCGCTCGCTCGAAGTGCAGATCCGCACCCATGAAATGCACCGCCACGCGGAACTGGGCGTGGCGGCCCACTGGCGCTACAAGGAGGCGGGAGCGGGGCGCCCGGCTGCGCGCCCGGATCCGTTCGACGAAAAGATCGCCTGGCTGCGGCAGGTGCTCGCCTGGCGCGACGACGTGACCGGCTCCTCGGACTGGGTGGAGCAGGCGAGGCATACTGCGCTGGACGACACGGTGTATGTATTGACGCCGCAGGGGAAGGTGCTGGATCTGCCGCAGGGGTCCACGCCGGTGGACTTCGCCTACCACCTGCACACCGATCTGGGCCATCACTGCCGCGGCGCCAAGGTCGACGGCGTGATGGTGCCGCTCAATTACAAGCTTTCCAACGGCCAGCGGGTAGAGATCGTCTCCGCCAAGACCGGCGGGCCGAGCCGCGACTGGATGAACCCGACGCTGGCCTTTCTCCACAGTTCGCGCGCGCGCAACAAGGTCAGGCAGTGGTTCAACAACCAGGCGCTGGCGGAGACCGCGGCACAGGGAAGAGCCATCGTCGAGCGCGAATTGCAGCGCGGGGGCAAGACCGGCGCCAATCTGGACCAGCTCGCGCAAAAGATCGGCTACGCCAGAAGCGAAGACATGTTCGCCGCCGCCGGGCGCGAGGAAGTCGGAACGAAGAAACTGCAGAACGCGCTGCGCGGGAAAGTTGCGTCCGAACCGGGGCCGGAAACGTTCCTGCCGGGGAAGAGCAAGGCCGATGCGAACGGCAGCGGCATTCTCGTCGTCGGCATGGACAAACTGCTGACGCAGCTGGCCAAGTGCTGCAGACCGGCCCCGCCCGACCCCATTGCGGGGTTCGTCACCCGCGGCCGCGGCGTGTCCATCCATCGGCGCAGCTGCCGCGATCTGCAGCGCCTGGCAGAGCTCCAGCCCGAGCGCATGATCGTGGCCGAATGGGGCCAGCAGAAAGTGGGCGTATTCTCGGTCGACATCATGGTGCAGGCGAACGACCGCCAGGGACTGCTGCGCGACATATCCGAAGTGCTCTCGCGCGAGAAGATCAACGTCACCGGGGTCAACACGCAATCGAAGCAGCACATGGCTTTCATGTCGTTCACGGTAGAAATCTCCAATCTGGACCAACTGCAGCAAACGCTGGCGCAGATCAGGGAAGTGCAGGGCGTGCTCACAGCCAGCAGACGCTAGTGTCCCGAATCGTTAGTTCGTTGAACCAACACTTGGCGAGACAATGGTGATTGAAACAGAAAAGCGGCGAAATCGGCGCCAGACAAGGCGCAAAGCGCAGCAAGGTTGGACACCTTGCGAGCATTTGCAACGCTGTATGGCGTCGATTCTCGGCGTCTTTTCTTCAGCGAATTAGCGATTCGGGACACTAGTGGAAACCGAAATCAAGCTGCTGCTGGAGCCGGCGCAACTGCGCCGCCTGCGACGCGATCCGCGGATCAGGGCGCTGCAGCTGGGGCGCGCCTCGACCCGTCGCGTGCTCAGCGTCTATTACGACACCCCGGGGCGCCACCTGCTGCGCGCCGGCCTCGCGCTGCGCCTGCGTTCCGACGGCGGGCGCTGGCTGCAAACGCTGAAGACCGAAGGCCGGGCCGCGGCCGGACTGCACGTGCGCGAGGAGTGGGAATGGCCGCTGCCGGGCGAGGCGCTGGATTTCGGCCTGCTCGCCACCACGCCGCCGGCGAAGCTGTTTCGCGCGCCGCGACTTCGCGCCGCGCTCGGGCCGGTGTTCGCCACCGACTTCGAGCGCACGACCATCAAGCTCGGTTTCGCCGACGGCAGCCAGGCCGAACTCTGCCTCGACAGCGGCAGGATACGCAGCGGGCGGCGCTCAAGCGTGATCAGCGAAGCGGAAATCGAACTGGTCTCCGGCAACCGCGCGCGCCTGTTCGATCTGGCGCTGGAACTGCTCGAGCGCGCGCCGCTGCGCCTGGGGCAGGCAAGCAAGGCCGAGCGCGGCTATGCGCTTGCAAGTTCGGAACCGGCGCACCCGGCCAAGGCGGCGGCGCTGGCGCTCGACAGTCACGCCAGCGTGGCCGCGGCTTTCACGGCCATCGTGCACAGCTGCATGACGCATGCCCAGGCGAACGAGTCCGGATTTCTCGCGGGCAGGGACCCGGAATACCTGCATCAGGTGCGCGTGGCCCTGCGGCGGCTGCGCGCGTGCTTCAGCCTGTTCAAGGCCGTCATTCCCGAGGCAGTGTTCGCGCCGATTGCGCAGCAGCTCAGGGAGCGGGCGGCGGCGCTGGGCAGCGCGCGCGACTGGGACGTGTTCGTGCACGAGATGCTGCGCGCGCTGCGGGCGCAGCGCGCGGACGAATCCGAGGTGGTGGCGTTCGAGCGACAGTGCATCAGGCGGGGGCGTGTATTTCTGCGCGAAGCGCGCA
>JAPLRD010000439.1 GCA_026399375.1 Pseudomonadota bacterium
GGCAAGGGCACGATGTTACCCAGGGGCGGCGCCAGTTCCGAGGAGGAGGTCAGAGCCGCAGTCGAATATCTTATCCGCCAAAACAAATAAGCGCGGGCGCATGCCGGAGCGAACCGGCCACCGGCATCGGCAGGATTCATGGATTCAAACGAAGTGCATTATTAATCAACGCAAAACGGAGAAAGCATGAAACGATTAGTGATCTTGGCGGGAGCAGTAGCAGCATTGATGATCGGCGGACAAGTTTCAGCCGCTGACGGCAAAGCAGTCTACGACAAGTCGTGTGCGGGCTGCCACAAAGGAATGAAACCGAAGATGGGCGACAAGGCTGCCTGGGCGCCGATCATAGCGCAGGGCGTAGACGCCATGACGGCTTCGGTCATGAAAGGCAAGAAGCCGATGCCACCCAAGGGCGGGGCTGCGAGCGAAGAAGATGCGAAAGCTGCGGTCGAGTACATTTTCAGCCAAAACAAATAGTATCCGGCGGGGCCTATCGGTCATCGGCGACCGGTAGTCACGTTATCCGTAGCAGCTCGGGGCCGGCCTGACGGCCCGCTCCGAGTGTCCTTTTTCGCTGCATCACGAACTGAATCGGCTTCCTGCACACCAGCCGCATCGAACGCACATGGTCAAACATCTACATATATTCGGTCTGGTGCAGGGCGTTGGCTTTCGCTATCACTGCAGCGAGCAAGCTCAGTGGCTGGGCGTCACCGGCTGGGTGCGCAACCGCCGCGGAGGCAGCGTCGAAGCGATGATCCAAGGCACGCCCGAATCCGTCGACGCGCTCGTTTCCTGGGCGCGGGTAGGTCCGGCGGCGGCTCAGGTAGAGCGCATTGACATCACTTCGACCGAAGGCAGTTTTTCCAGTTTCGAACTGAGGCCGACCGAATAGAAATCCGGCGCAAGGACGACGCAGCCCGATTCAGGGATAGAGCAGTTGCACGTTCTCCGGCCGCAGCCATTCGGCGAGGGACTGCATCAAGCCGTCATCCGGCCTGACGCGCCATTCTTCGCCCAGGCGCACCTCGCACACAGCCGCCCCGTTTCGATAGCTGACGCACACCGGGCAGGCGCCGTTGCGATAGGGCTCGAGCAGGCCTTTGAGCCGCGCCGCAGCGGCCGCGCCCGCGCGGCTGGCCTCGCCGTTGATCGACAGGCGTATGCCCTTGGCGAACTGGCTGCGCGCCGCCGCCAGGTCGTAGATCTTGTCGGCGATGACCCGGGTGAACGTGGTATCGCCCTCATCGCCTGCGGAGGCGCGGCGCACGGACTTCACCTTGGCTTCGATCACCAGCAGATTGTCCTCTTTGCACAGGTCCCGGTACTGTTCAAAGATTTCGCTGTAGATCGTGACCTCCTGCGCGGCCGTGCCGTCGCTGAGGTTCACGATCACCATGCGCCCGCTCTGCGTCCTCTGAATGCGCACCGACTCGACCACGCCGGCGATCAGTTGGCCCTTCTGCTGGTATTCTCCGTTGGATTTCGGCTGCAGGTTCTTCAGCGAACTCCTCACGAAACGCTCGACCTCGGGCCGGTACGCGCTGAACGGATGACCGGATAGATAAAAGCCGATGCTCGCCTTTTCCTCTTTCAGCAAACGCCCTTCGTCCCAGCGCTCCACGCTGATGAGCGAAGGATGTTCCGCTCCGGCGCTGCCCGCATCGCCGAACAGGTTGACCTGCTGCGCATGCCTCTCGCGCTGCTCGGCGGCCTCGAGCGCGATGCCCACCGAGCCGAACAGGCTCGCGCGGTCGGGGGCGATGCAATCGAAGGCGCCGGCGCGCACCAGCGCCTCGATCACTTGTCGATGCGCTCGCAAAAGTCGAACAGGTCGCGAAACGCCCCGCCTTGCGCGCGCTCGCGCACGATGGCGCCGATCGCGGACTCGCCCGTGCCTTTCACCGCCCCCAGGCCAAAGCGGATGCTCGCCTCGTCCACCGGCACGAAGCGGTATTCGCCGCTGTTGATATCGGGCGGCAACACTTTCAGCCCGTTTGCCAGCACGTCGTTGTAAAGGCCGTGTTCCTTGTCGGTGTCGTCCATCACCGCCGACAAGTTGGCCGCCATGAATTCGGAAGGGAAGTGCGCTTTCAGATAGGCGGTCTGGCAGGCGACCAGCGCATACGCCGCTGCATGCGACTTGTTGAAACCGTAGCCCGCGAACTTTGCCATCAGGTCGAACAGTTCCGTCGCCTTCTTCCTGCTTGTTGAAACCGTAGCCCGCGAACTTTTCCATCAGGTCGAACAGTTCCGTCGCCTTCTTCCTGGCCAGGCCGTTCTTTTCCGCTCCCGCGGTGAAAATATCGCGCTGCTGGGCCATCTCCTCCACGTTCTTCTTGCCCATCGCGCGGCGCAGCAGATCGGCGCTGCCCAAGCTGTAGCCGCCGATCACCTGCGCGATCTGCATCACCTGCTCCTGGTAGACCATGATGCCGTAGGTCGACCCGAGGATGGGCTTCAAGCGCTCGTCCAGGTATTCGAC
>JAPLRD010000397.1 GCA_026399375.1 Pseudomonadota bacterium
AGTTCATCTGATCGCGGGGGCAGCCGTGCTTGCGGCGGGCGAGCGCATGGGCCTTGCGGGGGAAACCCTGTTCAAGGTGATCTCCGCCAGTTCCGGACAGTCCTGGGTGACCGATGACCGTCTTCCGCGCGCCCTGGCCGGCGACTTCGAGCCGCGGGCGCACGCGCACATCCTGACCAAGGACGTCACCCTGGGGCTGGAAATGCTCAAGAACGCGGGCGAACCTTTTCCGCTCGGAGACATCGCACTCGAGACTTTCAGGGCGGCCCTAGCTGCGGGCTGGAGGGACAAGGACGACTGCGTCGTACTGGAAGTTGCACGCGGCAAGGCGGGCAAGTCACCAACGCATCGGTAAGAACCCCTCGCATTTTCATGCCCGGGGAAAACCGGCCCGAAAAGCGCCGGATACGGCGCCGCCGCGCCCTCAGCCGTCACCAAATACCCATGCCCTGCGCAAGGCCAAGATTGATATAGGTCAATCCGGCCGGTCGAAACCATCGGTAACATCGCCCGTGCGCTGGCTTTGAAGAATGCAGGTGAGGCAGGCCGGGTCCGACCCGAGTCATGCAATAACACCGCCGGAAAAGCCCGCCGCAACGTAGATCCGCACCTATCAACGCCAGGTTGGGAGACCGCGATGTTCAGTCAACGGGTGAAACACGTGATGGAGAAGAAGAAACTCCTCACCGCCCCGCCGGATACCAGCGTCAGCAATGCCGCGAAATTGATGGCGGACAAGAACGTGGGCGCGGTCATGGTCGTCGAAAACGAGCACCTGGTCGGCATATTTACCGAGCGCGACGCCGTGTTCCGCGTCATGGCGCACGGCCTCGATGCGAAAACCACCAAACTGGCCGACGTGATGACCAGCGAACCCCAGACCGTGGATCCGGACAAATCGTTCGGCTACGCGCTGCTCATGATGCACGAGAACGGCTTTCGCCACGTGCCGGTGCTCGAAAACGGAAAGCCCGTGGGCATCGTTTCCTCGCGCAATGCGCTGGATCCGGACATGGAAGACTTCGTGTCCGAAGCGCAGCGGCGCAAACATATCCGCTAACCGACCAGGCACCCGGCAGCCCTGCGCGCGGCCTGAATTCGCGCACGCACATCAATTCAAGCCTGAGCCGCTGTCGCTTTTCTCCATAACCCTGATTCCGGTACGGATGCGCTTTTCATCCGTACCGGAATCAGGGTTGGCGCGCAGAGCGCGCAATGGTCGTTCGCCGAAACTCCCCAGCGCAGGCTCATAGTTCGAACTGTGGCGTTTTGTCTACCTGTGACATTTGCACTGGCGCGGACGGCGGCCCGTCCGCGCGGATCGCTGATCGGGTACGGACGATAAAGCCGTCCATACCCGATCAGCGATCTTGGATAAACCCCCTGCACTATCTCTTCCTTTGGTCGCAACCGCCGGTGACATGCGACAGGCGTTGTAGCGCCATGCAGGAAGTTGCTCAGAACAGCGTTTTCATCGACTCCGCCGCAAACGGCAGCAAGTCCTGCATGCGATCTTCGTGGACCTTGGCCGCCCACTCGTGATCCACGAGCAAGGCGCGACCGACAGCGACCAGGTCCACTTCATCGCGCGCGAACATTTCGATGAGCTTGTCGATGCTGGTGATCGCCGCGTCCTTGCCGCGAAAGGCGGCGAACATATCCGTGTCCAGGCTGACCGAACCGACGGTGATCACGGGCTTGCCCGTGAGCTTCTTGGTCCATCCGGCGAGGTTGAGGTGGGAGCCTTCGAACTCCGGCTCCCAGAAGCGCCGCGTCGAGCAGTGGAAAATATCGACGCCCGCGTCCGACAGCGG
>JAPLRD010000435.1 GCA_026399375.1 Pseudomonadota bacterium
CCTCCTCGTACATGTTCTGCAGCAGAAAGTCCTTGGCCTCGGTATAGCGGTCCGGCATCCGCGAGTAGATGGAGGCCAGATAGTCGGCAAAGGGGCCGACGTAGTGGTAGTGATTTTCCGCCCAGCGCGCGAGGTGCGCACGGCTGAGTTTGCCGCTGGCCCAGGCCACGCTGAACGGCGCTTTGTTCGCGCTCTTGCCCTTGATGGCGTTCTCCAGCGCGGTGCGAAAATCATCTTGGTTCATCAACTGTGACATGCGTGACTCCCGTCAGGTAAGGGTCAGGTTTGCAAGGTGGCGCAGCGAAAGGAAGGGCCGCAGCCCATCCCTGCTGTTCGCTTGGCGTATAGTATACAAACAGGAATTAATATCAAGTGGAAATACAGCAAGGAGTCGCTGTCGTTCATCCCATCAATTATTCTATTTTTCGTTATTTTTCAATATTTTATAACGGAATATCAGAGCGATGCAGAACATGGCTTCAAGCGATGCATGCGACTTTACGAAATCCCGCAACCGGAATATTGTATACATTGTGTGAATTTCCTGAGTTCGCGCGCCCTCGCTGCACGCGCGCTCTAGCCCATGCGGAAAGCTCAAAATGCCAAATATCATCGTTCACAAGAATGGCCAGGCGCATAGCGGCGAAGTGAAGGAAAACACGAATCTCGTGGTCAGAGCCGGCATCAAGCAGTTTCCTTATCCGAACCTCTCGTACCGCTGCGGCATGGGGAAATGCGGCAAATGCACCAGCCGCATCATCGCCGGCGGCGAACACCTCCCCGAACCGAACTGGAAAGAGAAAAAGCTGCTGGGAAACAGGCTGGACCTGGGCTATCGATTGATCTGCCAATTATGGATAAACCACGACCTGGAACTCAGCCAGGACGACCTCGTGCCGGCCGCAGCGGCAACGACGCCGGATGCGCCGCCATGTACGTGATATTGACCAGCAAGCCCGGCCAGTTCAGGACTGAGCTCAGCGAAAATCTGCAGCCGGTCGAAGCCTACGACTACCTTTTCTGCGGGCGCAAGCGCGCCCACTTCGTCATCGCCAGCCTGAGTCGCGAGACGAAGATATGCATAGTGGACGAGTCCTCGGCGCCGGTGGTGAATCGCGTGCCTTCCAAATTTCTCCCCAAATTCGAAACCGTAGAGGCCGCCCGAAACGAGCTCAAGTCGCTCACACGCTTCGGCGATATGGACATCTCCCTGGTGAAATGCGCATAGCCTGCCAGTTCAGCCCAACAGACAATCCCGAGACCGGACCGCAAGCGATGATCAACGTCACATTCCTCACGAACCATGCAAAGGTGGTTTCCGCACCCGAAAACAGCAACCTGCTTCGCATATCCCTGCGCGAGAAAGGCGGCATTCCCTACAAATGCGGCGCCGGACTGTGCGGAACGTGCAAGTGCAAGATCGAAAATGGCTTGGAGCACACCGACGCAGTCAAGGACAAGGAGAGAAAGCACCTGACTGATGAGGACTTCGCCAGCGGCTACCGCATGGCCTGTCAGACTTTCGTCAGCGGGGATGTCAGCATTTCATGGCAGCCCAAACAAGCCAAGAAAACGGCGGTCGCGGTGCACGAGCCTGCTCCGACTGCGACTGCGACTGCATCAGCGGCAAGGCCAGGCGCATTCAGCGCCCTGCCGGAGGAAGCGCGGCGACGCATGCTGGAGATCGGCCCGGTCTGGGCCGATGATATCGCCGGACACCGCGAAATGGTGTTCGCTGCCTATACGCCGGTACTGGCGAAGATGCCGCGCGATGACATCGAAGTGAGCCGCGAGTTGGCCTACGGCCCGCACGAGCGGCAGCGCCTGGACATCTACAGGCAGGCGGACCTTGCGGACGCGCCCGTCGTCCTGTTCGTGCATGGCGGGGCCTTCGTGCGCGGCATGAAGGATACGAGCGCGGAGATCTACGGCAATTTCACGCGCTAC
>JAPLRD010000013.1:0-11573 GCA_026399375.1 Pseudomonadota bacterium
GCCCTGGCCTGGGTGCTGGGGGCCGAAGGCGAGGGTCTGCGCCGGCTCACGCGCGAGACCTGCGACCAGCTGGTGAAAATCCCCATGCTGGGGCAGGTCGAAAGCCTGAACGTCTCGGTGGCGAGCGGCATCGTGTTGTTCGAGTCGCGCCGCAGGCGGGCGTCCAATAATTGAGGTTTCCTCTGGAATTTGTCATTCCGAGGCCTCAGGCCGAGGAATCTGCTTCTTGCTCTCGCCGAAAAGCAGATTCCTTGCTGCGCTCGGAATGACAGATCCAGAATTGTGCGATCTGCGCTGAGCGTCGCGGCCCGTGAAATATTTGCCTTCTTGGCCACTTTTCCTTTATAATCACGCGCTTTTCGCCGATTGCCGGTTCATTTAGTTCCGGCTTACCTTGCCTCACCGCTACGCATGACGGGAGGCTTAACCCATAAGGAGACTGCATGCGACATTACGAAATCGTATTCATCGTCCATCCCGATCAGAGCGAGCAGGTGCCTGCGATGATCGAGCGTTACCGCAGCACCATCATCGGTCGCAAGGGCGCGATCCACCGCCTCGAAGACTGGGGCCGCCGCCAGATGACCTTTCCCATCGCCAAGATGCACAAGGCGCATTACGTGCTCATGAACATCGAGTGCGATCAGGAAACGCTGGACGAACTCGAGCACTCATTCAAGTTCAACGACGCGGTCCTGCGCCACCTCACGGTGCAGATGAAGGCCGCGGTCACGGCGCCTTCGCCGATGATGAAGGAAGAGAAATCGCGCTCGGTATTGAATGGCGAGGCCCCGCGGG
The DNA here is from genome assembly GCA_026399375.1 of Pseudomonadota bacterium. Taxonomy (GTDB): domain Bacteria; phylum Pseudomonadota; class Gammaproteobacteria; order Burkholderiales; family SG8-39; genus 2-12-FULL-64-23. The sequence goes on from JAPLRD010000013.1 coordinate 799, forward strand.
CCGATGCGCCCAAAATGGCAACTGCGGCGGCCGAAGCTGCTGCAGCGGCACCCGCAGCTGCCGCCTGAGCATATTGGACAACCAGTTCGTGCTGTCCGGCAATCTGATCGAACTCGACGCTCTGCGCTACACGCCCGCCGGTGTTCCGGTGGTCAATTTCAGGCTCAGTCATGCGTCCGAACAGATCGAAGCCGGATCCAGGCGCGCGGTGCAGTGCGAGGTGGCCGGAATGGCCTTCGAGCGCGAAGCGCGCCTGATGGCGGCAGCCCGGCCGGGAATGCAGGTGAAAGTCACCGGATTCCTCGCCGGCAAGAGCCGCGAGAGCAAACAGCTGGTATTACACGCAACCAACATTGAATTCGTAGAAGGAGTTTGACATGCCACCACCAAGAAGAGGCGCCAAAGGCAAGGGCAAGGGACGCAACGACAAGAAAGACGACAAGAAAGGCGGGCGCCAGCTGTTCAAGCGCCGCAAGTTCTGCCGCTTTACCGCGGAGAAGATCGAGTGGATCGATTACAAGGATATCGAGATCCTCAAGGACTTCATCAACGAGAACGGCAGGATCATTCCGGCGCGCATTACCGGCACCACTGCTGCCCTACACCGACCTGCACTAAGGGAGCCCAGCCATGCAAATCATACTGCTGGAAAAAGTGATCAACCTGGGCGGCCTGGGCGACGTGGTCAAGGTGAAGGAGGGCTATGCCCGCAATTTCCTGATCCCGCAGGGCAAGGCCAAGCGCGCCACGCCCGATAATCTGGCCGCGTTCGAAGCGCGCCGTGGCGAACTCGAAGCGGCGCAGAACGACGCGCTGGCCAAAGCTCAGGACGCCGGTTCCAAGATCGACGGCCTGACGGTGCAGATTTCGCGCAAGGCGGGTGTGGACGGGCGCCTGTTCGGCTCGGTCACCACCTATGACATCGTCGAGGCTTTGCAGGCGCAGGGCTTCACCATCGAGCGTGCGGCCATCCGTCTGCCGCAGGGCCCGTTGAAGCAGGTCGGCGACAACGCCATCGCCATAGCGCTGCATTCGGACGTGGTCGTGCACATCACCGTTTCGGTGCTGGGCGAGACTGTAGAATAAGTCGCAAGCGGTTGTTTTAAAAAAGGCCGGGACACCGGCCTTTTTTATTTGCGTCGCACGCCGGCGCGTGATGGCGCGGGCCGACCAAGATCCGTGCCCAACTAAGGGCTGCGCACCGATAAAAACTTTGGCCGGCAGTCCCATCGGGCAATGTAGCGCCAGCATAGTGCTGGTAGAATTTGCGTTCACATAAAGCGCTCCACATGGCCCAGTCGACCCCCCAAATCTCGAACGACCCGCAACTGGTGCAGCTGCGGGTGCCGCCGCATTCCATCGAGGCCGAGCAGTCGGTGCTGGGCGGTTTGCTGCTGGACAATCAGGCGTGGGAGCGCGTCGCCGACATCCTCGATGCCGCCAATTTCTACCGTGACGACCATCGCCGGATCTTCCGTCACATCGGCAAACTGATGGAAAAGAACCGGCCGGCCGACATGGTCACGGTGTTCGAGTCTATCGAGCAGAGCGAGGACAAGGACAAGACCGGCGGCCTCGCCTACCTCGGCGCGCTGGCGCAGAACACGCCGTCGGCCCACAATATCCGGCGCTACGCCGAAATCGTGCGCGAGCGGGCGATCCAGAGACGCCTCATCGAAGTCGGCACCGGCATTGCCGACAACGCCCTGAATCCGATGGGCAAGGACGTGGCGCAGCTGCTCGACGAGGCGGAGAAGCACGTATTCGAAATCGCCGAAGCCGGCGCGCGGGGCAAGCAGGGTCTGGTGGAGATCCAGCCTATCCTCGCGCAGGTGATGGAGCGGATCGACGATCTGTATCACCGCGACAATCCGTCCGATATCACCGGCCTTGCCACGGGGTTCAACGACCTGGACCAGAAGACCTCGGGGCTGCAACAGGGCGACCTCGTCATCGTCGCCGGGCGCCCGAGCATGGGCAAGACCGCATTCGCACTCAATATCGCGGAGCACGTGGCGGTGAACGACCGCCTGCCGGTGGCGGTATTCAGCATGGAAATGGCGGGCACGCAGCTCGCCATGCGCATGCTCGGTTCCATCGGGCGGCTGGACCAGATGAAGCTGCGTACCGGGCGCCTCACCGACGAGGACTGGAGCCGCCTCACCGACGCCGTGGGCAAGGTGCACGACGCGCCCATCCATATCGACGAAACGCCGGCATTGAACTGCCTCGAGCTTCGCTCGCGTGCGCGCCGCATGCACCGCCAGTACGGCGCCCTGGGTCTGGTGGTGGTCGACTATCTGCAGCTGATGTCGTCGACCTCGGCGGGGGAGAACCGCGCCACGGAGATTTCCGAGATTTCGCGTTCGCTCAAGGCGCTGGCGAAGGAGTTGAAAGTGCCGGTGGTGGCGCTGTCGCAGCTCAACCGCAGTCTGGAGCAGAGGCCGAACAAACGCCCGGTCATGTCCGATTTGCGCGAATCCGGCGCCATCGAGCAGGACGCCGACGTGATCCTGTTCATCTATCGCGACGAAGTCTACAACCCGGAGAGCGCGGACAAGGGCAAGGCCGAAATCATCATCGGCAAGCAGCGCAATGGCCCCATCGGCACGCTGAACCTGACTTTCATCGGCGAATACACACGCTTTGAAAACTATGCTGATCCAGGCCGCTATTGATCTGAGCCGGCATGTTTCGGCGCAGACTAACCTGCCAAGCAGGTTATGTCGGAGCCAAAACTATGCCGACCCGGGCAGGTATTGAGCCGGGTCGGCATTAAGACCTGTCCCTCGCAACAACCGCTGCAACCAACACGGAGGTCTCATGGCCGAACCCGCATGCCCGCAGAAATCCCCTTATGTGCGCGATCTTGCTCCAGGCGATTACTGGTGGTGCGCCTGCGGCTTGTCGAAGAAACAGCCCTTCTGCGACGGTTCGCACAAGGGCGGTGAGTTCACTCCGTTGAAATTCACCGTGGCCAAAGCAGAAAAGACGGCGCTTTGCGGGTGCAAAAAGACCAAGACGCCGCCGTTTTGCGACGGGACGCACAAGTCTGTCTAACGGGCATCTCCGTTGATCCAAATTCCGTCATTTCGAGGGACGCGAGGAATCTGCTTTTCATGGCATGCAAGCAGCGGATTCTTCGGACCTGCGCCCCGCAGGAAGCCCCCTTGGGGGCGGCCTCAGAATGACATTTGTTAGATCCGCTAGAGAACTTCCGCTGCGTGGTCCGCCAGCCGCGAGCGTTCGCCGCGCTGCAGCGTGACGTGGCCGCCGTGCGCCCAGCCTTTGAATCGATCGACGACGTAAGTCAGGCCGGATGATCCTTCGGTAAGATAAGGCGTGTCGATCTGCGCGATGTTCCCCAGGCACACGACCTTGGTGCCGGGACCCGCGCGGGTGATCAGCGTTTTCATCTGCTTCGGCGTGAGGTTCTGCGCTTCGTCGATGATCAGATACTTGTTGAGGAATGTGCGGCCGCGCATGAAATTGAGCGACTTCACCTTGATGCGCGAACGGATCAGGTCGCGCGTCGCGGCGCGACCCCATTCGCCGCCTTCATCGTCCGATTTGTTGAGCACCTCGAGGTTGTCCTCCAGTGCGCCCATCCAGGGATTCATTTTTTCTTCTTCCGTGCCCGGGAGGAAGCCGATGTCCTCGCCCACCGGAACCGTCACGCGGGTGATGATGATTTCGGAAAAAATCTTGCTCTCCAGCGTCTGCATCAGGCCGGCGGCGAGGGTCAGCAGGGTCTTGCCCGTGCCCGCCTGACCGAGCAGGGTGATGAAATCCACCTCCGGATTCATCAGCAGGTTGAGGGCGAAATTCTGCTCGCGGTTGCGCGCGGTGACGCCCCAGACGTTGTTCTTCTGGTGCGAATAATCCTTGATCGTCTCCAGTAGCGCGGTGCGCCCCGCCTGCTCGCGCACGATGGCGTAGAGCGGGTGCCCGCTTTCCTGGTACACGAATTCATTCACCAGCAGGTTCTGGCACTGCGGCCCCTTGACGCGGTAGTAGGTGCGTCCCTCCTGCTTCCATGATTCCATGTCCTTCGCGTGCAGGTCCCAGAAGTCCGGGGGCAGTTCGCGCACGCCGGTATAGAGGAGGTCGATGTCCTCCAGCACCTTGTCGTTGAAGTAGTCCTCGGCCGCGAGCCCCAGCGCGCGCGCCTTGATGCGCATGTTGATGTCTTTGGACACCAGGATGACCTGCCGCTGCGGTTGCTGCCGCTGCAGGGCCATGACCACGCCGATGATGTGATTGTCCGCCTTGCCCATGGCTAGCGACGCCGGCAGCGCGCTGTCCAGCGCCTGGGTCTGCAGGAACAGCTTTCCCGAGGCCGGGTCCGCGTCGTGGCGTTTCAGTTCTATGCCCGCCTCGATCTTGCCGGCGACGCGGCTGACGATTTCGTCGAGGTAGCGGCTCGCCTGGCGCGCGTTGCGCGCGACCTCCGACAGGCCTTTCTTGTTGCCGTCGAGTTCCTCCAGCGTCATGATCGGCAGGAACACGTCGTGCTCCTCGAAGCGAAACAGGCTGGTGGGGTCGTGCATCAACACATTGGTGTCGAGCACGAACAGTTTGGTCAGGGACTTGCCCGATTCGGTACGCGACTTGCGTTTGTTCATGGGTGCCTGACCGGCATTCTCGTCCGTGTTCTCGCTGCTATCCGAGGGCTTTAACAAAATCGAATACCTCCTGCACATGACCGGGAACCTTGACGCCGCGCCACTCGCGCAGGATGGCGCGCTTTGCGTCGAGGACGAAGGTGCTGCGTTCTATGCCGCGCACCTGCTTGCCGTACATGTTTTTCATCTTGATCACGCCGAACAGGGCGCAGGCCTTTTCTTCCGCGGTGACTTGAGGCTGTCGCGCGAGATGCCGTAGATGCCGCAGCCGAGTTTCTGGAATTTCGGATGCATCTCGCCGAACTGGATGCTTTCGTTGGTGCAACCGGGGGTGTTGTCCTTGGGGTAGAAATAGAGCACCAGACGCTTGTCCTTCACCTTGGACAGTTGAAATTCCGCGCCCCCGGTGCAGGGCAGTGAAAAGTCGCTAACTATATGTTTATTCATGTTTTCCTGTGCTATGGCCGAATCCGGCTACCGGCAGTATTGTTGATGAATCCCGGCGGGAACGCAAATTCAGCCGTAAGTGCCTCACGCAAGGAAGTTTTCCAGATGCCGCGCGACCTCTTCCGGGCGCTCCTCGGGCAGGTAGTGGCCGCAGTCGAGAGCCTCGCCGCGCACGTCACGTGCCACGGCACGCCAGTCGGCGAGGCAGTCGAACTGCTGCTCGATCACGCCGTGCCGGCCCCACAGCGCGAGCATCGGGCATTCAATCTTCTTTGTTTCGTCCGCCGCATCGTGCTCCAGGTCGATGGCCTCGGCCGCGCGGTAGTCTTCGCAAGTCGCGTGTATGGTCGCGGGGTCGGAAAAGCAGCGCAGATACTCCGCCATCGCGGCCGCGTCGAACACCTGCAGCCCGCCGTGGCGCCGGCCCATCTGGTAGCGCATGAAAAAGCCGGGGTCCGCGCCGATCAGTGTTTCCGGGAATGGCGCCGGCTGGATCAGAAAGAACCAGTGGAAGTACGCTTTGGCAAAAGCGCAATCCGTGTGCGCCAGCATGGTCCTGGTCGGGGAGATGTCGAGCACGGCGAGTTTTTTCACGCGTTGCGGGTGGTCCAGCGTGAGGCGGTGCGCCACGCGGCCGCCTCGATCATGGCCGACCAGATGGAATTCGCTGTGCCCCAGCGCCTGCATCGCTTCGACCTGGTCCAGCGCCATCGCGCGCTTGGAATAATTGCTGTGGTCCGGCAGTCCTGCGGGCTTGGACGAATCGCCGTAGCCGCGCAGGTCGGCGGCCACGACCGTATATTTCTTCGCCAGCAGCGGCGCGATGCGATGCCAGATGCAGTGCGTCTGCGGATAGCCGTGCAGCAGCAGCACGGCCGGACCTGCGCCGCCGTGGACCAGGTTGATGCTGGCGCCGCTTACGTCGACCTGTTTGCGCTCGAAGCCGGGGAACAGGGGATTCATGCGAGAAACTCCTTGCCTTGCAGTGCGAGCGTTCCCGAGCGGCCGGGGATTTCTCCGATGACCAGTTCGTGCCGCGGCAGCAGTTTCGGTTTCAGCGCGTTGAACATGTCGCGCATCGGGACGAGTTCATAGCCCATTTCGCGCCAGCCCAGCAGCAGGGCTTCGAACGCGGGCAGCAACTTCATGCCCTCCAGTTCCGCGTGCAGGGTGTAGACATGGCCGGTCGGCAGCGGTGTCTCGGACAAGGTGAGCAAATGTTCGGCGACACTTTCCGGTGTCAGGCCTTCCAGGCCGATCAACTCGTCCAGTGTAGGCAGGGTGGTCGGCAGTTGCGGGCAGGCGATGATCTCGCCGCGCCAGATCGGCATGAAGGGGCAGCTTCCGCGCGTGTCCGAGCAGTAGTCGAAGCCCAGCCGCTGCGTCAGGCGCAGCGCGTGCAGGTTCATCTGCCAGCCGGCGGCGCCGTGCGTGCGCGCGTTCACCCCGAAAATTTCCGCGAAGCGCAGGTAGGCGGCGCCCATTTCCTCGCCGGTCCAGCGTTCGTCGCGCTGCGCCACATGATCCTGCCATTTGACGTGGTCCCAGGTGTGGATGCCGGTTTCGAAGCCTGCGGCGCGCGTGCTGCGCATGATTTCGGCGCAGCGCCTGCCGATGTCGGGTCCCGGAAGCAGGGTGCCGTAGAGCAGCGTCTTCAGTCCGTAATGTTCCAGCACCGAGGTGCGCGAAACCTTCTTCATGAAGCCCGGACGAAAGGCGCGCGTAATCGCGCGTCCTGTGTGGTCCGGCCCCAGGCTGAAGAGAAAGGTCGCTCCGGCCTTGTGCTTTTGCAGCAGTTCGACCAGGCGCGGCACGCCTTCACGCGTGCCGCGATAGGTGTCTACGTCGATCTTGAGTGCGAGCTTCATGCAGGCGATGGGAATTGCGGGAGGATGAAACGCAGGCTGCCGTCCTCCCGGCCCCGGATATCAGTCGACCAGGTGACGCGCTTCGGCGACGTGGCCGCGATAGAAGTCGAAAATGTGCTTCATCGCCTGCTGCATGCTGACCTTGGGCTTCCAGGCGAGGTCCTTGCAGGTGTTGGTGATCTTCGGCACGCGGTTCTGCACGTCCTGGTAACCCTTGCCGTAATACTGCGCCGAACTGGTCCTGACGAGTTTCACCTTCTTCGCGTTGCTGCGGTATTCGGGGTACTCGAGCGCGAGAGCCAGCATCATTTCGGCGAGTTCCTTGACCGAGTAATTGTTTTTCGGGTTGCCGATGTTGTAGATCTTGCCGCTGGCGATACGCGCGGGGTTGTCGATGATTTTCAGCAGAGCATCGATGCCGTCGTCGATATAGGTGAAGGCGCGCTTCTGGCTGCCGCCGTCCACGAGTTTGATGTTCTCGCCGCGCACGATATGCCCGAGGAACTGGGTGATCACGCGCGAGCTGCCTTCCTTGGGGGTGCTGATCGAATCCAGTCCAGAGCCGATCCAGTTGAACGGCCGGAACAGGGTGTAGTCCAGGCCCTGCTCCATGCCGTAGGCGTGGATGACGCGGTCCATCAGTTGCTTGGCGCAGGAATAGATCCAGCGCGGCTTGTTGATCGGCCCCAGCACCAGTTCGGACGACTCGGGATCGAACTCGCCGTCGCGGCACATGCCGTAGACTTCCGAAGTGGAGGGGAAGACCACGCGTTTCTTGTACTTCACGGCCGAGCGGATGATGGGCAGGTTCGCTTCGAAGTCGAGCTCGAACACGCGCAGCGGCGCCTTGACGTAGGTCGCCGGCGTGGCGATCGCCACCAGGGGAAGCACGGTGTCGCACTTGCGCACGTGGTATTCGATCCATTCCTTGTTGATGGTGATGTCGCCTTCGAAGAAATGAAAGCGCTTTTCCTCCATCAGGTCGGAGATGCGCTCGGTCTGCATGTCCATGCCGTAGACTTCCCAGTCGGTCTTGGCGATGATGCGTTTGGACAGGTGGTGGCCGATGAAGCCGTTGACGCCGAGTATGAGGATTTTTTTCATTTGATTATGCGTAGAGTTCATGCAAAGGGAATTTTTTCTTTGTCGAACGCGCCCGGGTCGACGGGTTTGCCCTGCTCGTCCAGGTCCAGTATGCGCAGCACCTTGCCGTCGCCGCAATCGGCGAAGAACGAGCCCGCTTCGAAATATAACCCAGGTGCGCCGCTTCTGGCTTGCCTATTTGGTTCAGGCCTGGTGCGGAGTATGCGCAGCGCTCTCGAGCCGACCTGCGCAAACGCCCCGGGATAGGGCGGCGCCACGCCGCGCACGAGGTTGTGAACCTCCAGCGCGCTCCGGCTCCAGTCGATGCGGCCGTCTTCGGGCTTGCGCCCGCCGTAATAGCCGCCAAGGCTCAGGTCCTGTGGCGCGATGCGCGCCGTGCCCGCGACGAGCGCCGGCAGCGCGCGCGCGAGCACCTGTGCCGCCGCCTCCGTGACCCGGCCGAATACCTCCGCTGCAGTGTCGTCCGGCCCGATCGGAACGGATTGCTGATCGATGACGCCCCCGGCGTCCGGCTTGATCACCATCTGGTGCAGCGTGGCGCCGGTTTCGCGTTCGCCCTTGATCACGGCCCAGTTGACCGGAACGCGTCCGCGGTATTTCGGCAGCAGCGAGCCGTGCATGTTGTACGCGCCGCGCGCCGGCAGGTCCAGCAGCGCAGCGCCGAGCATGTTGCGGTAATAGAAGGAGAACAGGAAATCGGGGCGCAGCGCCGCTATCCGGGCAACCACCGCCGGGTCGTTTGCATCTTCGGGCGTGATCACAGCCAGGCCGCGCGAGCGCGCAAGCTGTTCCACGCTGTCGAACCAGATGGTTTCACGTGGATTGTCCTGGTGCGTCACCACCAGCGGCACCTGTACGCCCTGCTCCAGCAGCACCGTCAGGCAGCGCACGCCGACGTTGTGGTAGGCGAAGACGACTGCGGTGGTCATGGAGCGCGGTGCGTCGCGTCTGCCTCGCGTTGCTCCAGCACCGCCTGAACCAGGTAGCGCGGCCTCTGGCGCACCTGCTGCGATATGCGGCCCACGTATTCGCCCAGCAGGCCGATGCCGAACAGGGCGATGCCGAGCAGGAAAAAGACGATGCCGAACAGCGTGAACAGGCCTTCGGCTTCCGGGCCGATCAGGAGGCGGCGCACGGCGAGATAGCACACGAACAGGATGGACAGCAGGGAAATCAGCATGCCGGCAAGCGAGAACATCTGCAGCGGCACCAGGGAAAAGGCGGTCATCAGGTCGAAGTTGAGCCGGACCAGTTGATACAGCGAATACTTGGATTCGCCGGCGGCGCGGTCTTCGTGTTCCACTTCGATTTCGGCCGGGCGCTGGGCGAAGGTGTAGGCGAGCGCCGGTATGTAGGTGCTGATTTCGTGGCAGCTGTTGACCGCGTCGATGATCTCCCTGCTATAGGCGCGCAGCATGCAGCCCTGGTCGGTCATGCGGATGCGCGTGATGCGCTCGCGCAGCAGGTTCATCGCCTTGCTGGCGAAATGGCGGAAGGCGCTGTCGTGGCGCAGGCGGCGTATGCTGCCGACGTAATCATAGCCTTCCTCCATCTTCGCCAGGAGCCGGCCGATTTCCTCGGGTGGGTTCTGCAAATCTGCGTCCAGGGTGACGATGCGCCGGCCGCGCACTTTCTCGAATCCGGCCATGATCGCCATGTGCTGGCCGAAATTGCCGTTGAACAGGATGATGCGCGTGACATCGGGACGGCGCTGGAATTGTTCGCGCAGCATGGCAGCGGAGCCGTCGCGGCTGCCGTCGTTGACGAAAATGATCTCGTACGGGATGTGCAAGGCATCGAGGGCCGGGTACAGGCGCGCAAACAGGGCCGCGAGACCCTGCTCCTCGTTGTATACCGGTATCACGACCGAGAGTTCGACGCTCATTTTCTGTTTTCCCGGATGATCTCGGTGACCGCGGCGCAGACGCGGTCGACATCGGAATCCGCCATGCCCGGGAACAGGGGCAGTGTCAGCGTGGTGCTGCCGATGTGCTCCGCCTGCGGAAAATCGCCCGGATTGTAGCCGAGTTTGCGGTAGAGGCCGAGCAGGTGCATCGCCGGGTAATGCACACCAGAGCCGATGCCGCGCTGGTGCAGGGCCTGGATGAATCCGCCGCGGGTCAGGCGCAGGCGGTCCAGCGGCAGCAATACCTGGAACATGTGCCAGTTGCAGTTCGTAAAATCCTCCTGCGGCAGTTCGCAGCCCGTTTCCGGGTCGAGACGCTGATAATAGCGCCGCGCAAGCAGGCGGCGGCGTGCGGTGAAGGCATCGAGCTGCTTCATCTGCCCAAGGCCGATGCGCGCCGCGATGTCGGTCAGATTGTGTTTCCCGCCCGCGACCTCGACCTCCTGGCCGCCGTCGGGCAGGCGCACCACGCCCTGCAAGCGCAGCCTGGTGCACAGGTCGGTTTCGGCGGCGTCGGTCAGCACCAGGCAACCGCCTTCGCCGGTGGTGATGTTCTTGTTCGCGTGGAAGCTCACGGCCACGAGGTCGCCGAAACTTCCGATTCGCCGTCCGCCCCAGGACGCACCCATGCTCTGTGCCGCGTCCTCGATCACACGCAGGCTGCGGCGCCGGGCGATTTCATACAGCCGGTAGCGATCCACCGGCAGGCCGGCCATGTCCACGGGCAGCAATGCGCGGGTCTTAGTCGTGATCGCGGCGTCGACGCGTTCGAGATCGATGTTGCGTGTCCTGGCATCGACATCGACGAACACCGGCCGCGCGCCG
>JAPLRD010000013.1:11578-26470 GCA_026399375.1 Pseudomonadota bacterium
ACCACGTTGGCCGTGGCCACCCAGGACAGCGGCGTGGTGATGACTTCGTCACCGGGCTGCACCCCGGCCACGCTGAGTGCGATTTCCAGCGCACCCGTTGCCGAACTCATGCTGCGCACCGGTCTGCCGCCGAAATACTGCGACAATTCCTGCTCCAGCTGCTTGACGCAGGGGCCGCTGGTGATCCAGCCCGAGCGCAGCACATCGGCGACGCCGGCGATGGTTTCTTCGTCTATCGAGGGGCGGGTGAAAGGCAGGTAGTCCATCAGGAGCGCGCGACGATATAGACGCCAACGATGATGACGCCGATACCGGCCAGGCGCGTCATGCTGACGGCCTCACCGAACAGATACCATGCAGCGATGGCATTGAGCAGGTAGCCGATGGAGAGCATGGGATAGGCGATCGAGACCTCCACCCGCGACAGGCCCATGATCCACACCACCAGGCTGACCACATAGCAGGCCATGCCGCCGAGGATATGCGGCTCGAGCGCGAGCTTCATGCCCACCGGGATGATGTTGCCGGCGCTGAACTCGAACTGCCCGACGGCGTTGGTGCCCGCCTTGAGCAGCAGCTGGGCCACGGCGTTGAGAAACACGCCCAGCATGAGGAAGGAGAAGCTGACGAGGGTCATGGCCTTGCCGCCTGATGCCGTGCGACGACGATGCGGCGCGTGTCGGTGGCGACGACGCGCATCGGCAGGCCTTTGGCGCTGTACATCTCGTAGGCGTCGCGCGACATCAGCGCCAGCGCTTCGCGGTCCGCGTTCCAGGCCTTCTCGAACAGGTCGAAGCTGGCGATAAACTTCTGCGGTTCCTGCTCGATGCCGAATCCGAGTTCGTCCTTGTACACGACCATGGTGGTGCTGCGCCGCAGGTAGAACTGCAGCGACTGATCGTAGGTATTGACGCTGTAGAAGGGCATGGCCGGTTTCAACTCGGGCTTGATTTTCTGGGCCACATAATACGCGGAATTGGCCGTGGACAGGCTTTCGTGGCCGCTCAGAACCAGTTGCGCGAACGCCAGGCCGGCGAAGGCCGATACGCACAGTGCGACACGCGCCCGCCCGCGCCAGGCGAGCCATGCGCCAGCGACGGAACCGGTGATCTGCAGCAGCGCGGCGGCCGCCAGCCAGACGGCGTACTGTCGGAACAACTCCGCCGGCACTTCGCGGCTGGCGTAGCGTTCTATGCCAGGCATCAGGGCAAGCACCGCGATACCGGCCAGCGCCGCCGGCAGCACCTGCCAGGCGAGGGCTCGAGTCCCGAGTTGGTTCAGGCGCGCGCCGGTGAGCAGCGCCAGCGTCGGGAACATGGGCAGGATATAGGACACCAGCTTGGAACTGGAGACGGAGAAGAAGGCGAACACCACCAGCGACCAGAGCAGCAGAAAGCGTTGCACCTGAAACTTTTTCTCCGGCTCGCGCCTCCACGCGCGCGCCAGCGCGTCGACGAGGGTGACGGTCCAGGGCAGCATGCCGGCGAGCAGCACCGGGATGAAGTAATACATCGGCTGGTAGCGGCCGTGCGCCTTGGTGAGGAAGCGCTCGAAATGCTCGTGAATGAAGAAGAAGCGCGCGAATTCCGGGTTCGCCAGGGACACGGCGACGAACCAGGGTACGGTAATCAGCGAAAACAGCAGGAGTCCGGTGGCAAGGTGCAGGCGTCCCGGCAGCCGCCAGTCGCGCTCGACCAGAACATAGAGCACCAGCGCTGCGCCGGGCAGGACCAGGCCTATCAGGCCCTTGGACAGCACCGCCAGGGCGAGGGCGGCCCAGGCGGCGAGCATCCAGCGCAGGCGGCCGCCGGCATCGGCGGCATCGGATTGGGCGAGACAGAAGGCGCATACCGCGGCGGACAGGAGAAAACTGACCCCCATGTCGAGGGTGTTGATGTGTCCGATCAGGACGAACAGCAGGCTGGAAGCCAATACCAGAGCGGAGTTCCAGCCGGTTTCCCCGCCGAACAGCCGCCGCCCGGTGAAATAGACCATGAGCACGCCGAGGAAGCCGGTGAGCGCGCTCCATAGCCGCGCCGTCCACTGATGCTCGCCGAACAGGGTGTACGCCGCCGCAGTCGCCCAGTACTGGAGCGCGGGCTTTTCAAAATACTTGATGTCGTTCAGGCGCGGCGTCGTCCAGTCGCCGCTTGCCACCATCTCGCGCGGGATTTCGGCATAGCGCCCTTCGTCGGGATTGACCAGCTTGCGGTATTCGAGATTGGAGAACCAGATGACGCCGAAGACGACCAGCAGAAGGATTTGCAGGCGCCGGGTCATGCCGCTGACTTCGTTCGCATTAGGTGAGCAGCAGCGCCGCGGCGACCTTGCGCTCTTCGGCGGCAAGGAAATTGTAGGTGCGGCAGGCCGCCTGAACGTCCATCACCTCCAGGCCTATGCGCGCCTCGATCAGGGCGCGGGTGAGTTCCGGACGCGGAAATCGAAGGCGACTTCCGGTGCCCAGCAGCACGATTTCGGGCGCCAGCCCGGCGAGGCGGGCAAAATGCTCGGGGGTCAGGTCGTCGAACCCGGCGGGCAGCCAGTCGGTGAGCAACTGGTCGCGCAATACCACCAGATTCCGGTCGTGGCGCTGCTTGTTGACCATGACATAGCCCTCGCCGTAGCCCGTGAACACGTTTGCGCCTGAAATGTGGGTCAGATGGAGCTTCAATGGTGTGTCCAAATAGGCTAAAATTATAAACTTTTTCAATACTTAACGCGACGGACTTCCGTCATTTCGCGACCGTCACTTTGCACTGCACCATATGAGACAATTTTCCCGCATCAACCGCCTGCCGCCCTATGTCTTCAACATCACCAACGAGTTGAAGATGGCAGCCCGCCGCGCCGGCGAGGACATCATCGACATGAGCATGGGCAATCCGGACGGGCCCACGCCGAAGCACATCGTCGACAAACTGGTGGAGGCGGCGCAGCGCCTCGACACGCACGGCTACTCGGTGTCCAAGGGCATACCGCGCCTGCGCCGCGCCATCACCGGCTGGTACCAGCGGCGCTACGGCGTCGAATTCGACCCGGACACCGAGGCCATCGTCACCATCGGTTCGAAGGAGGGCCTGGCGCACCTGATGTTGGCGACCCTTGAGCGCGGCGATACCGTGCTCGTGCCCAATCCGAGCTATCCCATCCATATCTACGGCGCCATCATCGCCGGCGCCGATATCCGCTCGGTGCGGATGACGCCGGGCGTGGATTTCTTCGCCGAGGCCGAGCGCGCGATCCGCGAACTGATCCCGAAGCCGAAAATGCTGGTGCTCGGCTTTCCCTCCAATCCGACCGCGATGTGCGTCGAGTTGGAGTTTTTCGAGCGCGTGATCGCCCTTGCCAAGGCGCACGACATCCTGGTGGTGCACGACCTCGCCTACGCCGACATCACCTTCGACGGCTGGAAGGCGCCCTCGATCATGCAGGTGCCGGGCGCGCGCGACGTCGCGGTGGAGTTCTTCACCATGTCGAAGAGCTACAACATGGCCGGCTGGCGCGTGGGCTTCATGGTGGGCAACAAGGATCTGGTGCACGCGCTGGCGCGGATGAAGAGCTATCACGACTACGGCACCTTTGCGCCTATCCAGGTGGCCTCCATCGTCGCGCTGGAGGGGCCGCAGGATTGCGTCGAGGAAATCCGGCTCAAGTACCAGAAGCGGCGCGACGTCATGGTGAAAGGGCTGCACGAAATGGGCTGGATGGTCGACAATCCCAAGGCCTCGATGTACATCTGGGCGAAGATTCCGGAGCACTACCGCAGCATGGGGTCGCTCGAATTCGCCAAGAAAATTCTCACCGACGCCAAGGTCGCGGTGTCCCCGGGGATCGGCTTCGGCGATTACGGCGACGATCACGTGCGCATCGCGCTGATCGAAAATGAAGCGCGTTCCAGGCAGGCGCTGCGCGGCCTGAAAGACATGCTCAAGAAGGACGGGCTGCTGTGACGGCAGGGACGCAGATCATCGACGTTACCGATGCCGCGGGCAGGCTGGTCGAGCCCGAATGGCTGGCACGGGCCGAACGCGTGCACCGCCAGCTGCGCAGCGCGCTGCCGGCCGCATATGCGCCGAAAATGCAGCGCGTGTTCGAGGGCGGCGGGCGCATGTGCGTGGTCGCGCGCGGCCGGGAAGTCGAGGGGCTCGCGCTGTACCGGATCTACGAGAACACCTTCAGCGGCGTGCGCCTCTACGTCGACGATCTGGTTACCGATGACGCCCGGCGTTCGACCGGGGTGGGCAAAGCGCTGCTGGGACACATCGAGGCGCTGGCACGCACGTCCGGCTGCGACGATCTTGCGCTCGATTCGGGTACGCAGCGGACGCAGGCGCACAAATTCTATTACCGCGAAGGCATGGTCGCGTCTTCGTTTCACTTCACGAAAAGGCTGTCATGAATCCGATCAGCGTGGGGCTACTCGGAATAGGCACCGTCGGCGGCGGCACCTGGAACGTGCTGTTGCGCAACCAGGAAGAAATCACCCGGCGCGCGGGCCGCGGCATACGCATCACCAAGGTCGCCGACAAGGATCTGGGGCGGGCCGAGCAGCTGGTGGCGGGCAGGGCTGCGGTCACCGCCGACGCCTACGAAGTGGTGAATGATCCGGACATCGACATCGTGGTCGAACTGATCGGCGGCTACGGCGTCGCACGCGATCTGGTGCTGAAAGCGATCGAAAACGGCAAGCACGTGGTCACCGCCAACAAGGCGCTGCTGGCCACGCACGGCAACGAGATCTTTGCCGCGGCGCAGAAGAAGAGGGTGATGGTGGCGTTCGAGGCCGCCGTAGCCGGCGGCATTCCCATCATCAAGGCATTGCGGGAAGGACTGACCGCGAACCGCATCGAATGGATAGCCGGCATCATCAACGGCACTTCCAACTTCATCCTGTCGGAAATGCGCGACAAGGGCCTGGCGTTCGAAACGGTATTGAAGGAGGCGCAGCGCCTGGGCTACGCCGAAACCGACCCGACCTTCGACATCGAAGGCATCGACGCCGCGCACAAGCTCACCATCATGTCGGCGATCGCCTTCGGCATTCCGATGCAGTTCGACAAGGCCTACACCGAAGGCATATCTAAACTGGCGCAGGAAGACATTCGCTACGCGGAGCAACTGGGCTACCGCATCAAGCTGCTGGGCATCACCCGGCGCACGCCAGAAGGCATTGAGCTTAGGGTGCATCCGACGCTGATCCCGGCGCGGCGGCTGATCGCCAACGTCGAGGGCGTGATGAACGCCATCCTGGTGAAAGGCGACGCGGTCGGATCTACGCTTTACTACGGGGCGGGGGCCGGCGCGGAGCCGACGGCAAGTTCGGTCGTCGCCGACCTGGTGGACGTGACGCGCATGCACACCTCCGATCCGGAGCACCGCGTGCCGCACCTGGCTTTTCAGCCGGACCAGTTGTCCAGCGTCCCCATCCTGCCGATGGACGAGGTGGTCACCTCGTACTATATGCGCATGCGCGTGGTGGACCGGCCGGGCGTGCTCGCAGACATCACGCGCATCCTCGCCGACCGCGGCGTCTCCATCGACGCCATGGTGCAGAAGGAGCCGTCCGAAGGCGAGGACCGGGTCGACATCATCATGCTCACGCACGAGACGCGTGAAAAGCAGATCAATGCCGCCATCAGCGCGATAGAGGCGCTGGACGTCGTTTCCGGCAAAGTAACCCGCATCCGGCTCGAGGAGCTCGGGCGGCACTGAGACAGGGCAAGATGCGCTATATCAGCACCCGCGGCGGCATGGCGCCGCAGACCTTCACCCAGATCCTGCTCGGCGGCTTGTGCCCGGACGGCGGCCTGGCCATGCCGGAACACTATCCGCAGGTGAGTCCGGCGGAACTGGCCGCCTGGCGCGGGCTGCCGTATGCCGATCTGGCGTATGAGGTATTGCGCAAGTTCTGCGACGATATTCCCGCAGCCGATTTGAAGGCGCTGTGCGCGAAGACCTACACCAAAGCGGCGTTTCGCACCGACGCCATCACGCCGCTGAAGACGCTGGAGCCCGGGCTGCACTTGTTGGGCCTCTCGGAGGGGCCGACGCTGGCGTTCAAGGACATGGCGATGCAGCTGCTGGGCAATCTGTTCGAGTACGTCCTCGCGCGGAGCGGAGAGCGCATCAATATCCTCGGCGCGACTTCGGGCGACACCGGTTCTTCGGCGGAATATGCCATGCGCGGAAAGCGCGGCGTGAACGTGTTCATGCTTTCGCCCTACGGCAAGATGAGCCCGTTCCAGGTGGCGCAGATGTTCTCGCTGCAGGACAAGAACATATTCAATATCGCCGTGCGCGGCGTGTTCGACGACTGCCAGGACATCGTCAAGGCGGTCAGCAGCGATGCCGAGTTCAAGGCGCGCCAGCGTATAGGCGCGGTGAATTCGATCAACTGGGCGCGTGTTGCCGCGCAGGTGGTTTATTATTTTCGCGGCTATTTTGCCGCCACCCGCTCGAACGGGGAGCGGGTGGCGTTCTCCGTGCCCTCTGGCAATTTCGGCAACATCTGCGCCGGCCATATCGCACGCATGATGGGTTTGCCGATTGCAAAGCTCGTCCTCGCCACCAACGAGAACGACGTGCTGGTCGAATTCTTCCGCACCGGCGCGTATCGCGGGCGTCCCTCCTCCGATGTGGTGCAGACCTCCAGCCCGTCGATGGACATATCCAAGGCGTCCAACTTCGAGCGCTTCGTCTACGATCTGCTCGGGCGCGATGCGGACATGGTGAAGCAGCTATGGAGCAGGGTCGATATGGGAGGTGAATTCAATCTCGCCGGCACGCCGTATTTTTCCAGCATCGCAGACTACGGCTTCGTGTCCGGTTCCAGTACCCACGCCGACCGGCTCGCAACCATTCGCAGCGTGTACGAGAACTACGGCGTGATGATAGACACGCACACCGCGGACGGCCTCAAGGTGGGGTTGGACCACCGCGAGCCGGGCATGGCGCTGATCTGTCTGGAAACGGCGCTGCCGGTGAAATTCGCCGAGGCCATACGCGAAGCCCTGGGGCGCAATCCAGACTACCCCTCAGGTTGCGAAAACCTGGAATCGCTGCCGCAGCGTTTCGAACTCATGGATGCCGACGCGGAAGCGGTCAAGGCGTATATCGCGCGGCATAGCGGGGTTTGAACCGAGGCGGCCTGACACATCGCCGAACCGGAAGAGTTTTCTAGCAGTCCGGACGGTTATAGCGTTTCAGGCACAGTTCGCGCAGCTGGCGCTTTTCATCCTGCAGCCGCCGTAGCGCCTGCATCTCCTCCTGCTGCCGGGCCAACTGCTCCTGGCGCAGTTTTTGATCGAGGCGCTGTTGTTCCTGACGCTGTTTTTGCTCGGCGAGCTGTTGTTCCTGCCGGCGCTGGTACTCCGCCTGTCGCTGGGCATTCTGTTGTTCGATGCTCGCCTGACGTCCGACGCGCAGGGATTCGTTCCTGAACTGATGATCGCGAGCCTCGGCCTGCCTTCGCTGCGATTCTTCGTTGATGGCCTGTCGGCGGGCTTCATCCCGCTCCTGCAATTCCGCCTGGCGGCGCTTTTCTTCTTCGGCCATGCGCAATAGACGCTCGACGGTTTCCTTTTCTTCGCGTGCTTTCTGGCGCGCGTGGTAGACCCACATGCCGGAAATCAGGATCAGGATGATGCCGGCGACGATGATGTTCCGGGTTGAAATCCAGCCGTGGCCGTCGCCATCGGTTTCATAGAAAGGCCTGTCGATCTTGACGCCCGCCTTGGCGAGCTTCTGGTCGTAGACAGCGCGGGCATCCGGATTGCTCAGTGTTTCGTATGCCTGTTGCAAGGCCAGAAAACGGACCCGCGTGTCCTCGTCCGCTTCCAGTTTGTCTTTCGGAAACTGCAGCTTCAGGCGATTGAACGCGTCCTCGATATCGTCCGGAAATGCCGAGGAAGGCACGCCGAGCACGGAATAGAGCGTTTTGACTGTCATGATCTTGCCTGGGT
This sequence comes from Pseudomonadota bacterium, assembly GCA_026399375.1. Taxonomy (GTDB): domain Bacteria; phylum Pseudomonadota; class Gammaproteobacteria; order Burkholderiales; family SG8-39; genus 2-12-FULL-64-23. The sequence goes on from JAPLRD010000013.1 coordinate 19,540, forward strand.
GCGCGTGGCGCAGCGGCTCTCATTTGATTGCCGCGGCGTGTTCGGGCGGCAAATCTATTGTCGATGCTTCGGATTATATATATTTCCGCCGAAATCGGAGTGTGCCCACGATACAGAGAGGGCGTCGCGTGGGTATCCGCCGTTACCGGCCGTAGTTGGCCGTCCAGCCCGTACGCAGAGAAAAGAGTTTCGGGTTCTCCGGGTCTATCGTGACTTTGATCCAGTCGACGAAAGGCGAGCCGAAACTCTCTATCCTGGTGAAATGGTCGACGCGCTGGAGTGTGGCCGGATCGACCATGGGATGATCGATGCGGAAGCGGTGCGTGTCTCCGTGCACCAGTACCACCGGTTTGCCGAAGGCGAGCGCGTGCGCGAGCAGTTCGCGCTTGAACGCCGCATATCCGTCGGCCATGTTGGGCCGGCGCAGGAACGACAGATCGAAATCGGGATTGGCCTGGATGAAGATGAACACCGCGGCGAGCCCGCGCTTTCTTGCCAGTTCGAAGCCCTGTCGCAGCCATTCCGCATTGGCCTCGCTGCGCTCGGCGTGTTCCGCGTTCGCCTGCGCGGTGCGGCCGAAATTGTTGTTGCTGCCGGGGATGTTGAACCCGATGAACATGACGCCGTTCACGGCCCAGCGCACGTTTTCGCGGTATTGCCGAAAGGCCGCTGGCGCGGTGCGCTCCTCGCTTTGGCGCTCCAAGGTGAGCGTGGTCTGTCCCAGGCTCTGGTCGCCGGCGTAAAACACCTGCCGCAGCCGTGCCAGCCGTTCCAGCGGATCGTAGCCGCCCGCGCTCTTGCGGTGGCAATCGGTCCAGTCGTTGTCGCCGGGAACCAGGATGAAGGGATGGCGCGACGCCTGGAACATCCGCCTGCGGTCATCGTATAGCTCGTCGCTGCAGACACTGCCGCCGCTCTTGATATCGCCGACATGGACGACGAACGCCAGGTTTTCATAGTTGATTTCACCCAGCATCTGCGCGAACAGCGCTTCTTCCCTGGCGTTGTACGGAACGTCGCCGACGATGGCGAAGGAAAAGCGCGCCGGCACCTGCGCGTGGGAGGCGCCTGCCGCGAGGGCGAGCAGCAGCCAGACGATGAAGCGCATCACAATTGCTTCAGTTTGTAGAGCAGTTCCAGCGCTTCTTTCGGACTGAGCTCGTCCGGTTTGATCGAGGCGAGCAGATCCAGCGCAGGGTGCGGTTCGGCCTCCGGTTTCGGCGCTGCGCCGGCGAAGAGGTCGGGCTGGCCGCCCCGCGTCAGGCTTTGCTCCTCCAGTTGCAGCAGATAGCGCTTCGCCGACCGCGTCACGCTGCCCGGCACGCCGGCCAGGGCCGCCACCTGCAGGCCGTAGCTTTGGGACGCGGGACCTTCTTCGACCGCATGCAGGAACACGATGGAATCCTTGTGTTCGACCGCGTCCAGGTGGATGTTGGCCGCTTCGCGGTATTCCAGCGCGAGGCGCGTCAATTCGAAATAGTGCGTGGCGAACAAGGTGTAGCTGCGATTCTTTTCGATCAGGTGGCGGGCCATGGCCCAGGCCAGTGCCAGGCCGTCGAAGGTGGAGGTGCCGCGCCCGACTTCGTCCATCAGCACCAGGCTGGACGCGCTGGCGTTGTGCAGAATGTTGGCGCTTTCGGTCATTTCCACCATGAACGTGGAACGGCCGCCGGCGAGGTCGTCCGCCGCGCCTATGCGGGTGAAAATCTGGTCGATCGGGCCCAGGCGGACCGCCCGCGCCGGCACGAAGGCGCCGATGTGGGCAAGCAGCGCGATCAGCGCCACCTGGCGCATGTAGGTAGACTTGCCGCCCATGTTGGGGCCGGTGATCAGCAGCAGCCGGCGTGCGGCATTCAAACTGCAGTCGTTGGCGATGTACTGGTCTAACTGCGCCTCCACCACCGGATGGCGCCCGGCTTCGATCTCGAGCAGCGGTTCGGCGACGAATTGCGGCCGGCACCAGTTGAGGCGCAGGCTGGTTTCGGCAAACGAAACCAGCAGGTCGAGTTCGGCCAGGCTTCTGGCAATGCGCTGCAGCGCCGGAATATATGGCTGCAAGGTCTCCAGCAGTTGCTCGTACAGGGCCTTTTCCAGGGCCAGTGCGCGCTCCTGCGCGGACAGCGCCTTGTCCTCGAAGGTCTTCAGCTCCGGCGTGATGTAGCGCTCGGCGTTCTTCAGCGTCTGTCGCCGGCGGTAGTCGGCGGGTATTTTTTCCACGTGGGCGTGCGTCACCTCGATATAGAAGCCGTGCACGCGGTTGTACTCGACCTTGAGGCTGGGGATCGCGGTGCGCTCGCGCTCGCGCGCCTCCAGTTGCACCAGGAAGTCGCTGGAGTTGTTCTGCAGGGCGCGCAACTCGTCCAGGCCGGCGTCGTAACCGTCGGCGATGACCCCGCCTTCCCGCAGCAGGGACGACGGTTCGGGCAGGACGGCGCGTTGCAGGAGGGAGGCGCAGTCCGGCGGCACGGCGAGGCCGTCGCGCAGTTCCGCGAGGCGTGGTGCCGAGGCGCGCTGCAGCAGCGCAGCCAATTGCGGCAGGGCAGCCAGGCTGTCGCGCAGGCCGGACAAGTCGCGCGGCCGCGCGCTCTTCAGGGCGATGCGCGCGCCTATGCGTTCCACGTCTGCGATCCGGCGCAGGGCATCGCGCAGGGGCGAGGCGGTCGCCTGTGCCAGTTCCTCCACCGCCTCGTGGCGGTTGGCGAGCACGGTGCGGTCGCGCAGGGGATGGTGCAGCCAGTGGCGCAGCAATCGGCTGCCCATGCCGGTGGCGCACTCGTCGAGCAGACTGCAAAGGGTCGGCGCCGGAGTGCCGCGCAGCGTTTCGGTGAGTTCCAGATTGCGTCGCGTGGCTGCGTCCATGCGCACGTACGCGTCCGCGCGCTCCGGGCGCAGCGCATTGACGTGCGACAGCGCCTGCCCCTGTGTCTTGCGCGCGTATTCCAGCAGCGCGCCGGCGGCGGCGATGGCCGGCCGCAGGTCTTCGCAGCCGAAGCCGGCGAGGGAGTGCACGCTGAAGTGCTTGAGAAGCTGCTGACGCGCCGCTGCGTAATCGAAATGCCATTCGGGCAGGCGGGTGAGGGCGGCGGGAGTATTCAGGTCCGCCAGCGGGCCGCGATCGGCGACGAGGATTTCCGCCGGACGCAGCCGCGTCAGTTCGCCTGCCAGCAGGCGCAGCGGAACCTCGGTCACGCGCAATTCGCCGCTGGCGAGGCTCAGCCATGCCAGGCCCGCGCTATTGTTCTCGGCAGCGAGGGCGAGCAGGACGTTGTCGGACTTTTCGTCCAGCAGCGCTGAGTCGGTGAGCGTCCCCGGGGTTACGATGCGGGTGACGGCGCGCTCCACCGGGCCCTTTGACGTGTTGGGGTCGCCGATCTGCTCGCAGATGGCGACGGATTCTCCCAGTTTCAGCAGCTTCACCAGATACTGCTCGGCCGCGTGGTAGGGCACGCCTGCCATCTTGATCGGCACGCCGGCGGACGCGCCGCGCGTCGTGAGCGTGATGTCGAGCAGTCGCGCCGCTTTCTCCGCGTCGCCATGGAACAATTCGTAGAAATCGCCCATGCGGTAGAAAAGCAGGATATCCGGATGCTGCGCTTTCAGGCGCAGGTATTGCTGCATCATTGGGGTATGGTCCCGCAATTTTTCTTTTTCTCTCTCAGAATCTTTCATTTTCTGTCATTTTTACAATCAGATATATGTTTTTCTATCGACCTCTAATGCCCTCTGATGAACCCCAGTAATTCCTATCAACACCTCAAAAAGTGTGCCAAAATAGTGCCAAAATGGATTCATGATGGCATAATAATCGTGGTTTTGGCGGAGTAGCCATTTTTGTATGCCTTCGCCGCGATAGGGAGAATACGCCATGAAGCTGACTTTGAATCAAGGCTTGGTATATAAGCTTTCGTCGAAAGAGAGGCCTGTTCCGGGTTCTACACCCTTGGAGTGGGAATCCAATTCTGAGCCCAATTATCTCGTTTTTGACGAACACAAGGACGCGCCGCCCGGATTTGCGGTGCGCGTCGGCAAGAAAGCTGCGGTCTACCTCGTCGACAGGTTAGTCGCTGGCAAGAAGTTAAAGATAGCCGTGGGGCTAGCTACCGGTCGGAAAGGTGGCGAGAAACCAATATCCCTAAGCCAAGCGCGCGGAATGGCCTGGGATCTCATCAAGATCGCTAAGTTCCATGGCACAAACCCAAAGAACGTCGCGGATCAGATTGACGCGGCCGAACTTACCCTTGGTGAGATTTGGAACAAGTATGAAGAGCATCTAAGAAACAGAGCGCAGCCCGCGAAACAAAACTCATTGGATTCGTTGGAAAAGGCACGTGAGAAATTAAAGGACTGGGAGGATCGCAAAGTCAGATTCATCAAGGGAGAAGAAGTCGTTGAGCGCTTCGATTTGCATGCAATAACGAAAGGGCACCGAACAGCCGCAGAGGCGATGGGGCGATGGGCGACCTCTGCGGTAGCGCACGCGATTGACAGGGAAGTTCACGACGCCCATGCGGCGAAGCGTGCCCCTTCACTAACATACAACCCGTTCACTATCCTTCGGACAGAAGAGAAATATCGAAAACGGGCCCAACTTGAACGCGAATATGCGGCTAAAGGCGTGCGTAATCCGCTCTCGTTCTCTTCTGGCGTTGGCCCTTACGTTAAAGCTGCATGGGCCTATCGAAAGGAAAATCCCGTCGCCGCTGACTTTATCTTGCTCACACTGCTCTGGGGAATGCGCCGTGGCGAGTCGGCAACGTTCCAGTGGCTTGATCGCATGACGAATCCTAAAGATCCCAATAGGCGCTCAATAGACCTTGAACATCGAGTCGCCTATGTGGGCGACGCCAAGAATCGCGGAGATCATGAGTTTCCAATTGGGCCCTGCTCGACTCAGCTACTCAAGCTTCGTCGAGACGATCAACTCGACGATGAGGTATGGGTATTCCCGGCCCGTTCGCCCAAAAGCGAAAAAGGCTACTACTCCAGCCCCTCAGAAGCGATGAATACGGTAAAGAAAAATGCGAAAGTGGCTGTTCTGCGAGGCCATGATCTGCGTCGCACATTCGGTGCTGCTTGCGAAAAGTTGGGACTGGCGGATCGTCAAATCAAACGAATGCTCGGACACGCAGTCGCAGGTGCCGAGTCTCTGGGGCGATATACCAGTCCAGAATGGAAAGATTTGACCGAACGCATGGAGCGCGTTGAAGAGTTGATCCTTTCTAAGGCGCCTTCGGTCTACAACGCGCTGAGGCCAAGATCCTCAGCGCGGATGCAGGATGCTGAGGATATTGTCGTTGCTGCGACAGCAAAGCGACCGCCCCGTAGAAAGCCTCGATAACTCTCAAATTCGCCCCCCCGTTCTAGCCAATTTTGTAAAATGCTCCGATTGGTGAGCGCGAGACTGGATTAGCTGGAGGTCGCTACGGTGAAATACAATCAGAAACTTCCTGGCAAGAAAGCTGATGCGGCACGAACAGAAGGCGAAGGGCAAGCGGAGCACGAGGTCAACGACAGGTCGACCGAGCCAGCCCCGCCGAAACGACCCAAGACTGGTGGCCGCGCTAGTAAATCCCTCGAAGAGAAGCTGAAGCTCGGCCAAGCGCGGTCTCAGGTATCGTCGTGGCACGACGATACAACTGTCGACGATGAGCTTGCTGCTTTGTATCTCGGGATCTCGAAGAAGAAGCTTGAAGAGTTGCGAGCGCCTTCTAAGGAAGCGAAGGACAAGCAACGTGTGGCCGCTCCGCCAATTCTCAAAATATTTGATCCTGGTGCTAAGGGGCAGAATCAGCCAGTGCAATACAAACTTGGTGATCTCCGCGAATATCAAAGGAGCATCAAGGCAGCAGACATATTTGATGCAGCCGTAAAGGCAGGATTGGCCGGATGGATGACCATTCGTCAGCCCTTCTTCGCGCACCCCGAAGACCGAGAAAAGACAGTCATTGTGGCCGACGCTTGGGACATGGGTGATCCGTCGCGAGAGGATCTGTTTGCGAATCTGATGAACCGACGTGTGCGGGTCGTTTGGCTCACGCCGGCCGAGGCCTCAAGGATGAGGTGGACAGATGTGGGGCGGCATCGAGCTTTCGCGGCGTTCGGTCTCAAATTACTGCGTGAAGAGATTGCAGCGATCGAGGTGTCCGAGGAAGCCACAGATATTGCCTCTGGTATCGTGGAAAAAAAAGTTATCGGTCGGTCAGGTAACTCGAAAAAGCGTCACATGAATCCGGGTTCAACAGATTGATTAACATTGACTCTGAGTTGAAGCGCTTAGCCCTGCGATCGTGTTATCCATCCACACAGAAGGGGCCGGAGCGTCGGAAAGCGTCTCAACCGCAGCGTATTGTGAAACCACCCTCCGTTATCTTTCTAACTGTTTTGTATTTGAGCAAAGGTGAGCAATGAGGCTACCGATTCTTGACTCGTCGGCGTGGCGGGAGCTTCGTTCGATTCCAAAGCATTCCGGCATGAATCCCACTAGCCATCTTGCCGTAATCGCAGACGAAACTGGTAAATTACACAATTGCTACGTCAAACTTCTCCGAAAAGATCGATGCGCACTCTTGTGCGAAGCAATTGGCTGGCTTCTTGCGACCAGCTCAGGCATCCCGTGTGCGGCGTTCGCAGCAATTGTTATGGTTCCAATAGCTGATTACGTAAAAACGTATCCGTTGCCGACAGGCTATGTTAACGAAATTGACTGGCCGGCGTGGTGCTGCGAAGCTGTCCAGGGAAGCGCGCCATTACTACCTGGTGCTAAGGATTTCTTTAATCGGCGGCGCCAATGTCTGTATTCCAAAGACGCTCGTGTGATTGCATCATTCGATATCTGGACTGACTTACAAGATCGCAATTTTGGCAATGTCATACGAAAGCCGAATGGCGGTTACATCGCAATCGATCATGAAAGTATCTTGCATAGTCTGCT
>JAPLRD010000071.1:0-4156 GCA_026399375.1 Pseudomonadota bacterium
AACCTGCTGCGGCGCGGCAGGCGCTTCCTCCGCGAATGCAGTTGCATAGTCTTCCTTGGGCAGCGGGCCGGCCGAGGGCCCGGGTGGTTCCGCTGCCGCGGCAGGCGGGGCGGCAACCGGCGGCCTGGTTGTAATCGGAGGCGAGCCTCCCGTCGGCGGCCCAGTTGCGGGCGGCGCAGTCGCCGCGGGCGGAGGGACAGCGCTCGGCGGTTCCGAAACCGGCGGCGAAGACTTCCCGACCGGGGGAGGCGTTGCCTCCAACGGCTTGGGCGCGGGCGGCGCAACGACCGCCGGCGGAGCGGTGGCGACCGGCGGCACCGGCATCGTTGTCGGTTTGCTTGTCAGAGGCGGAGCGGCGGTACCCAGCGCAGCAGCAGCGAGCTTGAATGCCTCGGTGTCGTCGCCGGACTTGATGATGCCGGTGAGGACGTCCGGCTTGTAGAACGTGGCACGCAGCCGCGACACCGGAAAGAAGTCGGCGGCCTCGTCCCTGCCGCGGTTGATGTGCCAGCCGATCAGGTCCTCCGCACCCACGCTGCTGTCGTAGTAACCCGAAGGCGAAACGAGCACCCAGCGTTTCTTGTCGGACGCCACGAACAGCGTGAGCAGGTGGCGGCCGCTCTGGCGCGAATACCAGCGCAGCGTGCCGTCGCCGATCGCCACCACGGCGAACAGGCCGTCGCCGGAGAAATTCACCGCGAAGGCGTCAAAGGTCGTCGGAACCAGCCAGAGGAGTTTTCCGTCGACAGCGTAATGGCGCAGATATCCGGTGGTGCCGACGAGAACGCTTTTCTGGTCCGGCGCTATCGACAGGCTGCGCGAGGTTTCCAGGGATCTCGAAGGCAGCGGCGTGCCGCCGATGACGAGCACGCCGCGCGTGTCTTTCCAGCCGTTATAGAAGAGGAGCTTGCCCGAGTTGACGACGGGTTCCTGTGTTTTCGGCCCTTTGTCCTGCCCGGAAACCAGCTTGCGTTCGAGAAGATCGAAGCCCAGAACCGTGTTGCGATCGTAGGGGAACTCCACGTAGGCGCCGTTTTGCGAAACCCTGAACGCTTCGGTCCCGCCGTAGAAATTCGCGGTCTGGGCGGTGAGATACAGCGTCCTGCTCCCCTTGGCGTCGTAGCCGCCGAGCACCGTGTCGCCCGCGGAAAAGACGACCCCGCCTTGCTTGAGCGCCACGAGCCCTGACACATAGCTCTGGCTGGCGGGCAGATCGACGTATCCGCCGCGGCCGCCGTTGCTCCACTTGCGCACGGCCAACGGCCGCAGCACGGCGCTTCCGGTGCCGGCGTACAGCGATTCTCCATCGGCCGACCATGCCAGATTCTGGATGCCTATGGCTTGCAGGCCGATGGTGGTAGGAACATAGAGCGTCTTCAGCGTATCGGCCGCCATCACCGTGACCCAATTCGCGCCTACGGTCTGCCCGACTGCGAGCTTGCTTCCGTCCGGGGAAAACCGCAGCCCGCGCGGTTTGCCGAAATAGCGGTAGGCCCAGCTCGGCTGGCCGGGCAGCTCGAACTCGGAGGTCGCCTTCTTCGCCATGAGCTTCAGGCTATTGGTACCCTTGGCGTCGTGGGCGTAGAGGCGCACCTCGCCGTCCCAGCTTGCGGTCGCGAGGTGCCCCTTGCCGTCGAAGTGCAGGCTGGTCACCCATTCGCCGTAGTTGTGGTCGGCGCCGGTTTCCGCCCAGTCGCTAGTGCGGATCACACGCACGCCGCCCGTGTTCCACAGCCCCACCGCCAGCAGCGCGCCGTCGGCCGACCAGTCAAGCGCGGTGATGCCCTGCGGGAACCCGGTCACGCGTTTTACGATGGCGCCGGACGCGGCGTCGAAAATATACAGGCAGTAGAATTCTTCATAGGACCTGCAGGTATCGCCGCCCGCGGCAATGCGGCTGCCATCCGGCGATATTGCGACGGCGTCCATGCGTCCTTCGTTCTTGTCGCCGATCGGCGGGCGCAGGGTTTTGAGCAATTGGCCCTGCGGCTGCGACCAGAGCCGTATCGTCTTGTCGGCACCGGCGGTGACCAGATAGCGGTTGTCCGCGTCCGTGGCGAGCGCACGGATGGCGCCGGTATGTGTCCCGGATTCTACGCGAACGACGGGCGCGGTGATGTATCCCGCCGCATAGCCGGCCGACGCGAATCCGCCCGCCAGGGCAAACAAGAATGCATGCGCGATCCAGTGTCCGAACATGTCCGCTCCAGTGCCAACGTCTATCCGCTGCCGGGGATGCACACGGCTGCGATTATATACTCGGGGCCGCCTCGCGCATCCGCGGAGCTTGCCGTCGGCTGTGCTTGAGATTGCAGAAGCTGCAATCTGCCCGGCGGTCTTCTGCCCCTGCGCCTCTTGACGGGAATCGCGGCGGTTTCGTATTTCGAAGGCGCGCCGCGTCAGTGCGCGCGACTGCTCAGGGCGGCGATGCGTTCTTCGATAGGCGGATGCGTGGAGAACAAGGCCATGAATCCACTCTTGTCCGTGATCCCGCTCGCCGCCATCGACTGCGGCAGCGCGCCGGGCTCGAGTCCGCCCAGCCGCGACAGCGCGTGGACCATCGGCGTGGGCGAACCCAGCAGTTGCGCCGAAGCGGCATCGGCGCGGAATTCGCGGCGGCGCGAAAACCAGGCCACGATCAGGGAGGCAAGGATGCCCAGCAGGATCTGGCAAACGAACGAGGTGATGTAGTAGCCCATTCCCACGCCGCGCTCGGTCTTGAACACGACCTTGTCGACGAAGTAACCGATGACGCGGGACAGGAATATGACGAAGGTATTCACCACGCCCTGAATCAGGGTGAGGGTGATCATGTCGCCGTTGGCGACATGGCCGATCTCGTGCCCGAGCACCGCCTCGACTTCCTCGCGGCTCATCGACTGCAGCAACCCGGTGGATACCGCGACCAGTGCGTCGTTCTTGAAAGCCCCGGTGGCAAAGGCATTGGGCTCGCCCTCGTAGACGGCCACCTCCGGATGGCCGATGCCGGCCTTGTCGGCAAGCGCGTGCACCGTCTGCACCAGCCAGAAATCGGTGGAGTTTTCCGAACCGACGATGACGCGCGCGCCGGTGGACCACTTGGCCATCGGTTTGGAAATCAGCAGCGAGAAAATGGAGCCGCCGAAGCCCACCACCAGCGAGAAGCCGAGCAGCAACTGGTAGTTGATGCCGTTTGCCGTGAGGAAACGGTCCAGTCCGAGCACGGAGAGGACGATGGACAGCACCACCATCACTGCGATGTTGGTCACCAGGAACAGAATAATGCGTTTCATGTTGCCACCTTATCTGAGAAGTGCATCGATGCGCGCGATTGCAGCGGCGGCGCGGGCCGCTATATGGTAACGCTTTTGACCGCCCGACCTGCGCGCGAGTTCCCTTACGCCAGCAATTCGCGCTAACCCGGGTTCCGCCCCTCGAACAGGTCGCGCCCCCGCACCAGCGCGCGGATCTTGCCGTCGGCCATGTTGCGCTTGAGGTTCCAGAAGCCGCAATCGGGGTGCACGTATTTCACCCGTCCGGCGCCCAGCGTCTTTTCCGCGCGTTCGATCGCGCGTGCGATCTCCTCCGGCGATTCGACCTCGGTGCGTTTGACGTCGACGACGCCCAGTCCCATGCCGATCTCCGGCCGCAGGTCGCGGAACACGGCGAGTTCATCGGCCGGCCGGTGCGCGCACTCCATCACGATGTGGTCGGCGTGCAGGGCGTTGAGGTAGTCCATCAGCTTCGCCCAGCTGCCTTTCTGGATCGACTGGCCGCCGTAGTTCATTCGTCCGGATGCCCGGGCAGGTTGGCCTCGTCGACTTGCACGATGTCGGCGTCCACGTGCCGCACCTGTTCGGCGAGCACGTCGGCCATGGCGTGCGCGAGTTCCGCCGTGTCCTTGTAATGCTTGTTGAGCAGCGTCTTGGCCAGCATGTGCGGACCGGTGACGGTGAACTTGAGCGGTTTCGTCGCCAGCGCCTTCGCCTGCGCGCAGGCCGAAGACAGGTCGAGCGTGCCGCTACCCAGCGGGCCGCCCACCACGCCGGGTGGCCGTGTGCGGAACTGCATGCCCCCCGCCTTGCGGTATTCGATCAACTCCTCGAAGCCGATCTCGCGCCGCACGCCGGCCAAGGGGCGGACGAAATACTCGATCATGCCGTTGGTCCCGGGGTGG
>JAPLRD010000071.1:4265-8596 GCA_026399375.1 Pseudomonadota bacterium
AACCGACGACGGTGGTCTTGATGCGCGGGGCGGCCATGCTTTTTTCCTGATCGAGAAAACGAGATTGCAATTATTAACCAGTTGGATAAAAATTTCACTACTTGCCGCATCCGATATGAGGGACATACAAGGGGGCCTGCCCCCTGTTCGAGGCACGATGGCTCAAGCGAAAAAATCTGCGGCCGCCGGCGCCAGGACCGGGAAGGCGCCGGCACCGGCACCAGCACCAGTAAGGCGCGACCCCGAGCGCACGCGCGCCCGCATCCTCGAGGCCGCGCGCATCGAGTTCGCGCAGCGCGGGCTGGGCGGGGCGCGCGTCGACCAGATCACCGCGCGTGCCGGGTCCAACAAGCGCATGATCTATTACTACTTCGGCAACAAGGAGGCCCTGTTTCTCGCCGCGCTGGAGTCTGCCTACGAACACATCCGCAAGGCGGAGCAGTCGCTGAAGCTCACCGACCTCGATCCGGTCGAAGGCATGCGGCGCATGGTGCGTTTCACCTGGGAGTATTACCTGGCGCACCCGGAGTTCATCACGCTGCTGAACAGCGAGAACCTGCACCGCGCGCGGCACCTGAAGCGATCGAAGGAAATCCAGGCCCTGCATTCGCCGCTGGTGGCCATGCTCGAAGACCTGCTGGCGCGCGGTCAGCGCTCCGGGGTTTTCAGGCGAGGCGTCGACGCGGTGCAGCTGTATATTTCGATCGCCGCGCTGGGTTACTTCTACCTGTCCAACAACCATACCCTGTCGACCATCTTCGGTCGCGATCTCATGCGGCCGCAGGCGCTGCAGCAGCGTCTGACTCACATGACCGATCTGGTCCTGGTTTATCTGTCGAAGTAATCATGGCCCCACGCCCTGCACAGCGCCGTTTTTCTTGACCCGGCACCCGGCATCGTGTCTAATGTAACCATCTGGTTAATAAACGAAACATGCTGTCGCACCGGCGGGTCGGTCGGTCGCGGCGGTGCGCGCCTGCGGGAGGTTTTGAGAAGTGGCTGAGCCGTTCATTCGTCTTTCCGGCGTGCGCAAGCTCTATCGGCGGCGCGACGCCGAGTACCTGGCGATTTCGGACGCGAGCTTCGACGTCATGGCGGGGGAACTGGTGGCGCTGGTCGGGCCCTCGGGCTGCGGCAAGACCACGCTGCTGAAGATCCTCGCCGGACTGCACGGGCACGACGGCGGCGAAGTGAAAATCGGATCGAGCACGCACGCGTTCGACCCGGCGCGCGACGTCGGCATGGTGTTCCAGCAACCGCTGCTGCTCAAGTGGCGGCGCATTCTGGAGAACGTGCTCCTGCCGGCGGAAATCCTCGGTCTGCCCATGGAACCGAGCCGCGAGCGGGCGATGCAACTGCTCGAACTGGTGGGGCTCAAGGGCTTCGAGCAGAAATATCCGTACGAGCTGTCGGGCGGGATGCAGCAGCGGGCCGCGATCGCGCGCGCGCTGGTGCACGATCCCAAGCTGATCCTGATGGACGAGCCCTTCGGCGCGCTGGACGCGCTGACGCGCGAGAAAATGAACCTGGAGCTGCTGCGCATCTGGAAGGAAAGCCAGAAGACCATCATTTTCGTCACCCACGGTATTTCCGAGGCGGTGTTCCTCGGCACGCGCGTGGTGGTGCTCACCGCGGGGCCGGCGCGCATGGCCGACAACATCGCCATCGAACTGCCGCATCCGCGCACGCTCGACATGAAGACCAACAAGGATTTCGGCGATTACACCCGCCGCATTTACAAACTGCTTGGAATGGAGTGACGTATGGCTGAAACACGTCTTGGCATCATCATGAACGGCGTCACAGGGCGCATGGGCACGAACCAGCACCTGATCCGCTCCATCTGCGCTATCCGCGATCAGGGCGGGGTGGCGCTGGCAGACGGCACGCGGGTGATGCCCGACCCGATCCTCGTCGGCCGCAGCGCCGACAAGCTGCAGGCATTGGCCCGCGCGCACGGCATCGCGCGCTGGACCACCGACATGAACGCGGCGCTGGCGAACAAGGAGGACCGCCTTTTTTTCGACGCCGCCTCGACCCAACTGCGCCCGACCATACTCAAGGCGGCGATCGCCGCGGGCAAAGACATCTACTGCGAAAAGCCGGTGGCCACGGGCCTCGCCGAGGCGGTCGAACTCTACCGCGCGGCGAAAAAAGCCGGCATCAAGCACGGCGTGGTGCAGGACAAGCTGTGGCTGCCGGGCCTGCTCAAGCTGAAGATGCTGCGCGACTCGGGTTTCTTCGGCAAGATCCTGTCGATACGCGGCGAGTTCGGCTACTGGGTGTTCGAGGGCGACTGGCAGGCGGCGCAGCGTCCGAGCTGGAACTATCGCAAGGAAGACGGCGGCGGCATCATCCTCGACATGCTCTGCCACTGGCGCTATGTGCTCGACAACCTGTTCGGCGAGGTGAAGAGCGTCAGCTGCATGGGCGCGACGCACATCCCGGAACGCTGGGACGAGAGCGGGCAGAAATACCAGGCCACGGCCGACGACGCCGCCTACGCCACGTTCCAGCTCGAAGGCGGCGCGATCGCCCATGTCAACAGTTCCTGGGCCGTGCGCGTGCGCCGCGACGACCTGCTGACGTTTCAGGTCGACGGCACGCACGGCTCCGCGGTGGCCGGGTTGCAGCGCTGTTTCAGCCAGGCGCGCGTGAACACGCCGAAACCGGTGTGGAATCCCGATATTCCGCAGAGCATCCACTTCTTCGACACCTGGCAGGAAGTGCCCAACAACGTCGCCTATGACAACGCGTTCAAGGTGGAGTGGGAACTGTTCATCCGCCACCTGTACGACGGCACGCCGTTCAAATGGAACCTGCTCGAAGGCGCGAAAGGCGTGCAGCTCGTGGATTGCGCGCTGAAGAGTTGGTCCGAGCGGCGCTGGGTGGACGTGCCCGTACTTGAGGCTTAGGGCGCATTTCAGTATGAAAATTTCAAAAATTGTCATTCCGAGCGGAGCGAGGAATCTGCTTTTGAATCAAATAAGAAGCAGATTCCTCAGACCTTCGCCCCGGAGGAAGTCCCCTTGGGGGACGGCTTCGGAATGACAGTAAATTATGAAATGACCACTTGGTTTCAATCATGTCATCCACCAACAAACTGAGCCCGAAGATCAAGCTCCCGGCCGCCGGCGGGCGGATCGAGGAATTCAGGCTGTCCGAGCCGCGCCACTTTCCGCGCAAGGCCGCAGGCGCGTTCAACCGCGTCGCCTATTCAGCCGCGCACGTCGTGGCCGATCCGCTGGCCGCGGTCGACCCCTCATCGGGCTGCGCCATCGACTGGGATGCGACCATCGCCTACCGGCGCGAGTTGTGGAACCTGGGGCTGGGCGTGGCGGAGGCGATGGATACGGCGCAGCGAGGCATGGGCCTGGACTGGCCCACTTCGCTCGAACTCATACGCCGTTCGATAGACGCGAGCCGCGACACGAAAGGCGCGTTCCTCGCGAGCGGCGCCGGCACCGACCATCTTGCGGCCGACGCGGCGAAGAGCGTGGACGACGTGATCCGTGCCTACGAAGAGCAGGTCGCCGCGATCGAAGCGCTGGGCGGGCGCATCATCCTCATGGCCAGCCGCGCGCTGGCGCGCGTGGCGAAATCGCCCGACGATTACCACAAGGTGTACGACCGCATCCTCGGCCAGGTGAAGGAGCCCGTGATCATCCACTGGCTGGGCGAGATGTTCGATCCGGCGCTGGCCGGGTACTGGGGGCACGCGGACCACTACAAGGCGATGGACGTCGCGCTGGAGGTGATTGGCCGCAACGCCGCCAAGGTGGACGGCGTGAAAGTCTCGCTGCTGGACAAGGACAAGGAAATCGCCATGCGCCGGCGGCTTCCAAGAGAAGTAAAGATGTACACCGGCGACGATTTCAACTACGCCGAACTGATCGAAGGCGATGCAGAAGGCTATTCGGACGCGCTGCTCGGAATTTTCGATGCGATCGCGCCGGCCGCCTCGGCCGCGCTGTCGGCGCTGGCGAAGAACGATCGCGCGACTTTCCATGAAATCCTCGCGCCAACAGTGCCGCTGTCGCGCCATATCTTCGGCGCGCCCACGCGCTACTACAAGACCGGCGTGGTCTGCATGAGCTGGTTGAACGGCCACCAGGACCATTTCGTCATGGTCGGCGGCCAACAGAGCGCGCGTTCCATCCTGCATCTGGCCGAGCTGTTTCGCCTGGCCGACGGAGCGGGCCTGCTGCGCGATCCCGAGCTCGCCTGCGCGCGCATGAAGCAGTTGCTTGCCTTGCATGGAGTAAGCTAGAGAAAGTCCAGGGTAATCCCAGAACTGTCATTCCGAGCGGAGCGAGGAATCTGCTTTTGAC
>JAPLRD010000335.1 GCA_026399375.1 Pseudomonadota bacterium
CATCTGGTCCAGGCGCTTGGCGCCGTCGGCGGCGAAATTGAGGTATTCGCGCTTTTCCTCGTCGAGCTTGTCGGCGAGGCCGATGTCGAGCAGCTGCAGGTAGCTCGAGATCATGCGCAGGGGCTGGCGCATGTCGTGCGAAATCGAGTAGCTGAACTGCTCCAGCTCGGCGTTCGAGCGCAGAAGCTCAGCCTCGGTCTGCTTGCGCTCGGCGATGGTCTGCACCAGCGCCTTGTTCTTCTGCATGAGATCCCCGTTGGCGACCGCCAGCTCCGAGGTCCTTGCAGCCACCAACTGTTCGAGATCGTCGCGCGATTTTTTCAACGCTTCCAACTGCGCTTTGATCGTGGCCGCCATCGAGTCGAGCGAGCCGGACAAGAGGCCGATTTCGTCGCTGCGCGCCACCGCCGGGACTGGCAGGTCGAACTGTCCGTCGGCGATCCAGCGCGCCCGATCGGACAGGGCGATCACCGGTCTGGAGACCAGGCGCGAGAGCAATGCGTTGATCAGAAATGCAATGATCAGAAAAGACAGCGTGACGTTGACGACCACGTGGCTCACGGCGTCGCGCACCTTGGCGTTGACGATCTCGGAGCGAAAGCCGAGGCGGATGGCTCCGATGTGTTTCCTGCCGGAATCGAAGATCGGCAGCGTCACGTCGAAATATTCCTGACCGTCGAAGCGCAGGTAGCTCTGGGTCAGTGGCGCGGTCGCGGCAATGCCGTGTTTCATGACTTCGTCGGAAAGAACTCTGCCCACCATTTCCGGATTGCTGTGGTAAAGAATTCTTCCGTCCATGTCGCTGATTTGGGCATAGCCGATATGCGCGTTGTTCTCCACCAGCTGCTTCACTTTCCGTTCCATTCCGGACAGGCTGTCCAGTGGCAGGCCGAGATCGAGCATCTCGCTGACGATGCTGCCGAGGCTTTGTCCCAGGCCGTGGCTGCCCGTAATGAGCGCCTCGGTATAGTTCCTGCGAAAGTCGAGGATGTTGACGACAGAGCCGGCCAGCAGCGAGATGAACAGGACGCAGCACGTGACCAGGAGAATCCTTCGGTTGAGTTTCATTCGGTTTCCATCCCGACGGCGATCGGCGCCGGCCTCATTTGACGATATTTTCCCCGGCGAGCTGCAGCAGCTCCACCGGAACGGTGATGTTGAACTGCCTCGCCTTGCGCAGGTCGACGGCAAAACCGTATTTTCTGGGCCACTCCGGCGTGAGGTCGGCGACGTTTCCGCCCTCGAACAGGTGCCGGATCATGCGCGCGGCCTGCTCGCCTATGCTGGCGTGGGAGGGATAGATGACTGCGGTGGAACCCCAGTGTCCCATCACGTCGCTCCTGGTGATGCCGATCAGCGGTTTGGTCGCCGTCTCGTACACGAGCTCGGCGAACTGGCGGCGCGTACCCAACTGGTCGTTGGGCTTGATGAAGGCGTCCACCTTGCGGTCAAGCTCCCTGATATGGGGCAGGGCGGCCTCCGCCATCAACTTGTCGCCGTTCTCCCCGGTGATGAGCGGCACCGGGCGGAAAAGTATCTTCAGACCCCTGAATTCCGGGTCGCCGCTAATGAGGTCCTCCATCCATTTGTTGTAGCTCTTTGACTGGGGCATGTCGGCATAGATCAGGCCGAAGGTCCTTGCGTCGGGCAAGAGCCGCTTGATGAATTTGAGGCGCGCCTTCGGCGGCACCGGATAGGACACGCCGGTAAAGTTGGCGAAGGGCTTGCTGGAGAAATCCTTGATGACGCCGATGCCGACGGGATCGGTGGGCGATGCGAAGACGACGCGCTGGCTCATGTCGCCCAGGAGCACGCTTTTCGCCGAAATCGTGGCTGCAGTGCCGCCGGCGAAAATGACGTCGTAGCGGTTCTTCCTGAGTTCCTCGCGCAGGATGAGTTCGCCTTTCTTCGCGTCGTTGCCCGTGACCCGCAGCGTCGTGTGCAGATTCCTGCCTTCGATGTAGCCATATCCCGTGAGCGTGCTGGCCAGCGCGCTGCGCACTTCGTCGTAGGGATTGCCTTGTTGCGAATCGAGGATGAGCAGCTTGAAATGCTTGCCGCTTTCCCCGCCGGTGCAGACCGAAGCGCAGGTCAGCGCAACAAATGCGAAAAGCGCCAGCAGGCGCAGCTTTCCGGCGCGCATGTTGCCGCCGCAGGATTTTGGCGGGAAGCTCAAGGGCTGTCGTCCGCGTGCAGTTCAAACCGGACGCGGCAACCGCCGCCCGGGGTTTCTTCCAGCCAGGCGCGCCCGCCGCAGCTTTCCGCGACCCGCCGCAGGATCGCGAGGCCGATGCCGGTGCCCGCGGTGCTCGAGGACAGACGTTCGAATACCCGGAACACTTTTTCCCGGTACTGTTCTTCCACTCCGGGGCCGTTGTCGCTCACGCTGTAGCGCACCTTGCCGCCAATGCGCTCACCATCGATGCCGATGCGCAGTGATTGCTTTGCGCGGCCGTGGACGATGGCGTTTTCCAGCGCGACGGAGAACGCGTCGTCCAGACGCGGCAGGTCGATGCGGCACGGCGGCAGATCGCCGACGCTGATCTCGGCGCCGGCCTCGCCGATGCGGTCCTTCAATCGCGCCAGGATCGCGTCGACAGCTTTTCGCGCGTCGGCCGGTTCGACTTTGCCCCGGGGCTGGTCCGACGCCAGATAGCGCTCCACGTCGCGCAGCAGGTTCTGCTGGCGGTGCGCCTGCTGGCCGATGAATTCGAGCGACAGGCGGGCTTCGGCGTTGTCCAGCCGGCCGCCGAGTTGCTCGGTCAGGCGCTCGGCGTAGGTTGCCATGCGCCGCGCCGGTTCCTGCAGGTGGTGCGCGGTCACTTCCGCGAAGCGCTGCAGATCGGCGTTGGTGCGGCTGATCACCAGGCTCTGGCGCTGCAATTCGACCGCCGCGGCTTCCTGCACGTCGAACCTGCGCCGCACCTCTGTGATCAGGGCCGCGATGGCGGCCAGCCCCGCCAGCCAGATGATGCACAGGGTCGCCAGTCGGGGCGCGGTCCTGGACTGCAAATCGTCCAGGTAGGGTTTCATCGGCACCGACACGCCCACCCCGCCGCGCACATCGCCGACCCTGTAGCCCTGGAAGGCGTGGCATTTGAGGCAGCCGGCGTTGACCTTCAAGGGCTGCATCAGGCGCAGGTAAGGCTTGCCGCCGATATCGGAAAACTCGAACACTTCGCTCTCGCCCTGCTCGAACCGGCGCAGCGCCGCGGCTTCCCATTCGTCGGGTGCGTTGGCGGGATTGATCAGCTTGGAGCTGGTGATTTTGCCTTTCACGCCATAGAGGTCGCCGAATTCGTCCATCATCTGGCGCATGATGAAGGCGGGGTTCATCAGCGTGAGCTTCCTGCCTGACGGGGTCTCGATATCGCGCTCGGGAATGTGCGCGAGTCCGGGATTGGGCGGCGTGCGTGCGTCGACCGGAACGTATACGCCGCCGTGGCGTGTGGCCCACATGCGAAAGGCCAGGTCCTTGTTGAAATTGCTGCGCGCTTCCTTCTTCGCCAGTTCATCGGCGTGTCGGCGCTCGATGCGCTCGTCCCAGGCCAGCAGGCCGCCGACCACAGCCGTCCAGAGCAGCGCCACTGTCAGCGCGAATTTCAGGGAAATGTTGTTGTCCATGATCTGCCGTTGCAAATTGTCTTCGTCAAACCGATGCCGCTGCAGCTTCTACCGATGCGCCGGCCTCGGGCGCGATCGGAAGTTGCACCCAGAACGTGCTGCCGCGTTCTTCGCCTTCGGATTCGGCCCAGATGCGACCGCCGTGATGCTCTGCGATCTTTCGGCACAGGGCGAGGCCGATGCCGCTGCCTTCGTAAGTGGCGCGGCTGTGCAGGCGCTGAAACACCTGGAACAGCCGCCCGATCTGTTCGGGCATCATCCCGGCGCCGTTGTCGGCGACCTTCACCCGCCATTCTTTGCCC
>JAPLRD010000194.1 GCA_026399375.1 Pseudomonadota bacterium
CCTCATACGCTTCCTCGAATCTCATCTTCCGTATCTCCTGCAGCACTTGCGTCGGCGTCATTTCCCACCCCCTTCGGGGCACTATGACAACCGGACAGATGTCGTGCTATAGAACCGGACAGATCATGAACTCGCGACAAAGGGTGACACACACGGTTGACACCACCCTGCTAATGGCATTTAATGACATCGCGCTCTATGGGCAGGCAAGACTCTATCGCACGCTACCGGCGCAAGAACAGATTACCTTGGCCTGTGCGCTTGTCATCGCAGTCCTGATTTTGTGACATTCTCGTTCCCGCATCCTTTTGAAGATGTATCGCCGTACTCAGTACATTCGCGCATTCAGGGCAATTTGACCTCCCATAGCGAAACACATGATGCCAGACCGTCGAGTGGATTCAGGTCCGGTTCCTGTGAGGTTGTCACGGTCATTGATCGTGTGACATCCGGCGGAACATCTCTCCAATGAGTTCTGCACCAGAACCCGCGCGCCTCGATATCGACGCCATAGGCGTTTCGGTTCCGCGCGTCGAGGATTCGCGCCTGCTCACCGGGAAAGGGCGCTTCGTAGACGCCCTTCGACTGGATGGCATGGCGCACGGCGTCGTATTCCGGTCCACCATGGCTCACGCACGCGTGCTTGCGCTGGATGTCGGGGAGGCGCGCAGCAGTCCCGGGGTGCTGGCCGTTTTTTGCGGCGAGGATTTTGTGCGCGCCGGGCTGCGGCCGATCGGCTTTCATGCCATCACCCATGGCGAGGGGGGAAGACCGATGTCCGCGCCTCCGCGTTACGCGTTGGCAACCGACACTGTGCGCCACGTGGGCGAGCCTCTTGCATTCATAGTCGCCGAGACCGCCGCTGCTGCGCTCGATGCCGCCGACAGGGTGGTGGTCGATTACGAGTCGCTGCCTTGCGTTGTCGGGGTGGAGCAGGCTGTGGCGCCCGGCGCACCGCAGCTCTGGCCCGAGGCGCCCAGCAACGTCGCGGGACTGTACGAATACGGCGACCGCGCGAAAACCGACGCGGCAATCCTGAATGCCGATCGAGTAGTGTCCCTGCGGGTGGTCAACAATCGCATTGTGCCCAACCCGATGGAACCGCGCGCTTCCATCGGCGTGTGGGACGAAACGACGCAGCGCATGATCCTGCACACCGCGAACCAGGCGGTGCATATGTCGAGGCGCCTGCTGGCCGAAATCTTCGGCCTTCCCGAGGCTTCGATCAGACTGGTGGTGCGCGACATCGGCGGGGGGTTCGGCGCCAAGGTGACGCCCTATCCGGAAGATGTGATGGTGCTGCACGCCGCGCGCGTGCTCCACCGTCCGGTCAAATGGCGCGCAGAGCGCACCGAGGCATTCCTGAGCGATACCCACGGACGCGATCACGTGAGCCACTGCGATCTTGCCCTGGATCGCTCGGGGCGGTTCCTTGCGCTGCGTGTTCGCGATCTGGCGGACATGGGCGCTTACATCTCGTTCTTCAGTGCGGCCATCGCAACGCGCACCGGCAATCGCATTGCAAACGGCGTGTATCACATTCCGGAAATCCACGCCGAGATACGCACCGTGCTGACGAACACCCCGCCGACCGGACCTTATCGCGGCGCCGGTCGCCCCGAAGCGATTTATCGGCTCGAACGGTTGATCGATGTGGCCGCCATCGAATGCGGCATCGATCCGGTCGAACTGAGGCGGCGCAACCTGATCCCCCCCTCCGCCATTCCATACACCAACGTCGTTGGGCAGATCTACGACAGCGGCAATTTCGAGCGCGTGCTCGACGCAGCGCTCCTTCGATCTGACTGGGCGGGTTTCGAGGCCAGACGCCTCGCTGCTCTGGCTCGCAGCCGGCTGCTCGGGCGCGGCCTGAGCATGCATATCGATACCACCAGCGGGATCGAACCGTCCGAAACTGCAACTGTGCGCGTCGATGGCGCCCGGGTTGTCGTGCTGTCGGGCACGCAGGCCATGGGCCAGGGGCTCGAGACCGTCTACGGCCAACTTGCTGCAGGTGTTTTGGGATTGCCGGTGACGCTCATCGAGATCGTCCAGGGTGACAGCGATCGAGTTCCCTCAGGCGTAGGCTCCTACGGTTCGCGTTCGCTCTATATCGGCGGATCGGCAATCGTCGCCGCGGCGCGAAAATGGATTGAATGCGCCGGGCACACGGCCGCGCGCGCGCTCGGCTGCGAGCCGGGCGAGCTCAGTTATGGGCAAGGCCGCTTTTCGAGCCGTTCCGGAGGTTCGATTGGGATTTTCGAATTAGCGCGCGAGGCCTCCGACGGAGCGATAGAGGCGGCGGCCACCGCAACTTCGCCCTTTTGCTTTCCCAACGGATGCAATGTATGCGAGGCGGAGATCGATGCCGAGACCGGCACAGTGCAGATCGTGCGCTATACCTCCGTCGAGGACGTCGGCACCGTCATCAATCCTGCAATCGTCGAAGGGCAGATGCATGGCGCCGTCCTGCAGGGAATCGGGCAGGCGCTCTACGAGCACGGCTTGATCGACGCGGAGAGCGGTCAACTTGTGGCTGGCTCGCTTCTTGACTACACACTGCCGCGCGCCGACGCGCTGGCATCGATAGACACAGCCTGCGACGAGACCTCGCCTTCCACGACCAATATCCTCGGCGCCAAGGGCGCCGGGGAAGGCGGATCGCTCGGAGCGCCGCCCGCGGTCGTCTCGGCGGTCGTCGACGCCTTGCGCGGGTTCGGCGTCAGTCATATCGACATGCCATTGTGGCCGGAGAAGATCTGGCGTGTAATGCATGAACCAAAAACCTCAGCCGGCAGGGGCGGTGCCGGATAGGCATGCGGGCGGCAAAGCCGTGCGCAATAACCATCAGGGGAAGAATATGAGCGACATGACACGCAGGAAGATATTGAAGCAGATCGGCGCGGCGGCGGTGGCGCTGGCGGCGCCCAGCGTTGCGCGGGCGCAGCAGTCCATCCGCATCACCATCGCTTCCAGCCATCCGCTGGGCAACATTTTCATCGGCATGATGAAAAGCGTATTCCAGACCGAGGTCGAGAAGCGGCTTGCCCCGACGAAGTACCGCGTCCAGTGGCGCGAGGCCTACGGCGGAACACTCTACAAGTTCCAGGAAACGCTGAAGGCGGTGAAGGATGGCATCACCGACATCGGCTGGGTCGGCTCGTTGTTCGAACCCTCCTCCATGCCCCTGCAAAACGTCACCTATTTCTCGCCGTTCGCGACCGACAACCTGCCGCTCCTGATCTCCACCATGGATGCGCTGCACCAGCAGATCCCTGCGATGATGCAGACGTGGGACGGCAACAACATGGTGTACCTGGGCGGCAGCGGCGTGGAATCCTACCACCTGTGGACGGCGCAGCCGATCCGCACTTTCGCGGATTTGAAGGGAAAGAAGTTCTCTACCCCGGGCGCGGTGGCGACCTTCCTGCAGGGCACCGGCGCTGTCGCGGTGAACTCCCCCATCCCGCAGTTCTATACCGACATCCAGTCCGGCGTGACCGACGGAGCAGTCTCGTTCCCGTAATGGTCTGCCGCCGGAAGTCCAGACGGCCATACGCGAAGCCGGGCGCATGTACGCGACCGCCGTTGGGCGGGAGACCATGGCGCGCTCGGATGCCGCAGTCGCCGAGATGGCCAAGGTAGGCCTCAAGGTGAGCACCCTGCCGGCGGAAGACCGCCAGCGCTGGATCGACACCATGCCGAACGTCGCAGGCGAATGGATCAAGAACAATCCCAAGGTGCCCGCGCGAGAGGTGCTCAACGCCTGGATGAATGCGCTGCGCGCGGCCGGCGAGAAGCCGGGGCGCGCCTGGGACAAGGCGTAGGCGGTCAGACTGTGAGCAATCCACCTCGTACTACCGGCACGGCGCTCGACTTCGCGGCGGGGGCGTTGAACACGCTGGGGACGGCGTGGATTTTCGCGCTCATGCTGCTGGTCTGCGCCGATATTGCATGCCGCTTTCTGTTCAACGCCCCGATCAACGGCGTCACGGAAATTTCAGGGTTCTCGGTCGTCGCCATCGTGTTCCTGCAGTTGCCGAGCACGACCCGAGCGCGGCGGCTGATACGCGCGGACTTCTTGATCGAATCGCTGCATCGCTCGTCGCCGCGTATCGCCGCGGCGATCGAGGTGATGACCGCGCTGATCGGCATGGCGGCATTCGCGGCCATACTCTGGTCGTCGGTAGACGGGCTGACCGAGGCGTGGAGCAAGAACGACACTTATGGCACCGAGCAGGTGTTCACCTTTCCAAAATGGCCGATCTGGTTGATCCTCGCGGTGGGATCAGGGTTCACGTTGGTTGCGCTTGCGGCGCAGACGATGGTAGATGCGATTCGATTAAGTAAGACTGCATCGCCAGGGGCGGAGCGGCAATGATGGACGTCGCTATCGGTTTTATATTGGTGGGGATGCTGGTCGCGCTGATCGTCGCCGGCACGCCCATCGGGGTTGCGCTCATATTTCTCTCCCTTACCGGCACCTGGATGGTACGGGGCAACCTCGCGGTCGCGGTGAGCATGGTGGGGAGCGGTGCGTTCAGCAGCATCGCGGAAAACCTGTTTTCGGTGATTCCCCTGTTCGTATTGATGGGCATGCTGGTCAGCGTATCGGGCGTGGGGCAGGATACGTTCGGCGTGGCGCAGTGGCTGCTGCGGCGGGTGCGCGGCGGACTCGGGATCGCGACCGTCGATGCCAATACCTTGTTCGCCGCGGTGACGGGAATCTCGGTGGCTTCGGCGAGCGTGTTCGCGCAGGTGGCGGTGCCGCCGATGCTGCATTTCGGCTACACGCCGCGATTCGCGGTGGGCGTGGTCGCGGGCAGTTCCATCCTCGGCATGCTCATTCCCCCGAGCATACTGATGATCGTCTACGGCGTGCTCGCGGAAGTCTCGATCGGCCGCATGTTCCTCGCCGGGGTGATACCAGGTCTGATCATGGCGGGCGCATTCGTCCTGCTCATCGTCCTGCTCGCTCGATTCAAGCCTGCCTATGTGTTCAGTTCGCCAGGCGCCGTTGCGGTGAACGAGAAGGCGGAAACGACAGCCGGCATGCTGGCCAAAATGGTGCCTATCGTACTGCTGATTGTCACGGTTCTGGGAGGACTCTACGGCGGTGTGTTCACCGCCACCGAATGCGGTGCGATGGGTGCGCTGGGGGCGTTCCTGATCGCCGGTGCGCGCCGGCGCCTGAACCTACCGACCCTTTGGTCAGTGTTGGTCGAGACGGGCTATGTTTCGGTGGGCATCCTGTTCTTGCTGATGGCGGCGAGCATGTATTCGCGCATGTTGACCATGGCCGGAATTCCCGCGGCCATAGGCTCTTTGATCGAGGAATTCGGTGTCGGGCGCTACGGTTTTCTCGCCGTCTATGTGCTCTGCGTCGTGTTGATGGGGATGATCCTCGATTCGGTGTCGATCCTGCTGATTGTCACTCCGATCGCAGTGCCGATCGCCAAGTCCTTCGGCATGGACCTGGTGCAGTTCGGCGTGATCTCGGTCGTGGCCGTCGAAACCGGATTGCTCACGCCGCCATTCGGCCTGTCGGTGTTCGCCGTAAAGAGCGCGCTTGGAGACGCCAGCATCCGATTGGAGACTATTTTTGCCGGAGCGCTTCCCTACGTTGCCGTGATGCTCGCGGTGCTCGGCCTGCTCACGGCATTTCCGGCCCTGTCCATCTGGCTCGCATACTGAGGCGAAATCGTGTTCTGCCGCTTGTCAAACCGACATATCTTTACGCATACACTCGAGGTGATCATATGGGCCTGACTATCGACCCCGCGCGCACTGCGCTTTTGTGTCTGGACCTGCAGCATGACAACATCGTTGCCACGCCTGGAATCGAGCAAAAGCGCATCCTCGAACACACGGCACGGCTGCTGGAATCCGTCAGGCGACGGTCTATGCGCGTGATCCATATCACCGCATCCGTGCGCCGGGACTACCTCGACATGCCACGCGCGAGCTCGCTGTGGATGAAGCTGCGCGAGAGCAAAACCTTGATCGTCGGCTCGCCGGGTGCCGAGATCCATCCCCTTGCGGCACCGCGCGGGGACGAACTCGTGATCAATAAGACCTGCGTCGATCCTTTCCTGACCACGAATCTGGGCCAGGCGCTGATCAATTTCGATGTCAACACCGTGCTCGTGGCCGGCCTGTGGACGAATTTCGTGGTGGAGGCAACGGCCCGGCATGCCGCCGACATGGGCTATCGCGTGATCGTCGTAAGCGACTGCTGTGCCAGCAACGACGAGCAGAACCACGAATTTGCAATGACGCGCATCCTGCCGGCGATTGCCACGGTTGCCGCCCTTGACGACGTCCTTGCAGCGCTTGCATGACATGAAAATCTCAATGAGCGTCAACGGTCGGCAGATCAGCGCCGACGTCGAGGAGCGCACGCTGCTTGTCGCATTCCTGCGTGAGATCGCGGAACTCACCGGCACACATATCGGCTGCGACACGGGCCAATGCGGTGCGTGCACCGTGCATCTGGACGGTCGTGCCGTGAAGAGCTGCAACGTCCTGGCGCTGCAAGCCGAAGGCGCGGAAATTCTTACTGTCGAGGGGCTCGCCAAGGCCGACGGCGCCTTGCATCCGATGCAAGAGGCGTTTCATGCCCATCACGGTCTGCAATGCGGTTTTTGTACTCCCGGAATGTTGATGAGCGCTATCGATTTGGTGAAGATTCACCCGGACCCTTCCGAGGAAACCATACGCGCCGAACTCGACGGCAATCTATGCCGTTGTACCGGATATCACAATATCGTCAAGGCGATAAAGGCGGCTGCGGCAAATATGTAGGCAGCAAACTGCTGCAGATGCTGTCGAGGAGCGCGGGATGCATGCATTCAGGTATCAGAAACCGGCAAGCGTAGCTGAAGCAGCTTCCGCCATGTCCGGGGCCGACGAGGCGACACTCCTCGCCGGCGGCCAGAGCTTGATCGCAGCAATGAAGCTGCGCTTGTCGGCGCCAGGGCAACTCGTGGACTTGGGCGGCATAAGGGAACTTGCGTACATCAGGGTCGAACGTAGCGCCGTGACCATCGGCGCGATGACGCGCCATGCCGACGTAGCGCGTTCGAAGGAGATATTGGGCAGAATTCCAGCGCTGGCCGGCCTTGCCGGCGGTATAGGCGACCGCATGGTGCGCAACATGGGCACGCTGGGCGGGTCCCTGGCGCATAACGATCCAGTGGCCGATTATCCCGCGGCGGTATTGGGCCTGGGCGCGGTGGTGAGCACTAATCGGCGCGACATCGCCGCGGACGACTTCTTCAAGGGGATGTTCGAAACCGCCTTGCAGAAAGGCGAGATCATAGTTTCGGTGACCTTCCCCGTGCCAAAACGCGCCGCCTATATCAAGCACCCGAATCCGGCGTCGCGCTACGCCATAGTCGGTGTGTTCGCTGCGGAGACCGCCAGTGGCATTCGCGTGGCGGTGACGGGTGCCGCGTCCGCGGTGTTCCGCGTCGCCGCGATGGAAACAGCGCTGGGCGCAAAGTGGTCGCCCGAGGCGATCTCAGGCATCAGCATCCCCGCCGCCGGGCTCAACAGCGATATGCATGCGAGTGCCGAATATCGCGCGCACTTGGTGACGGTCATGGCCCGCCGCGCGATTGCGGCGGCCAAATAGCGGTCTTCAGCGCTTTCATCGCCGCCGTCGCGGATGCTCGGAAAAACAAGCGGCGGGTACATGATGAATCCGGGCATGCCAAATGACCAGTTCACCTGGCGGCTGGCGATGTTCCCCGCACGGCTTGAACGTGATGCGGCCGGAGATGAGGAACCAGACACAAAGCATCAATCGTCCCGGAAGTTCATTCCGCAGTCACGCCGGCCTTTTTGAGAATCGGTCCCCAGCGATCTATTTCCGATTTCAGGTGGGTACGCAATGACTGCGGATTAATGCGGCTCGCATCGACTGGCGCCGTGCCAAGACTGGCAAATCGCTGAACCAAGGCCGGGTCCCGAAGCGCGCTTTGCAATGCCTTCGTCAGCTTTTCGATCACTTCGGAGGGCGTTCCTTTCGGAGCATATAGACCATGCCACACTTCAATCTCGAACCCCTGCAGCCCTGCTTCGCGGAACGTGGGCACGTCGGGCAATGACGGAATGCGTGTCTTGTTTGCAATCGCGTACGCCTTGATCAGCCCGCTCTTGAGATGCCCCGTCGTCGCCACGGGCTGGTCGCACAAGAGGTCCACCTGGCCGCTGATGAGATCCTGCAGTGCCGGGCCGGTTCCGCGATACGGCACGAGGGTCATTTCGACCTGTATGGTGCTCATCAGTAGCACCGAGCACAAATGCGTGGTCGATCCGTTGCCAGCGTGGGCAAAGGCCACCTTGTCCTTCTGCGACCGTACATGGGCAACAAGCTCCTCCAGATTCCTGGCCGGCAGGTTTTTCTTGGCAACCAGAATCATCGGCACGTCTGCAACCAGTCCGATGGGCTCGAAATCGTTCAGCGGATCGTAGTTGAGCGACCGATACAGCCACGGTGCCGCGGCGTGTCCCATATTGTGAAAAAGCAGCGTGTACCCGTTGGCGGTTGACTTCGCTGCGCGCGATGTGCCGATGGTGCCGCCGGCGCCACCGACGTTCTCCAGGATCACGGGCGTCTTGAGCTCCTTGCTCATCGCTTCGGCCAGTGTGCGCCCGAGCACGTCGGTCGAACCACCCGGCGCGTAGGGCACGATGATCGTGATCGGGCGCGACGGAAACTCTTGTGCTCTAGCTGGCGGCGATCCCGCTAAAGTCATTAGCGCGAACAGCAGAGTTACAACAGGTCGATTCATTTAGCCTACTCCTCTCAATACAAGGCGAGTCGTTCCGCAAACTGTACCTATTCCTCGCTGCCTGCGCCGATCAGCCATCGGTGAACCCGCTTTTGGTCAAGCGATATGAACTGCCGCTGGGGACTAACTCAAGCCAACCGCTCTCGATGGCAAATTGCAGCCCCATTTTGAAGTCCTTCGGACGGTAGCCTCGTTGAGGCCAAAGAGTCGCAAAACTATTTCGGCGCAGAACATCGCCCGGGCGCAAACCATAGTGGGCGACAAAAATCGCCAGAATTGCGCGTGCGCACTGTTCTGATTGCGGCAGAGTTGCCATTGACAATTGATCCAATTAGGAGCGGTTCCGACCCTGTGCGTTCGCGTACAAGCGGACATCACCCCTTTGTTTTCAACTGGCCGTCGTTCGCCTTGATGAATGCCCGTATGTCATCGGACATGTCCAGCAACTTCAGCCACTGCTCCTTGTACAGAGTGATAGGGAAGCGTCCCATTCCGTAGACGGACAGCCCCCCTTTCTCGCTAACCTTCATGGTGACGCCAGTCGCAGCGCCTTTCTTCAAGGCGGCGTTTTCGTTCCGGAGACGCTCCAGTTCCGCTTTCAGGTCTTCATCCGACATCATTTTCTCCAGGCTACTCGTAATTGTGTGGCCACGGGATCATTGTGGAGGATTTCCCGATTATCGTCTAAGGATTTGAAGCTCGACCGTACAAGGGGACGAGAATTTGCGGGAGCCAAGCGAGAATCCGGCGCCTCCAATCCGGACGACAGCTTTCCGGCAGCGAGATCGATTACGTCGATAGGCACACCGACCCGGAGGCGATGCTGCCGCCAAGCGCGTCGAGGAGCTGGGTTTATCGGCAGCAGACACGCGCGCATTCCGACCATTGCCTCAGACTACGCCGGAATTGCGTAGGCTCCCAGACAGTGCGCAGCTCAACACGTTCAAGTCTTCCTAGCGTAGCCATGCTAAGCGCTCCAAGAGTCTTTCGTTGTCATGTCATTGCCATACGCATAACGGAAACTGAATGCAATGTTATGTGCCGAATCGAATTTGCATTCGTCGCGGTACCATATCCGAAACTTAGCTCGCGGCGGCTGCATCGAAAAAGTGCTGCTCCCCTAGAACACACCCCATCGACGACCGCTTGTCATGCTGCAATCTCCTACAGCGGATCGAGCGTGCAGTCGGGCAACTACACCGCCGGGAAGGACTTCAAGCCTGCCGGTCCGGGCAAACCGGGCGGCGAGTGGCTCGCGGCAAACGTCGTCGGCTCCACCGCCTACGAATCGCAGAATCAGAACCTCGGCTTTGCGCTGAAACGCGACAACCATCTGCTGCAGCTGAACGTGGGGGTGCAGCATCTCGTGTTCGAGGGATTCCCGAACCAGCGCATGGACATGACCGCCAATGACAGCACGCAGCTGAACCTTCGCTACACCGGCCAGCATCAGTGGGGCAGCTTGGAGGCAAGCCTGTACGGCCAGGACACGAACCATGCCATGAACATGGGGCGCGACCGGTTCCCGTTCGGTGCGCTCGGCATGCCGATGAACACCAAGGCAAGGACGGCCGGCGCGACAGTGCAGGCGAACATCGTGCTTTCGGATCGGGACATCCTGCGCACCGGGGCGGAGTATCAGCAGTACACCCTGAACGACTGGTGGCGGCCGGCTGGCGGGACCATGGGACCGAACACGTTCTGGAACGTCGACCTCGGCACGCGCGATCGCCTGGGTGTCTACGGCGAATGGGAGGCGTACTGGAATCCGCAGTGGCTAAGCCAATTCGGCGTTCGCAGCGATAGCGTCAAGGCGAACGCGGGACCGGTGCAGGGCTACAACGCCGAACCGCAATGGGCAAGCGACGCGGCGGCTTTCAACGCGCTCGGCCGCCGCCGTACCGACCACAACTGGGATATGACCGCTC
Organism: Pseudomonadota bacterium; assembly: GCA_026399375.1. Taxonomy (GTDB): domain Bacteria; phylum Pseudomonadota; class Gammaproteobacteria; order Burkholderiales; family SG8-39; genus 2-12-FULL-64-23. Next base: position 10,727 of record JAPLRD010000194.1, read on the forward strand.
TGGCACGCCATACGCCGGACGAAACCAAGACCTTCGAGGCGGGCTATGCGCGAAAATCCCATTCGCCCAACCCCTACCAGCGCTACCCATGGTCGACGCAGCCGATGGCGGCGTTGATGAACAATTTCGCCGGCGACGGAAATGGCTACATCGGCAATGTCGACCTAAAGCCGGAAGTTGCCCACACGCTCAGCGCCACCGGCGACTGGCATGCCGCCGGGGACAAACCATGGAATCTGAAAGGGACCGCCTACAGCACTTACGTCCAGGACTACATCGATGCGCGCCGCTGCGACTTCGGCCAATGCGGCGGCAGCGCGAACCTGACATCGACGAACGGTTTCGTGAATCTGCAATACGTGAATCGGGCGGCCCGCCTCTACGGCCTGGACCTGTCCGGCAGGATGCTGATCGGGAAGACCGGCGAATACGGCAGCTTCAGCGGGTCCGCCGGGATGAATTACGTCAGGGGCGAGAACCGGTCGACGGGCGACAATCTGTACAACATCATGCCGCTCAACATCAAGCTGGCTTTGGTGCAACAGTTCGGGAACTGGACCAACACAGCCGAATTGCAAGCGGTGGACGCCAAGACGCGGGTGTCGCAGGTCAGGAACGAGGTGCGGACGGGTGCCTATACCCTGTTCAATCTGCGGGCCAGCTACGAGTGGAAGCAGGCTCGCCTCGATCTCGGCATCGAGAATGTGTTCAACCGGTACCATTCGCTGCCGCTGGGCGGTGCCTATCTCGGCCAGGGGGCCTCGATGACCAGCAACGGCATCCCCTGGGGCGTGATTGTTCCCGGCATGGGTCGATCCATCAACGCCGCGCTGAACGTACGGTTTTGATTCACAGTATGCGAGTCCTCATGCAGATCACCTATCGCCCGATTCGACTTTTCGCGATCGGGTTCCCTGCGTTCGACCTTCGATGTGTCATGGTTTGGGGCCTGGCGGTGTTCGCGGCAATATCGCTCTCCGCCTGCGGCGGTCGCGGCAGTCCTTCCGTCAAAGCGGAACCGCAGACCATTACCTTTGTTGCCGCACCCATACTGCCTCTGCACGGCAGCGCAACCGTCTCGGCCGCTGCCAGCTCCGGCCTTGCGGTGAGTTACAGCAGCGCTACGCCCGCCGTCTGCTCCGTCGTCGGCACCAGCGGTGTGGCGACCAGCAAGACGGCAGGCATCTGCATCATTGCCGCGGACCAGCCGGGCAACGATGAATTCGCCCCGGCGCCGCAGGCGACGCAAAGCATCACGGTCCGTTTTGACCCGCTTCAGAGCATCAGCTTCGGTGCCGCGCCGGCACTGACTCTGTTCGGAAGCACAACGGTCGCGGCCGTTGCCAGCTCGGGCCTGAAGGTGAGCTACGGCAGTAACACGCCCGCCGTGTGCAGCGTCAACAGCGGCACCGGCGTGGTCACGGATCTCGCGGCGGGCAATTGTGTCGTCACTGCCGACCAGGCGGGCGATGTCAACTACCAGGTCGCGCCGCAGGTGACGCAGACCTTAGTGGTGGCCCCGTGGGTCGGGCCCGTTACCGCGCCCGGCACGCCCACCGGGGTCGCGGCGACATTGGGCACTGCCCCGAACATGGTCACGGTCAGCTTCGTCGGTCCGTCCTCCAGCGGCGGCAGCGCCATCGCCGGCTATACCGTATCGTCCAACCCGGGCGGCATCGCCGCGACCGGCACGGCGTCACCGATTACGCTGCCCTGCGTTGCTCCGTGCTCGGGTTACACCTTCGCGGTGAGTGCCGGCAATGCCGTCGGCAGTAGTGCGGTGTCCGCTCCGGCGGAGGTCTTGAACAACTACAGCGTCGTGGCGACATTTCTCGAACCCGACACGCAGCCCAACAATTCGATCTTCATCGGCTCATTCACCTTCAATTCGACCACCGGCACGGTGTTGAATCTTCAGGGAACACTGAGCGAGTCCATGACGGGCGAGCGCAAAGCCTACCCGAAGGACAACATGACCTGGCTGTCGCTCAGCCATCAGCTGTCGTCGGTGTACGATTCGGTGCTGGGTGGCCTGCTCGTAACCACATTCTTGTCGCAGACCACCAACACCCTGTCAAACAATCCGGTTTACGGCGGTACCGATGGATGGACGCCGGGTACCGGATCCGGGCTCTACTACGGTTACGGGACCGGCATAGGCAACCCGGGCAACGCCTACGTCAGGATATTCGTCAACACCGCGGATCCGACGGCGTCCTTGACGCAGGCGCAGCTGGATAAACTGGCTTATGCAGACTGTGCCCCGGGCGGCATGATGGGCGCGACCTGCATGACGGGAACGACCAAGGCGGGTTATGGGACCATAGGCTCTATGAGCGGCTATCCCGTTACCCAGGTCATAACGAGGAAATAGTGCCAGGCGCGCGTGCGAACCCGCCGCTGCGACAAATTGTCCGATGCGACAACATGCCGCAAGCGAACCACATTGCGCATCGCGAGAATGACCGGCACCCGTTGTTCATCTCAATGCAGGAGACGTCATGCCGGTATTCATAAAGCTCGTCATCGCTGTCAATGCAGTCTGTCTGTTTGTCCTCGCGCTGCTTGGGCTCAGTGCAGCCGGCGGATTCGTATCCGGTGTGTTTCCGCCCAATGAAAGGCATGAAATGAAACTGGTGCCGATTCAGAGGAAGGTCCCCGAGCGATCACGATCGGTGGAAAGTTCTGTGCCACGCGCCGTAATACCGCCCGAATACCAGACGATAGACCCGACCCCCAGCCCCTGGGTGGCCATGCCCGACGGGTCGGTGCGCTTTGTGCGCAGCGAATAGCGGTGCATCGCCCGCCCGTGCTTTAGAACTTGCCGCTGTCCAGTTGTGCCAAGACCTTGGTAGTCACATCCTCGAAGCGCAGGATGCGCTTGCCTTTGTGATCCTTCAGAAACTCCTCGGCGTCGGCGCCGCTGGCGAGCGGCACCAGCTCGTGTCCCATGGGCCCCAGCACGTCGGAGCCGGTCACGTACCACGCCTCGCGCGCGTCGATCTTCGCCAGATTGTAGAAATCGGTCACGCCGATCGCGGCGATTTGCTCGCGCTGGTGTCCGGGCGCGTAGGCCGGCAGATCGAGCAGGAACTTGAACATATCCTTGGCGCCGTCTAAATGGTGCGCGTGGCCGTCCTTCCACACGACGGTCGCTGCCCAGTTCGGATATTTCGACACCAGCATGCCGCACACCGGGCACAGATCTTTCGGACCCGGCTTCGGCAGCGTCTGTGCAGACGCCGACGCGGCGCAGAGCGCGAGCAGAAGTGCAAGCCACAGGCGCAGGGCGCAGCGCATCAATGCTTGTGGCCCGCCCCGCGCTTCTGCCGCTCGCCGCGCATCTTGCGGATCTGTGTCACGTCCTTCGACATGTCGGTGTAGGCCGCGAGCAGCGCCTGGTCGAAATTCACCAGCTCGCCGCCGTTGGCCGCCTGCGCGGACTTGGCCGCTCCGGGATTGCCGTAGGCCACCTTGCTGCACTTGGTCATGACGCCGGCAATCGAGCTGCCGACGAGGAAGGTCGCCTTGTCCACTTCCACCAGGGGTTTGACTTCGCCCTGCACGGCGTTGTCGCCCACCCAGATCGTTCTCGGTTCGCGATCGACGTTGAGCGACAGGCTGATCGCCGCGCAGTGCAGCGAACACACGCCGTCGGCCAGGTCGTCGCTGTACTGGATCAGCATGCGCGAATGGTGAAACTGCTTGCGGTCCATGCCGCAGTAAGGGCATTTGGCATACTTCTCGATGTCGTTCTCGAAGGCCTTGGGATCGGGCGCTCTTTTTGGGATGAACTGCGCCGGTGTTCCGTCGGTATCTCCCGTCTTGTGCTGGGCATGTTGGGCGGAGTGATTGGCGTGGGTGGGAGCGGCGAACCCAAGTGTTGCAGCAAGGGCAGAGACTTTGAGCAATTCACGACGATGCATGATGGCAGTTTCCAGTTTGAAGAGGTTCGCTATTCTATTTTCCGGCAGCCCGCCAGGCCTGCGGCATTTTGTCGCAGGCCTGCGGCTGCATTCTTCATTTCAACGCTTCCAGCGCAAGTTTTTCAAATTCCGCCTCGTCAATCGCCCCGACGAGCTTGGCCCGCACCACCCCTTTGCCGTCCACAAAAAAGGTGGTCGGCAGCGCGACCACTCCGTAGCGCTTGGCGATCGCAACATTCTCGTCGAGCAGGATCGGGTAACTTACGGCAATTGTCTTCATGAACTCCGCGACCGACTCCCGCGGCTGGGTTACGTTGACCGCGACCACTTCAAGTCCTTTGCCTTTTTGGCGCTGGTAGACCCGCTCGATGGCGGGCATTTCGCTCTCGCAGGCGCCGCAACCTCCGACCCAGAAATTGATCGCCACTGGTTTGCCGGCCCACCCGGCAGGATAGTGTGCGGGAGTGCCGTCCAGACGCTCGGTGTCGAATTTCGGTGCCGTGTCGCCGATATTGACCACCGCGATGTCGGCACCGCTGCAGGCAGCAAGCAGTAAGAGGGAGAACAAGGCAATCAAGGGTTTCATTTCAATGCTCGATCAGAATCAGGTTGGAACGCAGCACCATGAAGGTCGCAATGGCAGCGAACAGCGCGAATCCCGCCGCAGCGAGCGCCGCGAGGCGCGCCGACACCGCGGGCACGACCTCGCGCAGGCTGGCGACGTGGGCGAAGGGCTGCACCGCGCCCGCGCCGATCGATGCCGCCGTAGCGGCGAACAGCGGCAGGTAGAGCCAATAGCCCTGGAAATCGTATTCCGGTTTGAGGATGCAGAACGGGCAGTGGTGGTGCGGATGCTCGTACACATACAGTGACACGAAAGAGAGTACGCCGGTGATGCCGGCGGCGAACGCGGCCGCGCCGGTCGCGGCGGTCAGGGTGCCGCCGCACTTGCGCACCGCCTGCCGGCCTGCCGCCAGGATGGCGAATGCGAGGGTGCCGTAGAACAGTACCATCGCCGGCGCGGGCGCCATGCCGGAGGCCTCGCTGGCGATGGTCTTTGCCTCGCCGGAAAACAGGCTGCCGCAACAGGAGGTGATCACGTCCGCCTTGAGGCCGAGGAAATATTGCAACTGCAGGGCGAAGGAGAGCGCCAGCAGCGGCAGCAGGGCGATCAGCAGCGCATACTTGATGCGCACCAACGGGTAATCCGGCGCCCGGTTGTCGACGTGGTTGATGGCGAGCCATGCCGCGGCGAAAAAAAAGATGAGCATCTGCGCCATCAGCGCCGGGAAGCCAAAGGGATTCACGTTGAGCGTGCCGACCGCGCACATGGCGCCGACGAACATCACCGACATTTTGTCCGCATTGAACACGAACAATAGCAGCGCTGCGAACTGCGTCCAGAGAACGAAGGCGAGCAGCGTCGAGAACAGGTAGGTGCGGCGCTCCAGCATCAGCTGCCGTTCGCTGCCGCTCGCGATGTCCCAGCGGCGGATCACCTCCAGCGCGAAGGGCGCCGCAGCCGTCATCGCCGCGACGCAAACGGCGGAGGCGAGCAACAGGGCGATGATCGCGGGCTGGAACAGCATCAGAGGATCCTGCCGTCGCGCATGTCCACCACCCGCTGCACCAGCGATGAATCCACCACCAGCGGATCATGGCTGCTCAGGAGCACCGTGCGCCCTTGGGAGATCAGGCTCTCCAGGATGCCCATGAATTCGATAGCCAGCGCGCTGTCGAGATTGGCGGTCGGCTCGTCCGCTATCACCACCTCCGGGTCGTTGATGAGCGCGCGGGCAATGGCCACGCGCTGCTGCTCGCCGCCGGAGAGCCATTCGACGCGGGCGTCGCGGCGGTGGCCGAGCTTGATCTGGTCGAGGATGCGCTCGGCGCGCTCGCGCAGCGCTTTGTACGGCTCGCCGTTCGGATAGGCGGGCAGCATCACGTTCTCCAGCGCCGACATGCCGCGTATCAGATTGAACTTCTGGAACACGAAACCGAAACTTTTCCGCCGGATGCCGGTGAGAAAGCGCTCGGGCAGGCCGGAGATATCCTGTTCCTTGAAGCGCACCCGGCCCTGCGTCGGCCGCGCGAGGCCGCCGATGATAGTGAGCAAGGTCGTCTTGCCCGACCCGCTGGGGCCGCGCAGGGCCGTCACGCGCCCGGCTTCGATGGCGAGGTCGATGCCATGCAAGGCCCAGAACTCGTTCGGCCGGCCCTGGTTGAACGCCTTGCGCACGCCCTGCAGTTCGATCATCGCATCACCGCATCGGGGTCGGTGGTCGCGGCGCGCCAGATCGGCACCAGCACTGCGGCGGCGTATGGGAACACGGTGAAGAAGAACAGCGTCGCAACCTGCAGTCCGTCGATGTGCGGCGTCAGTTCGAAGCGCGGATAGAGCACGGCCCAGCCTTTGAGGACGGGCTCGAACAGCGACGCCGAAAAGCGGAACACATGCACGTAGGCCGCGACGAAGCCCAGCAGGAAGGCCGTGAGCGACAGCAGCAGGCCTTCCCATAGTTTCATGCCCACCACGTCGCCCGTCTCCCAACCGATCCCCTTCAAGATGCCGATCTCGATCCGTTCTTCCGCCGACAGTCCCGAGGCTTTGTCCCAGGCGAGAATGCCGAAGGCCAGAATGGCGGCAGACAGCAGCGCGAATACCATGCCCTCGCGCCAGTCGAAGATCGCGGCATAGGTGCGCAGCACCTCCTCGCGCAGGATGGGACGCGAGTCCGGCAGGGCCTGAGCCAGTTTCGCCGCCACCGTGCGCACCTCCTGCGGGTTGGCCACAGAAAGCGCGATGTCGGTGTAATGGCCGGAAGGGATGGTGAAGAAGGCGCGGAAATCGTCCTCGCCCAGCAGCACCAGGTCGGCGCTGACCAGTTCGGAATTGCGCGGCAGCACGGCCGCAACCTTGAACGTAAAAGGATCGCCAGAATAGGAGCGCAATGCGATCACGTTTCCGGCGGCCAGGCCGCGTATGCGCGCCAGGCCCGATCCGATCTCGATGCTGCCGCGCGCGAGCCCGGCGACGTTGTGGGCCATAAAGGTGTAATTGGCCTTGACCACCGGATCGTAGTAGTAGCCCCAGAGGCGGCCTTCGACCTTCTGCACGCCGCGGATCTGGCCAATTTTCTCCAGGTAACCGGCAGGAATGAGATCGTGGCGGCCGGCCACCATGCGTTGCAGTATCAGTTCGGGGGAGCTCTCCAGCAGGCGCGCCGCATCCTGGCGCAGGGCGTGGGAGGACAGCGTGACCGACGCGAGCATGAATACCAAGACGGCGTACACCAGCAGCAGGCCGAAGTTCTTCCCCTTGCGTCGCGCGAGGGACGCGAGCGTGAAGTCGATCAGGTAACGCTGCTTTTCGACCCAGACCCTCACGGTTTATCCCTGGGTCCGGGCGTCGCGGGTGCGGGAGATCGTTCCGGGCGATCATGCGAGGCGTCGAGGTAGCGCATCAACGCGGCCGGCGGAGGCAGGATAGAGCCGGTCGGAAAATGTTCCAGCGCGAACGGATGGTCCTGGAACGCCGAATGCAGATCGGCCTGGGACGGGTGCCGCGTATAGCGTGCCTCGGTGAACAGGCAGAGATCGGTCAAACCCAACTGCCGCACCAAGGATTGGCGCTCGGCCAGCGCCGGCGCGCGCGCGACCCGCTGCAGCGTGGCATCGGCAAACGCAAGCGCAAACGCGCCCAGCAGCGCGAGCAGCAGGATCAGGGCGCGGTCGGAACGGCGGTTCAGCATGTTGCAGTTAACTGTACCAAATTCATTTCGATTGATAGTACGAGAAATCAAACGAGCTGGGCTGCGGCAAATTGTCGCAGTTACGATATTTATTGACGAAAATCAAACAGTTCTGCATTCGCGCTTGCCTGCCAATGTCGATGGGGCTAGGCTCATCCAACCGTACATTCATTGTCCTCAACTCTTGATTTTGGAGAACGCAAATGGACCGCAGAGAAATGTTGCAATCGGGAGTCGCGATGACGCTTGCCGCAACGAGTACCGCAGCCTTCGCACAAGGCGCAAAGTCGGACGCGGCCCATGAGCACCACCATCATGCGGCCTCATCCAAGTATGCAGCGCTCATCACCGCCACCTCGGACTGTAGCCACATCGGCCAAATCTGCGCCGCGCACTGTATCGTCATTATGGGGCAGACTGCCGCCTTGACCGGCAAGGGCGACAAGGAGATGGCGGCCTGCGCCAAGGGCGTGGCGCAAATGCTCGCGACCTGTCAGGCTTTGTTGAGCCTGGCCGCGCAGTATTCCAAGTACGTGCCGAAGATGGCGGCGCTGGCGCTCGCGGCGTGCGAGGATTGCGAAAAGGAATGCCGCAAGCACGAGAAAGAGCACAAGGAGTGCAAGGACTGCGCCGAGGCTTGCGTGGCCTGCGCCAGGGAGTGCAAGAAAGTCGCGGCGTAATATTTTGGTCAGGGGCCGGTTCGTGCCCGGCGGCGTGCAGTCTGCGGTGCAGGACTATGTCTGACTCAGCAGCAGGCGTAGATCTGCGACGGTCTTTTCCGACGATTGGTCGTGCTTCACCGTCAGGCGCAGGCGTCCTAGCGTGTCGTAGACGTAAGTGAATGCGGTGTGGTCAATTGCATAGGTACCGCCTGCCGGTACTTTCTGGTAGAACACGCGAAACTCCTTTGCCACTTTCGCCGTGCCTGCCAGATCCGAATAGAGGCCGATGAAGCTGGCGTCGAAGGTTGTTGCATAGCCGCGGATGTCCTCGGGCGTATCGCGTTCCGGGTCCAGGGTAATGAAAATCACCTGAAGCTTCTCGCCGTCTTTGCCCAGTGCCCGGCGCGCTTCAGCCGCCTGCATCAACACCACCGGGCACACCACCGGGCAGTGAACGAAGCCGAAAAAGATCATCACCAGCTTGCCGCGGAAATCGGCCAGGGTGCGAGCGCGCCCTTCGGTATCGGTCAAGCTGAAGTCCTTGCCGAATTCGGCGCCGGTGACGTCCATGGAATAAAAGGAAGGACCGTCGCTACAGCCCCAGACTGCGAGGGGCGCTGCGGCCAGTGCGGCAAGTGCGCGCCTGCGATTCATGCTTCTGCTCCGGATATTCGCCGCGATCAGCGTCACAATTGCGATAATGTAGCATCTGGCAGGAACGGCGATGCCAGCGCGAAGGCTGCGCCGGAATTGGACCGGCGCCGTCGCCGATACGACAAGAGGAGATGATGCAATGGTTAACCCAATGGCCCGCGTGACCGCGGCCCTGCTGACACTGTGCCTGCTTTTTGCGGCATCGATCGCGAATGCCCAAAGCTATCCGTCCAAACCCATCCGGGTGATCATCGGGTTCCCCGCCGGTGCCGGCGCCGACACGCTGGTGCGGCTCGTCGGGCAGAAGTTGACCGAAAGCTGGGGCCAGCCGGTCCTCATCGACAACAAGCCCGGCGCGAGCAGCAATATCGCCGCCGAGCAACTGGTGAAGGCGCCGGCCGACGGCTATACGCTGCTCTATTTTCCTGCGGCGCTGGTGGTCAATCCCAGCTTGTTTCCGAAAGTGCCCTACGACCTCGCCCGGGACTTCGCGCCGGTCGCCCTGCTCGCCACCTTCCCCCTGGTGCTGGTGGTCAATCCCGCGCTGCCGGTGAAAAGCGTGGGTGAACTAATCGCCTACGGCAAGGCGAACCCGGGCAAGCTGAACTTCGCATCGCTCGGCAGCGCCAGTCCGCCGCATCTCGCGGGCGAACTGTTCAAGCGCATGGCCGGGATCGATGCCGTTCATGTTCCCTACAAGGGGTCCGCGCCGGCACAGACCGACCTCATCAGTGGCCAGGTGCAGATGATGTTCGATACCGCCACCTCCGCCTTGCCGCAGGCGAAGGCAGGCCGCACGCGGGCGATCGCGGTCACCACGGCGAAGCGCTCGGTGCTGCTGCCCGATCTGCCCACGGTCGCTGAGGCCGGATTGAAGGACTACGATCTTCACGGCTGGGCCGGCCTGGTGGCGCCCGCGGGCACGCCGCCCGAGATTCTGGCCAAGCTGCAGACGGAGATAGCGCGCGTGCTCAAGTTGCCCGAGGTGGTCGAGCGCTATGCCGCCGTCGGTGGCGAAGCCGACGGCAGGACGGCGGAAGATTTCCGCCGCTTCATCAACGAAGAAGAGCGCAAGTGGAAGAAACTCGTCCTCGACTCCGGTGCACGACTGGACCAATAGCGATGAAGCTGCACACCCTTGGCACGGGCGGGCCGATGCCGGACCCGCGGCGCAACGCCTCCTGTTACGTACTCGAGGCCGGCGAAGCGAAGCTGATGTTCGACGTCGGCCGCGGCGCCATCGCCTCGCTGGCGAAGAAAGGGCTGCCGTTTCCCCGCATCAACCCCTTGTTTATCTCCCATCATCACGTCGACCATATCGGTGAGCTGGCCGACTATCTGATTGCGAGCTGGCTCGCCGGCCGCCGGGAGAAGCTGCGCATTTACGGCCCGCCGGGTACGAAAGCCATCGTGGATGCGCTGATGGGCAGCGTATACGCCAGGGACGTTGAGTTCCGCACCGGCGGCGAAACCGTTTTTGGCCCCTTCATTTCGGCCGAGGTGACGGAAGTGCGTGCCGGCGCGGTCTACGACGATGGCGCAATCAAGGTGAGCTGCGCCGAAATGGAGCACGGCCACGGGCTCCCGTTCACTTCGTTGTTCCGGCAAAACTGGATCTGCCTCGCCTGGCGCGTGGAGTGCGGCGGCAAGACTTTCACCTTCAGCGGCGATGCGGTCATGTCCGACGCCCTGGTGCGCCTCGCGACCGGGTCCGACCTGCATCTGCAATGCTGCTACATGGCGGCGTCCGAATTGCGCAACGACCATCTCAAGGGCGTCGGGAAATATACGCTTGCCTGTTCCGACACCGCAGGCAAAATTGCTGCGCAGGCCGGGGTGAAGCATCTGGTGCTGACGCACTTCAAACGCATGGAGCCGGCGCTGCTTGATGTGATTGCGGCTGACGTGCGGCGCGATTTCGCCGGGCCGGTCAGCCTGGCGAACGATTTGGACGAGATAGAATTTTGACCGGCTGGCGATCGGCCGGCTTCTGCTATCTGGTTGAGGAGCGCAAATGGAACGATTCACGATTTCACTCGATCAGGAACTCGCGCAGGAATTCGAGCGGCTCATAGCGGATCGCGGTTATCAAAACCGCTCCGAGGCCGTGCGCGATCTGCTGCGAAGCCGACTGGAGGCGCTGCGATTCGAGCGCAAGGAAGCCAAGTATTGCGTCGCCAATCTGAGCTTTGTCTACAATCATCACGAGCGCACGCTGGCCGAGCGCCTGGCCGGTTTGCAGCACGACAATCACGATCTTATCGTCTCCGCAATGCACGTTCACCTCGATCACGACAACTGCATCGAAAGCATCATCCTGCGCGGGCTCACGACTTCGGTCAGGGGTTTCGCAAACTCATTGATCGCCGAACCGGGGGTGCGCCACGGTCAGATGAACCTGGTATCACTCCAGCCTGATGCGTATCCGCACACGCATGCCAAGCAGAGCGCAAGCGCGGGTCACGCCCACCCGCACACGCACTTGAAGCCCAAGTCCTGACCATATGTTGTGCTGGCGACCGAGACTTTCGGCGGCAGGGGAGGCGTCGAAACCGGTATGCGGCGCGCTGAATTGCATGTAAGATAAAAGAAATATTCGTCATACTACGTACCACCGGTTCATAACGTCGGTTCTCCATGGCATCTTTTCCGCAAGACATCTATGCGCTCAGCCTGCTCGTGTTCACGCTGGGGGTGAAACACGGCTTCGATGCCGACCACCTCGCCACGATTGATGGCTTGACCCGCTTCAATTCACGCGCCAAGCCCAGCCTCGCCCGCTACTGCGGGATGCTGTTTTCCCTCGGCCACGGTGCCGTGGTCATCTTGATCGCCCTTGCGGTAAGCGCGCTGACGCAGCATTGGCGCACTCCGGAGTGGGTCAATATCTTCGGTTCCTGGCTTTCCATAGGCGTGCTTGCGGCGCTGGGGCTGCTGAATCTGTATGCGGTACTGCGCGCGGATCCGACGCAAGTCGTCGGCCTCATTTCCCTCAAGGGCCGCTTTCTCGGGCGTCTGGGACGCGCGTCGAACCCCGGCCTCATCGCTTTTGTTGGCGCCCTGTTTGCCCTGTCCTTTGACACCATGAGCCAGGCGGCGCTGTTCGCCCTGACCGCCGTTCAGTTCGGCGGCTGGCAACATGCGCTGATGCTGGGACTCCTGTTCATGCTCGGCATGCTCGTTACCGACGGCATCAACGGACTGTGGATCTCGCACCTGATCCGTCGGGCCGATCAGATCGCCCTCATCGCCTCCCGCGTCATGGGGCTGGTCGTAGCGAGTCTCAGCCTGTTGCTTGCCTTGTTCGGCCTGATGAAACTGTCCTCACCCATGGTCGAGGCGTGGAGCGAAGGCAAAGAGCTACTTTTTGGCACGGCGGTTGTTGGTGTTGTCGCCGGCAGCTACGCGCTTGCTGTCTGGTTGACCCGCCAAAGGCCGATGGCAGTCGCAAGACTTGAGTGACGGTCTTTGCGCCCGTGATAGTGGCTGATTAGGTCGAGAAGGTTTTCTCTCATCGAACGCGGAGGTGTTGTGAACTTCAAGGCACATATCGCTGTTGCCGCCGGTCTTGCTATTGCAGCAAGCGTCTGGGCACACGAAGAAACACCGACGGGCAGGCAAACCATGCTCGATATCGAAACCGCAGATCTCCCGCAAGGCAGGGTGCGCATCGCAGCGGGCGAACGCACCCATCCGCCGGGTGCACGCACGCCGTGGCACACCAGCGGCCCCAAGTTGATCCACCTCATGGAAGGGACATTGACCGCATACGGCTTGGGGGGCAAGGTCCTGGCGAGTTGCGCGCCTGCACCCAAGCTCTGCTTCTTCAGTCCGGGCGAGGAAATGTGGTTTTTTCGCAATACCGGTTCGGTTCCGATGCGCTTCCTGCTGATTTCCGTGGACTCACTGGACAAACCGACGGTGCACGAGGCGGTGGGCCAGGTCATGCGCATCTCGGGCAAGCAGGTGACGCTGGCAGCAGGCGATGTGCGTACTGCAGAGCTGGCATCGCCCGCACGCGAACTCAGGATAGACGTCGCGGCGTTCGATGGCATCGGCGTCGGCGACTACGTCGCGACGGTTCGCCACGAAGAAAAGCAACGCCGCGCGCGCGGTTTGGTGAAACTGCCGGGGCGCTGGCAGTGAGGAACCTTATGTTCTGGCGAAGGCCATATGGTATCGCGCGCCGGGAGGAGCAATTATGAAAGTGCGCATTGTACGATTTGTTATCTTGTGTTTTGTGTCGATCGCCTATTCCAGCATAGGCGTTGCGCAAGGGGTCGGATTTGATACCCAGCAGCGGCCGCCCTTTCAGGATATCGGCGCGTGGTCAAATCGGCTGGAAGACCCAGCCCGTGACCAAACGCAAAAGCCTGATCAGGTGGTTGCCGCGCTGCGTTTGGCGAAGAATGCCGTGGTTGCCGATATTGGTTCAGGTACGGGCTACTTTACGGTACGGCTGGCGCGAGCGGTACCGGAGGGGCGCGTCTATGGCGCCGATTCGGAGCCGAAGATGGTCCAGTATCTCAGAGAGCGCGGTTCCGCCGAGGGCCTGACCAATATGGTGTCAGTGCAGGCAACGCGTGCGGATCCGGCCTTGCCCGAGCCCGTTGATCTCGCTCTGATCGTCAATGTGCAAAGCATGGTGAAGAATCCGGAAGATTACTTTCGGAGGCTGCGAACGAATCTGAAACCGGGAGGGCAGGTCGCCATGATCGCCTACCGCCCGGAGGCGGTGACCGGCTCGCCACTGGCTATGCGCGTCCCGGCGGAGCAAGTAAAGCGCGATATGGCGCAGCAGGGCTACGCGCTCGCAGCGGAGCACGACTTCCTGCCCGACCAGTACTTTCTCGTGTTCCGATCGCAATAGCGGCAAGTTCATCTATCATGCCGTGTGCCACACCGGCTGCGACTCCTGGAGAACATTGCGATGAAAGACACGGCAATTCTGATCACGCGAGATGGAATGGGCGATGCGCCGCCAGAGCTTCAGAAAACGCTGATTTTGAACTACCTCAAACTGTTGATCGAGAATGACCTGAAGCCGTTAGCCATATGCTTCTACGCGGAGGGCGTAAAGCTTGTGGTCCAAGGTTCGACGGTGCTCGAACAACTCAAAACCCTCGAAGCGCGTGGGGTACCCTTGCTGACTTGTATGACCTGCCTGAGGTTCTACAATCTCACTGACGAGGTGCGCACTGGTATCGTCGGCGGCATGGATGATATTCTCAGTGCGCAGAAGCGTGCTGGAAAGGTCATCACTCTGTAAAGTTCGCGAGCTCTGGTATGCAGGGCATGTCGGGCAGCCTAGATTGCGTGATCGCGCGCGTATGGACCGATCTGCTGCCAATATGCAACATCTGGTGTACGGCAGCTTCTATCGTAAGCCGTCGTTCAGAACACGGAAATATTCGCTTCACCAGTGACTCTTCCTGGCCGAACTGGGACCCACAGCGAAAGCGTTCCACACAGCCAGGATTCAATACTGCATCGCACCATCTAAATTCGGGGAAGGCTGGGGTTGAAGAGCTCAGCCTTGGCGCCGAGTCTATGTGCAGCGGTCGGACTTGCGCGCGTGGCACGATGTCATGGCGATTTCCAGCTGCATCATATTGGGGTTTTCTTTGGGGTGACCCCCAATATATCGCTGGCCAAAGCGATCCTGCTAAGGCCCACTTAGGCGGTTTTTGTATTGGCGCCGCGTGCGGCACGCCTGACTCTGGCGCCAAATCGAGGATGGCGGGGCCAAAACCAGCCCGTTCTAGCCCACTTTGTGACGCCCCCGGATCCATAGTGGGGGTCTTAGTGGGGGTCGAGGCCA
>JAPLRD010000434.1 GCA_026399375.1 Pseudomonadota bacterium
GTTTCCGCTATCCGAGGGGGCTTCAGGTTGTCGATGTCATCTGCGCCAATGATCGGGGGGCCGGCGTTGGGGGGGCCGTCCGGCGCAAAGATAGTTTCTCCACCCCAAGCCTCGGTTTCTATCGAAGCATGGAAAAACGGGTAAAGACAATCGCTGCGATACTTCTTCAGCAGGCGCATCTGGCCTTCGACTACGTTTTCGGCGCGAGAAAAGTACGCCTGAATCGATAGTCCAAGTTCCTTAGCGCCGTGCAGGGTCGTCAATAGGAAAAGCGGCACGCGGTCGGGTTCTTGCTGGCCGAGAGCAGTCAGGGTGCGTTGCATGGAATTCATGGGGCCCGCATTCACCGCATTTCCTCCATCCAGCGCTGTACGATGCCAGCGGCATCAGCAGCGCTATGTCCCATGGCATCCGCGCCCACTTCCTGCCAAAGTTGGTCATCCAAGAGAAACGGTGCGCCGCCCACCCCAATCTTGATCGAGGCGCGGCGCGCTCTTAGCCGTTCAGATACCTCGCGCACTTTGAGGGCCGAGGGAAGCATCAGGACCGAAATCAGGAGTACCTGAACATTATCGATTAGCACACGTTCCACCAGCTCGTCTACCTCCATGCGGCCGTAGTCGAATAACTCGAAACCGCTGGCGCGCATGACCGAATAGACGATTCTCTTGCCCAGCAAGTGGTAATCGCTGAGAACAACAATAGCTGAGCGTGGCTGGTTCTTGCGGTCGGGGTCGCTAAAGGGCAGGGCCTGCTCCACGAGTTCCTCGCAAAAGCGCCCGCTCATATACACCTGCGACAACGCCACGCTGCCGGCCTGCCATGCGGCGCCGATTTGGTTTAGCGCCGGGACGACCAGTTGTTCGACCGCCTCGATGGGGGTCAAACCCAGTTGCGCTTGCTTAAAAAGAGCATGCGCCTGGATTCGATCCAACGATTCCAGCGACTCGCGAAAGCGTTCTATCAATTCTTCCATTCGAATACGCCCCTTTGAGTCAGCAGTAAACTATCGCTCGAGCCAATAGCAGAATGTTGTATCGAACAGCGGAACGGTCTACGGACAGTCACTGCGCCGCAGAACTTCGCACCGCAAACACGCCTTAGCTTGTGATCCAGATCAACATTTGGCTCGCCTGCTGTGGCGAAACGAGGCGACGGCATGCTGGCTGCATTCCTTCGCGCGCGTCGACTGTCAAGTGCTAGACGGACCTTTCAGACAGCGAACCTCGGGAGTTACATCTCGTTGATCTACAGGCGAAAGTGCGCTTCCTCAATTAGCGGATGGCGGTATCGACACGGGCTGCCTCTGGTAACCCTACAGCCCGGAGGTCCGGAGTGCACACATAGCCGTCTCTCGCAAACGGGTCCGCGCTCCTATTCAGAATCCAGCACTTCCCGGACTTTGGCGGCCAGGTCATCTATGGAGAACGGCTTCTGGATGAACTGCACCCCTTGATCCAGCACGCCTTGGTGGACGATGATGTTGGCTGTGTATCCCGACATGAATAGCAGCTTGAGGCCCGGATAGCGAGATTGCAGGTTCCTGGCCAAGTCCCGGCCGTTCATCTCAGGCATGACCACGTCGGTCATAAGCAGATGGATTGCGCTTGTATGTTCTCTTGCCAAGCGGATGGCCTCGCCCGGGGTGTTTGCCGCCAGCACTGCATAGCCCTGCCTTGTGAGCACCCGGGTGGTCAGCTTCAGGATGGCGGGTTCGTCTTCCACCAACAGGATGGTCTCCTGGCCGCGAACGAGCGGGCCTGCCGCGCCTGCCGCTGCTGGCGACCGGCGAGGTCGGGGCCCAGCAGCTCGAGCGGGCGGAGCGGCTGCTGGTCGAGCTCGGCCGCGA
>JAPLRD010000100.1 GCA_026399375.1 Pseudomonadota bacterium
CGACGTGCCGTAGGACACGATCTTCTGCCCGTTCACCGTGCGCACCTGCCCGGGCTCGAACGGGTCGATCATCTTGTGTTCCGCCGCCATGCGGCGAATCCACTTGTCGGATTTAATCGTCATGATTTCATTGTCAGTCGGTAGGTAGTAAGTGGCACCGCAAAGATCTCGATATCTAGCGAGAATGCATCTGCGGGGGGATTAACAAGGGGGGATGCATCCCCCCTTGTTCGTGCGAAAGTGCTTTTCCATGGCCGGAGACACTTTGTTCGTTCTTAGTTAGTCCGAATCAAGTATTCTGGATAACGATGTTAGGAAACTTTGACGTCATGTCCTTCGCCTGTTCCGAGATTTTCACCGCGACGCGGCGCGCGATCTTTCTGTAGATCTCGGCGATCCGGCCGTCCGGATCGGCCACCACGCTGGGCTTGCCCGAATCCGTCTGCTCGCGGATGCTGATGTCCAGCGGCAGCGCGCCGAGGAATTCGGTGCTGTAATCCTTGCACATCTTTTCCGCGCCGCCGGCGCCGAAGATGTGCTCCTCGTGGCCGCACTTGGAACAGATGTGAATGCTCATGTTCTCCACGATGCCGAGTATGGGGATGCCGACCTTCTCGAACATCTTCAAACCCTTGCGTGCGTCGATCAGGGCTATGTCCTGCGGCGTGGTGACGATCACGGCGCCGGTGACCGGCACTTTCTGCGCCAGCGTCAGCTGGATGTCACCCGTGCCCGGGGGCAGATCCACCACCAGGTAATCGATGCCCTGCCAGTGCGTGTCCCTGAGCAATTGCTCCAGCGCCTGGGTCACCATCGGTCCGCGCCACACCATCGGCGTGTCGGCCTCAATCATGAATCCGATGGAGATGGCCTGAATACCGTGCCCCATCATCGGTTCCAGCGACTTGCCGTCAAGCGATTCGGGCCGGCCGGTGATTCCCAGCATCATCGGCTGCGACGGACCGTAGATGTCGGCATCGAGAATGCCGACCGTGGCGCCTTCGGCGGCAAGCGCGAGCGCCAGATTCACCGCCGTGGTCGACTTGCCGACCCCGCCCTTGCCGGAAGCCACGGCGATGATGTTCTTCACTTCCGGGATCAGTTTCACCCCGCGCTGCACGCTGTGCGAGACGATCCTGCTCGCGACGTTGACCGTGACCTTGCCGATTCCGGCGATCGACCCGAGTTTCGCCTGCACCATCTTGCGGATCAGTTCGATCTGGGTCTTGGCCGGGTAGCCGAGTTCGATATCCAGCGACACGTCGGCGCCGCTCACCTTGATGTTCCGCGCCGACTTGGTGGCGATGAAATCCTTCTCGGTATTGGGATCGATGATTTCCTTGAGGGCGGTCTGGACTTGCAACTCTGAAACTGACATGCAAAGGCTCCTTGAAGCGAGGGGCGCGCCGGGCGATCGGCGCGGTAAAGTTCTTCATTTTAATGGATATTCGAGGGGCTGCGCGATACAATTGACGGCTTCCGGGCTGCACCCGCCACCGCCTCTGCAAAGGCGGGCGCCCCTGTTTTCGTCGCAGACGTTTTCGTTGTAAATACAGGTATGAAGCGCAAACTCTTCGTCACCACCGCCCTGCCGTACGCCAACGGCTCGTTTCACATCGGCCATATCATGGAGTACATCCAGGCCGACGTCTGGGTGCGGTTCCAGCGCATGCAGGGCAACGAAGTGCATTTCGTGTGCGCGGATGACGCGCACGGCGCGCCCATCATGCTCAAGGCCGAGGCCGAAGGCGTGACGCCGCAGCAACTGGTCCGGCGCATCGGCGCCGAGCGCAAGCAATACCTGGACGGTTTTCACATCGGCTTCGACAACTGGCACTCGACCGACTCGCCCGAGAACACCGAGTTGTCGCAGGACATCTACCGCAAGCTCAGGGCCGCGGGCCTCACCTACACCAAGCCGGTGGAGCAGTTCTACGACCCGGTAAAGGGCATGTTCCTCGCCGACCGCTACATCAAGGGCGAATGCCCCAAGTGCGGCGCCAAGGACCAGTACGGCGATGCCTGCGAGGTCTGCAGTTCCGTCTATTCGCCGACCGATCTGAAGAACCCCTATTCGACGCTATCCGGCGCCGCCCCCGAGCTCAAGACCTCGGAGCACTACTTTTTCAAGCTGTCGGATCCCAAATGCGTCGCCTTTCTGCGCGAATGGACCGGCAACGACCGACTTCAGTCGCAGGTCGCCAACAAGGCGAAGGAATGGCTGGAAGGCAAGGGCGACAGGGAACTGGGCGACTGGGACATCTCGCGCGACGCGCCCTATTTCGGCATCCCCATCCCGGATGCGCCGGGGAAGTATTTCTACGTCTGGCTGGACGCGCCCATCGGTTATCTCGCCAGCTTCAAGAACTATTGCGCGAAGAAGGGCATCGATTTCGAGGGATTCCTCGCCGATCCGCAGACCGAGCAGGTCCATTTCATCGGCAAGGACATCATCTACTTCCACACCCTGTTCTGGCCGGCGATGCTGAAATTCGCCGGCTACAAAATCCCGAACAACGTCTACGTGCACGGCTTCATCACGGTATCCGGCGCAAAAATGTCCAAGTCGCGCGGCACCGGCATCAGCCCTCTGCGCTATCTCGAAATCGGCATGAACCCGGAGTGGCTGCGCTATTACATCGCGGCCAAGCTGAACGCCAACGTCGAAGACCTGGACTTCAATCCGGACGATTTCGTGGCGCGGGTCAACAGCGATCTGATCGGCAAGTACATCAATATCGCCAGCCGCTGCGCCGGGTTCCTGTCAAAACGCTTTTCCGGAACGATCCGGATCGGCGGTCAGAATGCGATCATCGGAAAACTCCAGGCATCGGCTGCGGAGATCGCCCGCATCTATGAAAGCCGCGATTTCGGCCGCGCGCTGCGCGAGATCATGGCGCTTGCAGATGAAGTCAATGCGCACGTCGATCGGGCCAAACCCTGGGAACTCGCGAAACAACCGGGCGAGGAAGACAGGCTGCACACCGTTTGCTCCGAGGCGATACAGATGTTCCGCCTCCTGACTCTGTATCTGAAACCGACGCTGCCGCGGCTCGCGGCCGAAGTTGAAAACTTTTTGGGGATCGCGCCGCTTTCGTGGAGCGATGCCGGGTCGCTCTTGCCTGACGGCCACCGCATCAACGACTACAAGCACCTGATGGCCCGCGTCGACGAAAAGCAGCTCGATGCCCTGTTCGACATCCCGCCGGTGGAGCCCGCCAAAGCGCAGAAGAAGACGGCTGAAACCGCCAAGATCGGCTCTCAGAGCGGATCTTCGAGCCATCGCCCCTCACCCCAGCCCTCTCCCCCCGGCGGGGGAGAGGGGGCCGCAAGCGCCAGCGGCGCAACGATGATTTCGATCGACGAGTTTGCCAAAGTGGACTTGCGCGTGGCGAAGATCGTCAAAGCGGAGCACGTTGACGGCGCCGACAAATTGCTCAAGCTCACGCTCGATATAGGCAGCGAACAGCGCACGGTGTTCGCCGGCATCAAGTCGGCCTACGACCCGGCGACGCTCGAAGGAAGGCTCACGATCATGGTCGCCAACCTCGCGCCGCGCAAAATGAAATTCGGCCTGTCGCAGGGGATGGTCCTCGCCGCTAGCGGCGACCAAAAGGGGGCTAGCGGGGAAGCGCCCGGCATCTTCCTGCTCGCCCCCGACAGCGGCGCGCTTCCGGGCATGAAAGTGAAGTGATGCCGGGGTCCGGCTCGGCCTTGCAGTTGATCCTGGGCGTGATCCTGCTGTGGCTCGCGCTGGGACTTGCCGGCGTGTTCTTTCCGCGCAATCTGCATCTGGTGAGCCGCGTGCTGTTTCCCGCGGGCGCGCTGGCCGCGCTCGCGCTGGCGTGGGCTGCGCTGGTCGCGCTGAACGGCGAAACGCATTCGCTGGTGCTGCCGCTGGGCCTGCCCGACCTGCCCTTCCACCTGCGCCTCGATGCGCTGTCCGCCTTTTTCCTGCTGCTGCTAGGCGCGGTGACCGCGGGCATCTCGGTATTCGCCGCCGGTTATTTCCGCCGCGGCGAAGGCACACCGCCCGGATTGCAGTGCCTGTATTACCACGTGTTCATCGCCAGCATGGCGCTGGTGCTGCTGGCCGACGACGCCTACGCCTTCATGGTGTTCTGGGAAACCATGGCGCTGTCGTCCTATTTCCTGGTCACCAGCGACCACACCAAGGCCGAGATCCGCCGCGCCGGCTTTCTCTACCTGCTGATCGCCCATGTCGGCGCCATCGGCATCCTGCTCTGTTTCGGCGTGCTCCACGGCACCGGCGACTACACCTTCGACAACATGCGCTCGGTGCAACTCGCGCCGTTCTGGGCCACGGCCGCGTTCGCGCTAGCCCTGTTCGGTTTCGGCGCCAAGGCTGGCATGCTGCCGCTTCACGTATGGCTGCCGGAGGCACACCCGGCCGCGCCTTCACCGGTGTCGGCGCTGATGTCCGCCGTCATGCTGAAGACCGCCATCTACGGCCTGCTGCGCGTGCTGTTCGACCTCTTGCACACCCAGGTCTGGTGGTGGGGTGTGATCATCCTGGTGCTGGGGCTGGCCACGGCGCTCTATGGCGTGATCTTTTCCGCCGTGCAAAGCGATATGAAGCGCCTGCTCGCCTACTCCTCGATCGAAAACATCGGCTTCATCCTGGTCGGCATCGGCCTCGCGGTCATGTTTCAGTCTTACGGCATGCAGGCGCTGGCCGCGCTCGCGCTCACCGCGGCGCTGTACCGCTGCATCAATCACGCCTGCTTCAAGAGCCTGCTCTTTCTCGCCACCGGTTCGGTGCTGCACGCCACGCGCGAACGCGCCTTGGGCAAGCTCGGCGGACTGATACACCGCATGCCCTGGGTGGCATGGCTCGCGCTCGTCGGCACGCTCGCCATCGCCGGTCTGCCGCCGCTGAACGGCTTCGTCTCCGAGTGGCTGCTGCTGCAGGCGTTCCTGTTTACGCCCAGCCTGCCGCACCCTTACCTGAACATGCTGGTTCCGGTCGCCGCCGCCGCGGTCGCGCTCGCCGCGGCGCTGGCCGGATACGGGATGGTGAAGTTCTACGGGGTGGTGTTTCTGGGGCAGCCGCGCGAGGAGCGCGTGGCCGAGGCGCACGACGCCGGCCTGTGGGAGCGCGCCGGCCTCGTCTGGCTCGCGGCCGGCTGCGTCGCGCTCGGGGTGGCGCCGGTGGCGGTGATCGGCGCCATCAATGCGGTCAGCGGCCAGCTGCTGGGCAAGACCCTGAACGTCGGCGCGAACGGCTGGATGCTGCTCGCGCCCATCAGCCCGGACCGCGCCAGCTACGCGCCGTTCCTGTTCCTGCTGGTGATTCTGCTCGTGTGGCTGCTGACCTGGCTCGCCGTGCGTTATTTCTACCATGCCGGGGTGCGACGCGCGCCACCCTGGGACTGCG
Source organism: Pseudomonadota bacterium (assembly GCA_026399375.1). Classification (GTDB taxonomy): domain Bacteria; phylum Pseudomonadota; class Gammaproteobacteria; order Burkholderiales; family SG8-39; genus 2-12-FULL-64-23. The sequence continues at coordinate 5,399 of JAPLRD010000100.1, forward strand.
GCTTTCCGGCGCAGACCGCCCGCATGCAGGATACCGCCGAAGGCTTCGGCCAGCCGATACGCCAGGTGTTCGAGCCCTTCTTCCGCATCCAGCGCGAGCTGCCGACGCCCTTCGACGCCAAGCCGCGTTACCGCGTCACGGTCGAGGACAACCTCTGGTACTGGCTCTACCTGCCTATCGCCAAGGCAACGAACACGATCACCCGCGTGGTGACCCTGCTGCAGCGCGGCCGCATTTCGGTGTACCTGATGTACAGTTTCGTCACCCTGCTCGTGCTGCTCTTGTTCGTCAGATGATCTCCTGGTCCGGACTCGTCGCCCAACTCACCGAGATCGTGCTCGCGGTGCTGCTCGCACCGGTGCTGGTCGGCTGGGTCAACCAGTGCCGCGCCTGGCTGCAGAACAGGAGCGGGCCCGGCATCCTGCAGCCTTACCGCACGCTGAGAAAACTTTTCGCGAAGGAGGCCGTGCTCGCGCACAAGGCGTCCCCCCTGTTCCGCGCCACGCCCTATGCGCTTTTCGCCTGCATGTGCCTCGCCGCGGCGATCGTGCCCATCCTCGGCACCGACCTGCCGTTCTCGCCCGCCGCCGACGCCATCGCACTGGTCGGCATTTTCGCCCTGGCGCGGGTATTCATCTCGCTCGCGGCGATGGACATCGGCACGGCTTTCGGCACGCTGGGCGCGCGGCGCGAGATGATGGTGGGGTTCCTCGCCGAACCGGCGCTGCTGATGGTGCTGTTTACCGCCTCGCTGATTTCGCATTCGACCTCGCTCGCCACCATCGTCGCGCACCAGACCCACCTCGAATTTGTGATCTATCCCAGCCTCGCCTTCGCCGGCGTCGCCTTCACCATGGTGTCGCTGGCCGAGAATGCGCGCATCCCGGTGGACAACCCGGCCACCCATCTGGAACTGACCATGATCCACGAGGCCATGGTGCTGGAGTATTCCGGCCGCCACCTGGCCCTGATCGAGTGGTCCGCGGCGCTGAAGCTGTTCGTCTATTCCTGCATCGGCATTGCGCTGTTCTTCCCAACAGGCATCGCCGAGGGCGGCGACGCGATCGGCCTCCTGCTGGCCCTGCCAGCGCTCGCGGCCAAGCTCGCCGTCGGCGGATTCGCCATGGCGCTGATCGAGACGCTGAGCGCCAAGATGCGCATTTTCCGCGCGCCCGAGTTCCTCGGCACCGCGTTCCTGCTGGCGGTGCTGGCGATGCTCATCCACTTGCTGCTGGAGGCCTGAGATGCATCTGTCGCTTGCATCGCAGGTCATCAATCTCTTCGCGGCGGTGCTGCTGCTGCTTTCGTTCGCGATGCTGACGCAGCGGCGCATCCTCTCGCTCATCAACCTTTTCGCGCTCCAGGGCCTGACGCTCACGCTCTCGACGCTGGTGGTGGCCTGGAGCACGGGCCAGCACCATCTGTATTATTCGGCCGGGCTGACCTTCTTCCTCAAGGTGCTGGTCCTGCCCTGGGTGCTGCACCGCCTGATCCGCAAGTTGAACGTCAAATGGGACGTGGAGACGCTGATCAACATCCCCACCACCATGCTGGTGGGCATCGTGCTGGTGATCCTCGCGTTCAACGTGGCGCTGCCGATCTCGCAGCTCGCCGGCACCATCACCAAGAGCACGCTGGGCATCGCGCTCGCCTGCGTGCTGCTCGCCTTCCTCACCATGATCACGCGCTCCAAGGCCGTGCCGCAGGTGATCGGCTTCCTCGCCATGGAGAACGGCCTGTTCTTCGCCGCCACCAGCGCCACCTACGGCATGCCCATGGTGGTCGAGTTCGGCATCGCCCTGGACGTGATGGTGGGCATGGTGATTCTCGGCGTGTTCTTCTTCCAGATCCGCGAGCGCTTCGACAGCCTCGATATTCGTCATCTCGAAAAGCTGAAAGAAGAATGAACCACGGCAAACACGGCGGGCTCGCATGAGCTGGCAACTCTACCTCGTGCTCGGCACCCCGCTGCTGGGCGGCGGCCTGCTGGCGCTGTGGGGGCACAGGACCTGGGCCGCCGAACTGAATATCGCCATGAGCATCGCCACCTTCGGCGCCGCCGCCGCGCTCACCGGCAGCATCATCTCCGACGGCCCGATGATCACGCCGGACGAGCAGTTCTTCGTCGATTCGCTCAACGTATTCCTGGTCGCGCTCACCGCGTTCGTGTCGATGACGACCTCGCTCTTCTCCCGCCCCTACATGCGCATAGAGCACGCGCACGGCAAGCTCAGCGACAACCGGCTGCGCCTGTTCCACAGCATGTACCAGCTGTTCGTTTTCACCATGCTGCTGGTGCTGCTCACCAACAACCTCGGCATCCTCTGGGTGGCGCTGGAGGCGGCCACGCTCACCACGGTGCTGCTAGTGAGCCTGTACCGCACGCCCGCCAGCCTGGAGGCCGCGTGGAAGTATTTCATCCTCTGCGGCGTGGGCATCGCGCAGGCCCTGTTCGGCACCATCCTGCTTTACTCCGCTTCGGAAAAGGTGCTGGGCTCGGGCGGCGGTGCGCTGCTGTGGACGCACCTGGAAACCGTGGCCGGCAGCCTCGAGCCCACCGTGATGTCGCTCGCCTTCGTGTTTCTGCTGGTGGGGTACGGCACCAAGGTTGGGCTGGTGCCGCTGCACAACTGGCTCCCGGACGCCCACGCCGAAGGCCCGACGCCGGTATCGGCGGTGCTCTCCGGCCTGCTGCTGAACGTCGCGCTGTACGCGCTGCTGCGCTGCAAGGTGCTGGTGGACGGCGCCCTGCGCGCGCCCTTCGCCAGCCACCTGATGATGGGCTTCGGCCTGCTGTCGGTGGTGGTGGCGGCGTTCTTCCTTTCGCGGCAGAAGGACGTCAAGCGCATGTTTGCCTACTCGTCGGTCGAGCACATGGGATTGATCACCTTCGCCTTCGGCATGGGCGGTCCCGTGGCCAATTTTGCCGGCCTGCTGCACATGACGGTGCATTCGCTGACCAAGAGCGCGATCTTTTTCGCCGTCGGCCATGCGTCGCAGAAAGCCGGAACGCAGATCATGGACGACATCCGCGGCTTGATAAAGGTGAGCCCGACCGTGGGCTGGGGACTGATGCTGGGATCGATCGCCATTCTCGGCCTGCCGCCCTTCGGCGTGTTCGCGAGCGAGTTCCTCATTCTCACCACCGCCATGCGCCTGCAGCCCTGGGCCACGCCGTTTCTGCTGGTCGCGCTGGGCGTGGCGTTCGCCGCCGTGTTCAGCAAGGTGCAACCCATGGTGTTCGGCGAGACCACCGCCAAGCGCCTGCCTCATCCACCGGCGCTGATACCCGTTTTCGCGCACCTGGCCATCGTGCTGGTGCTCGGCTTTTACATTCCGCCTTATCTCGTCGACTGGTACCGCGTGGCGGCGAAGTTGATCGGATGAGCAACGGCGCGTGAAACCTGAAGGACGAAGCAACGATGACGTTTGACAGCCTGCCGCTCGAACTGACCGAACTGCCCGGCGCCGTGCCGGCGTGGCAGGCCGTGGCTTCGGTCGAGGAACTGCCCGACATCTGCCAGGCGGTGAAGGACCAGGGCGGGCGCCTGGCCGCGCTGTGGGGAACCGATGAACAGGACCGCGGCCGGGGCGCGGCGCTGCACCTCGCGCTCGCCAAGCCCGAGGGCATGTTGTGGCTGCGCGCCGAATTGCCGGCGGGCGAGCCGAATTACCCGGACTTGTCGACCATCTTTTATTCCGCCGGGCGCCTGCAGCGCGCGGCGCGCGATCTGCTCGGCATCGACGCCGGCGCCGCAGACCGCCGTCCGTGGCTTAGGCACACGGCCTGGGCCGGCACGGAGCATCCGCTGAAACGCGGCGTCGCCGCCACCACCGTGTTCGACCAGTGCGTCGACGACTATACCTTCGTCAGCGTGACCGGCGACGGCGTGCACGAGATTCCGGTCGGGCCGGTGCACGCGGGAACCATAGAGCCGGGACATTTCCGCTTTTCCATCGTCGGCGAAAAAGTGTTGCGCCTGGAAGAGCGCCTGGGATACACGCACAAGGGCGTGGACAAACTGTTCCAGGGCATGCCGTTTGCGCAAGGCGCAAGACTCGCCGGACGCATCAGCTCATCTGGGCGACCTCGGCTACCTCGGCAACGACGGCGGGCTCGCCTTCGGCCTGGCGCAATTCATACGCCTGAAGGAAGAAGTGCTGCGCACGAACCAGAAATTGTTCGGCCACCGCTACCTGATGGATGGCATCGTCCCCGGCGGCGTGGCCCGCGACCTGGACCGCGCCGGCGTGGATGCGATAGAGCAGGAATGCAAATATCTAGAGCGCGAGGTGCGCCTGCTGAAAGACATCTATGACGATCACTCCGGATTGCAGGACCGCTTCCTCACCTGCGGCCGGCTCACCCCCGGCACGGCGGGCAAGCTGGGCGTGATCGGCCTCGCGGGGCGCGCCAGCAGCCAGGCCTGGGACCTGCGCGTGCAGGCGCGGCCGGCGCCCTACGACGTGCTCGAGGCGCGCATGAAAACGCACAAGAACGGCGACGTCGCCGCGCGCGTCATCCTGCGCTTCGACGAAATTTTCGAATCGCTGCGCCTCATCCGGAGCGTGCTGCAGCGGATCGCCCCGGGCACGATCATGGCGGCGCTGCCGCCGCTTCCAGCCGGCAAGGCGGGCCTGGGCTGGGCCGAGGGATGGCGCGGCGAAACGGTGATCGCGCTCGAGTCGGGCGAGGACGGCCGCATCCGCAACTGTCACGCGCACGACCCCTCATGGCAGAACTGGCCGGCGCTGGCGTTCGCGGTGATCAACAACATCGTTCCCGACTTTCCGCTGATCAACAAATCGTTCAACCTTTCGTATTCAGGCTGCGATCTGTAGCCGGAGATGGCGAAGAAGACATGTACCAGCTGCTGAAGCAAATCGCGAAGGTGGGCATCAAGACCGAGGCCCCGCCTCGGGCCGATGAGGAAATGCGCGTGCTCGCGCAGCGCCTCCAAGCGGAAGTCCTGGGCTTGTTCGCGGGCTCACTCGCGATCCGCCACGTCGATGCCGGCTCCTGCAACGGCTGCGAGCTCGAAATTCACATGCTCAACAACCCTTATTACAACATCGAAGGCCTGGGCATCAAACTGGTCGCCAGCCCGCGCCACGCGGACCTGCTGCTGGTCACCGGGCCGGTGGCGCGCAACATGGAAGTGGCGCTCAGGCGCACCTACGACGCAGTGCCCGAGCCCAAGCTGGTCGTTGCGATCGGGGACTGCGGCTGCAGCGGAGGAATTTTCGGCGAGAGCTACGCCAGCTGCGGCAAAGTGTCCAACATCATTCCGGTGGACGTGGCCGTTCCCGGCTGTCCGCCCACGCCCACGGCGCTGATGCAAGGCATACTCACCGCCGTCAGCCTGGGCGCGCGCCGGGTCGGCTGAACGCCGCGGAACAACGAGCGCGCATGATCATCCCGACGCTGCCACTTTCTTTCATCGGCTGGTTTTTCGCGATCGCCTCCTTCGTCGCGCTCGTGATCGGGGTGGTGTTGCTGCAGCATCTGTTTCGCGGCGGAAAGATTCCGTCCGACTACCGGCAATCGCGCATCATCGGCGACTTCGCCCTGCTGCTGGTCTGGCTGATCGGCCTCGCCTCGGCTTTCGCCCTGCTGATCGGCTACGACTGGGGCCGGACCGGGCTGGAGTATTTCTGCTGGGTGCTGATCGTGCTGACGCTGCTCTCCGGCGGCACCCGCCTGGCCTCTTACCAACAGCACCCGCCGGAGCAGGGGCTGACGCCGCGCGCCTGGGTCACTGCGGTCGCGGGTGTGACGCTGGTGGCGCTGCCGATCATAGTGATTTGCGCCATCAGCATCCACACATTGCGGGGCGGCGTGGCGCTTTAGCGGCAGCGGAAATGCGCGACGAACTCGGCGGCAACGTCCGCGCCTTATTGCAGTAATCGGCGCTTTCGGATATAACCGCTGGGGGTCGCAACGACCTCAAGACAAAAGAAGAGCAGCTTGAGCATGCAAGAAAAATACGCCGCTTTCTCAGGCAGGATGCTGATCGTGGGTTTCGGCGCCGTCGGGCAGGGTTCGCTGCCCCTGATCCTGCGCCACATCGACCTCAGCCCGAAGCAGATCAGGATCGTCACCGCCAACGAGTTCGGCAAAGACATCGCGGCGAAGTGCGGCGTCGAATTCCGGGTCGAGCCGCTGACGCGGGACAACTACCTCGCCATCCTGGCGCGCGAACTCGGCGCCGGCGATTTTCTGGTCAACGCCTCCATCGACGTGTCCAGCGTGGCCCTGATCGACTGGTGCCAGCAACACGGCGTGTACTACATCGACGCCTGCATCGAGCCCTGGCCCGGCGGCCATACCGACGCCTCGGTTCTCGCCAGCCGCCGCTCCAACTACGCCTACCGCGAAGCGGCGCTGGAATTGCGCGCGAAATATCCGTCGGGACCCGCGTGCGTGCTCATGCACGGCGCCAATCCGGGCCTCGTGTCGCACCTGGTGAAACAGGCGCTGCTCAACCTCGCACGCGATCTCGGCCTGCAGATCTCACCGCCCGAGAAGCGCGAAGACTGGGCGCGGCTGGCCGCGAAACTGGAGGTGAAAGTCATTCACATCGCCGAACGCGACCACCAGTCCAGCCCCGTGCGCAAGGCCGCGGACGAATTCGTCAACACCTGGTCGAGCGAAGCGTTTTGCGGCGAATCGCTGCAGCCGGCGGAACTGGGCTGGGGCACGCACGAACGCAACTGGCCGCACGATGCGTGCGAATACGGCTTCGGCGGCGGCGCCGCAATCTATCTCGACCGCCCCGGCGTCGCCACCAAGGTGCGCTCCTGGGTGCCGTTCGAGGGGCCCTTTCACGGTTGGCTGATTTCACACGGCGAAGCGATCTCCATCCCGGATTACCTGACCGTGCGGGAAGACGGGAAAGTAATCTACCGGCCGACCTGCCACTATGCCTACCACCCGTGCGACGACGCCGTGCTGTCCTTGCAGGAATTCGCCGGCAACGGCTGGCGCTTTCCGCCGCGGCAGCGCCTGCTGCGGGATGAAATCGACGCCGGGTTCGACGAACTGGGCGTGCTGCTCATGGGCCACAAGCGCGGTGCCTACTGGTACGGCTCGCAGCTGAGCATTGCCGAGGCGCGCAAGCTCTGCCCGTACAACAATGCCACCAGCCTGCAGGTGAATGCCCCCTACGTCGCGGCGATGGTCTGGGCGCTGCGCAATCCGAACGCCGGCATCGTCGAACCGGACGAGATCGATTACCGGTCGCTGCTCGACATGTCTTCGCCCTACCTCGGAAATCTGGTCGGCGTCTACACGGACTGGACGCCGCTTGCAGGCCGCGGCGGTCTGTACCCGGAGGACATCGATGCATCCGATCCATGGCAGTTCCGCAATTTCCGGGTGACCTAGAGTCGGCTGGAGACAGCCGGACAATTTGGTGATCCTGCAATTCCCCTGATGCCTCCCCAAATCAGTGGCTTGCCGTGCAGCCAGGTGCGGTGTGACCTGTCAGCCATGCGCATCCTTTCCCAGCGCGAATTGATGTACGTCAAATCGAGCACACCGTGTTCGTTTAGTATCCTCATCAAAATAAAAGGGATTCGCCGCCGCAGGCGAAAAAGTCGAGCAGAGGCGCTTGTCCTGTCGCTGACAGGATGTGGATGTTGTTTATTTAACCGGGGAAAGAAGACCATGCGTGTTTCAAGACTTGCAACGTGGTTTATGGCGGGCGTCATGTGTTTGGCGGGAGCATCCATGGTGTTGCCGCAGTCCGCCGATGCCGCGACCGCCGCCAAGAGCGCTAAGGCCGCCGAACCCCCGGTCGGAAATCCTGAAAACGACACCTGCCTCGGCTGTCACGGAAACGAGGGCTTTGCGGCCCCCGGCGCAGACGGGAAACCGCACCAACTGCACGTGATCAAGAACAAGTTCGGGAAGAGTGTTCACGGCAAGCGCGCCTGCGTCGAGTGCCACACCGATATCACTGAAATTCCGCACAAGGAAGGCGTGACGCACAAAGTGAGCTGCGTCACCTGCCACGAAGCCTTGTGGGACGCGGCCAAGGCCGAGAACAAGACCAAGGAGAACGAGCGCCTCGGGGTGGTGGTGCAGCAGATCGACCACTACATGAGATCCATCCACGCGCGGCCAAACCGTGAAGACCAGTCGCGCACCAACGCGACCTGCTACAACTGCCACGCCCCGCACTACATTTATGCCAAAGGCAGCGAAGAACGCGCCGAATGGCGCCTCACGGTTCCGAACGCCTGCGGCAAGTGCCACGCCAGGGAGCGAGAGCAGTACGCGACCTCGGTCCACGGCAAGGCGGTGCTGAACGACAAGAACCCTGTGGCGGCGATCTGCTCGGACTGTCATACCACCCACGACGTCGAAGCCGCCGGCAAGGATTCGACCAGACTTGCCATCACCAAGAACTGCGGCGGCTGCCACGCCGAAAGCCTGAAATCCTACAGTGAAACCTACCACGGGCAGGTGAACACACTGGGCTACGCGCACACGGCCAAGTGCTTCGACTGCCACGGCAGCCACACGATCCAGCGGGTGGAGGATCCGAAATCCTCCGTGCATCCTGACAACCGGCTCAAGACCTGCCAGAAGTGCCATGAGGGCGCGACCAAGGGGTTTGCCACCTTCGAGCCCCACGGCACGACCCACGATTTTGCCCGTTATCCCTACATCTGGATCGCGTCAAAATTCATGCTGCAGCTGCTCGCGGGCACCTTCGCCTTCTTCTGGACGCACACCGCCCTCTGGTTCTACCGCGAATACAAGGAGCGCAAGGAGCGCAAGTCCCGGCCGCACGTGAAGACGGACGAACTGCTCGAGGGCAAGTACAAGGGCAAACACTACCAGCGCTTCCCCTTGATCTGGCGCATCGGGCACCTGACGTTCGCCCTGAGCCTGATGATACTGACCCTTACCGGCATGTCGGTGCTGTACGCGGACACGACCTGGGCGCCTGTGATCATGCACTGGCTGGGCGGCCCCAAGGTCGCGGCCGTGATCCACCGCACCTTTGCCGTGCTGTTCGCGATCGTGTTCTTCGTGCAGCTGTTCTATTTCGGCTTGCGCATCGCCAAGAACTGGAGAACCTTCGACTGGTTCGGGCCCAATTCGCTGGTTCCGCGCCTGCAGGATCTGTGGGACATCCTGGCGATGTTCAAGTGGTTCTTCGCCCTGGGTCCGCGGCCTACGTTCGACCGCTGGACCTACTGGGAGAAGTTCGACTACTGGGCACCGTTCTGGGGCGTGACCATCATCGGCGCGACCGGCGTCATGCTCTGGGTGCCGAACCTGACCGCCACCTTCCTGCCGGGCTGGGCATTCAACGTGGCCACGATCTTCCACGGCGAGGAGGCGCTGCTGGCGGCGCTGTTCCTGTTCACGGTGCACTTCTTCAACAACCATTTCCGCCCCGACAAGTTCCCGCTGGACGTGGTCATGTTCACCGGCACCATGCGACTGGAAGAGTTCAAGCACGAACATACGGTTGAATTCAACCGTCTGGTCGCGTCCGGCGAGCTCGAGAAATACCTGGTCGACGCACCTTCGGAACCCATGACCCGGGGATCGAAGATACTGGGCTTCTCGCTGATCGCGTTCGGTCTGCTGCTGCTGGTGTTCGTCACGATCGGAATCTTCGGCGACGTGGCCGGCCACTGATCCGCCCGCCGGAGCGCCGGATTTCGGCGCTCCGCAAATGGACACACCGGCGTTGGGGGTATAATCCCGCAGTTGACCGCTTGCGCACGCCAGTTGGTGCTATTGGCAGCCCCGCGAGTTCATCAACTTGCGGGGTTTTTTATGGGTGAACTTTCTGAGTCTGTCCGCGCACGGCGGGGACTGCCGGCGAAGCACCCGCTCCGGACGAATTCGCGTCCTGCATAACGACAAGTAAGTGGCATGAGGGAGGGAAGAATGGTGTTCGGAAAGAAGAAGGTAACTGTAACCATCTCGTTCGCGTCGGTGCTCATCGCGCTGTTCGTGCTGGCAGCCTCGGGCGCGGGCGGCATCGTCGCCTGGGAGCAGCAGAACAGCGACGCGTTCTGCACCAACACCTGCCACAAGGTTCACCCTGAGGAGCCGCGCGCGCACAAGCTGGGGATCCATGCGCGCGTACAGTGCGTGGAGTGCCACGAAGGCCGCCTGCCCACGCTGCACCTGATGACCTCCAAACTCGAGCACGTGCATCAACTGTGGTCCATGATCGCCGGCTACGAGCGGCCCACCAAGGCCACGGCGCTGCGCCCGTTGCGCGCCTCCTGCGAAGGTTGCCACTGGCCCGCAGTGGTGCACGACGACAGCCTGCGCGTGAAAGTGCGTTACGACACCGACGCCGCCAGCACCGAAACGCGCTACCGGATGGAGCTGCACACCGGTTTCGGCGCGGTGAGGGACAAAGCCGCGAAGGGGATCCACTGGCATATCGAGCAGGAGGTCAACTATGTCGCGCTCGATGACAAGAACCAGAAGATTGCCCTGGTCGAGGTTCGCGGCGCCGACGGAAAGACCAAGACCTATATCGATGAAAACGCGGGCAAGCCGCGCGCGGAACTTGAAAAGGCGGCCAAGTCGCGCATGGAGTGCGTCGACTGCCACAGTTCGGTGGGACATCCGTTCCGCAATCCTGCCGATCTGGTAGACGATGCGATAGCGAGCGGCGAGATCGACCGCAAACTGCCGTCGGCAAAAGCGCTCGCAGTGAAATTGATCGACGAAGCGGGCAAGATTTTCGGCACTCCGGACGAGCTTGCTCCCCAATTCGACAAATTGATCGCCGACGCACTGCCCAAGCGCGAGCAGAACGCGACGACGGCAGAGCAGGACAAGAAGTTCGCCACCGCGATGAAGCGCATCCTGCTGCAGACGTCCTTCGCGCAGAAGGGCGTCAGCTGGAAAACGTTCCCCTTCAATACGGGGCACAAGGATTTTCCCGGCTGCTTCCGCTGCCATGACGGCAAGCACGTGGATGAGAAAGGCGACGCCATCCGCTTCCAGTGCACCCTGTGCCACGCGCTGCCCAAGGTGGTGCGCGAGGGCGGCGTGCGCTCGGTGCAGTCCACCCTCGACCCGGACGCGTCGCCGCTGCCCTCGCACGAGGAGCCGAACTGGATGCGCGATCATCCGGCCAGCATGACGGATCCGATTTGCAAGACCTGCCACGGAAAGATCAACTATGGCAAGGATGGGGGCTCCTTCTGCTCCAATCCGGCTTGCCATGGCCGCAAGTGGCCATCGCTCGGCTAACCAGACAATCAGCAGGAGTACCCATGAACAGGACATCCATAGTAGCCGGCATCGGAATTGCCCTCGCCCTTGCTTCCGCCAGCGCCATTGCAGCGCAGCAGGACCCGGGCGAAAGCATGATCAGCAGGATCATCATCTATACGGTGGTGCTTTTCATTTCGTTTGCCGTCGCGTTCGGGATCGTCGCCTATCTGTCGAAATTGCGGGACAAGCGCTCGACGACATTGACGAAGATCATCCAGGGGCGCGCCGGGATAAAGGCGGTCGGACCCGAAGCGCTTGTTACCGAGTGTGTGCGCACGATGAGTTCGGAAAAGATAGGCGCGCTCATCGTGCTGAACGGCGAAAAGCTGGCCGGCATATTCACGGAACGCGATGCCCTGAATCGGGTGCTGGCGGCAGGACTTGATCCGCGAACCACGAAAATATCGGACGTGATGACCAAGGATCCGGTCAGCGTGTCTCCGGGCACCACGGTAGGCGAGGCGATGGAATTGGTCACCAAGCGGCGTTTCCGTCACCTGCCGGTCGTCGAAAACGGCAAGGTTCTCGCGCTGGTATCCAGCGGCGACCTGACGCATTGGCTGGTGAAAGACCAGCTTGTCGAGGTGCGGGACGTCAGCGATCCCGCGGCGAAAACCTGATAGCGCCAGGGCCGCCGCGAGGCGGCCGACTCAGGGCAGCCGCACGAAGAAAGGAACCATCTGGTTCCGCCGAGGTGGTCGTGCGGCGGTCCTTCGCCGGAGGCTGAGGCCGGGGGCAGGGTCAAATGGTCAAACATCTTTCCATCCACGGCAGGGTCCAGGGCGTAGGCTATCGCTATCACTTCAGCGAACAGGCACAGAGGCTGGGCATCACCGGCTGGGTTCGCAATCGCCGCGGCGGCAGTGTCGAAGCGATGATCCAAGGCACGCCCGAATCGATCGAAACGCTGGTTTCCTGGGCGAGGATGGGTCCGGCGGCGGCTCAGGTTGAACGCATCGACATCATTCCTACCGAAGGCAGTTTCGCCGGCTTCGAACTGAGGCCGACCGAATGACCGCCTGGAACAGGCGACGCGGTCCGCTTCAGGGATAGACCAGCTGCACGTTTTCAGGCCGCAGCCATTCGGTGAGCGATTGCATCAACCGGTCGTCCAGTTTGACGCGCCATTCCTCGCCCAGACGCACCTCGCAACTCGCCTCTCCGTTCTTGTAGCACACGCACACGGGACAGGCGCCGTTGCGATAGGGCGCGAGCAGGTCCTTCAGCCGTGCGGCCGCAGCGGCACCGGCGCGGCTGGCCTCGCCGTTGATCGACAGGCGTATCGCCCGGGCAAACTGGCTGCGCGCCGCAGCCAGGTCATAGATCCGGTCGGCGATGACGCGCGTGAACGTGGTGTCGCCCTCGTCGCCGGCGGCGGCGCGTCGCACCATCTTCACCTTGGCTTCGATCACGAGCAGGTTGTCCTCCTTGCACAGATCCCGGTACTGGTCGAACACTTCGCTGTATATCGTGACTTCCTGCGCCGAGGTCCCGTCGCTCAGATTCACGATCACCATGCGGCCGCTCTGCGTGCGCTGGATGCGCACCGAATCGACCACGCCCGCGATCAACTGGCCCTTTTGCTGCTGCTCTGCGTAGGCCTTCGGTTGCAGGTTCTTCAGCGAAGTGCGCACGAAGCGCTCGACCTCCGCACGGTAGGCGCTGAACGGATGACCCGAAATGTAAAAACCGAGGCTCGTCTTTTCTTCCTTCAGCAGCCGCCCCTCGTCCCAGCGCTCCACGCTGATCAGCGCCGGCCGCTCGGCTCCGGCGCCGCCGGCGTCGCCGAACAGGTTGACCTGCTGGGCATGGCGTTCGCGCTGCTCCGCCGCCTCGAGTGCGATGCCGACGGATGCGAACAGGCCCGCCCGGTCGGGCGCGATGCAGTCAAACGCGCCGGCGCGCACCAGCGCCTCGATCACGCGGCGGTTGACGATGCGCTTGTCGATGCGCTCGCAGAAATCGAAGAGGTCGCGAAATGCCCCGCCTTCTTCGCGCGCACGCACGATGGCGCCGATCGCGGATTCCCCCGTGCCCTTCACCGCGCCCAGGCCGTAGCGGATGCTGGTCTCGTCCACGGGGGTGAAACGGTATGCGCCGCTGTTGATGTCGGGCGGCAGCACTTTCAGGCCGTTCGCCAGGGCGTCGACGTAGAGGCCGTGCTCCTTGTCGGTGTCGTCCATCACCGCCGACAAGTTGGCCGCCATGAATTCAGACGAAAAATGCGCCTTGAGGTACGCCGTCTGGCAGGCCACGAGCGCATAGGCCGCGGCGTGCGATTTGTTGAAGCCGTAGCCGGCGAACTTCTCCATCAGGTTGAACAGTTCGGTCGCCTTGCGCTTGTCGAGCCCGTTCTTCTCCGCTCCGGTGACGAAGATGTCGCGCTGCTGCGCCATTTCCTCCAGGTTCTTCTTGCCCATCGCGCGCCGCAGCAGGTCGGCGCTGCCCAGGCTGTAGCCGCCGATCACCTGCGCGATTTGCATCACCTGTTCCTGGTAGACCATGATGCCGTAGGTCGAGCCGAGGATGGGCTGCAGGCGATCATCCAGGTATTCGACGCGCTGCTTGCCCTGCTTGCGGTCGATGAAATCGGGAATCAGGTCCATCGGACCCGGTCGATACAGCGCCACCAGCGCGATGATGTCCTCGAAGCGGTCCGGGCGCGCCTGTTTCAGCAGGTCGCGCATGCCGCGCGATTCAAACTGGAACACCGCGCTCGTGTTGGCCGCTGAAAATATCTTGTAGATCGCGGGATCGTCCAGCCGGATCGACTCGAGCGAAAAATCCGGATGCAGCCCGCCGTAGCTGCGTCCACGGATATGGCGCATGGTCCAGTCGAGTATGGTCAGCGTGGTCAGCCCGAGAAAGTCGAACTTCACCAGGCCCACGGCCTCCACGTCCTTCATGTCGAATTGCGACACC
>JAPLRD010000240.1 GCA_026399375.1 Pseudomonadota bacterium
AGGATGCTCTTGTGATCGGGCGCGAGGTGCTGCACCAGCACGAAGGCCATGCCCGGGTCGACTTTGGCAGGCATGCCGGAGAAGAAGGCCTCGAACGCGGCGAGACCGCCGGCGGAGGCGCCGATGCCGACGATGGGGAACCCGGTATGCGCCCCGACCGGGGAAACCGCCCCGGAGGCCGCAGGCGTCGCGCCGGCCTTTTCCTGCGGGGCCGCTTCAGGCGCGGGGCTTGCCGGGTCAGGGGCGGGTTTGCGTGGTTTGGCCATTTCTTGCTCCTGTTCGATCGTCTTCATGCGCCCGCGATGGATCGCTGCCATGGGCGAGCGGGGCTAATCGTGCATTGTGAGCCTAATCATCGCCGCAGGCACGGGTCTTTGGTTGAAGATTTCGCCGCCTTCGCGTCGGGCGACTCCAATACGGGCGAGCTGAGGAAGGCGCCGGGTGCGATCCGCACCGCGCCACGCTCACTGCAGGGTAAAGAAGAAACTGGCGCCCTCTCCCACCGCTCCTTCGGCCCGGATCTGCCCGCCGTGTCGCTCGATGACGCGCGCGACGGTCGCAAGGCCGACGCCGCTGCCGGGAAACTCGGCCGACGCATGCAGCCGCTGGAACGGCTGGAACATCCTGCCCGATTGGGTCATGTCAAAGCCCGCGCCGTTGTCGCGCACGAAGAATTCCTTGCGCCCGTCCTTTTCCGCGGCCCCGAATTCGATGCGCGCGCCGTTGCGCTTGGAACTGTATTTCCACGCGTTGGCGAGCAGGTTCTGCATCGCGATCCGCATCAGCCCCGGATCGCCCGCGGCCACCAGCCCCGGCGCGATGCGCCATTCGACTGCGCGCCCGCCCCCTTCGGCCTGCAGCTCCCGCCCGATCTCCTGCGCCAGCGCCGACAGATCGACCGGCCGGGGGCTCAGCCCCATGCGCGAGATCCGCGACAGCGTGAGCATGTCCTCGATCAGCGTCGACATTTGTTCGACGGCGGTGCGCACGCGCCGCAGATAGTCCCTGCCCTCGGTGCCCAGCCGCTCGGCATAGGTGCTTTCGATGATGCCGCTGAACCCGCCGATGGTGCGCAGCGGCGCGCGCAGGTCGTGCGATACGGCGTAGGAAAAAGACTCCAGTTCGCGGTTGGCGGCCTCCAGCGCGCGCGTGCGCTCGGCCACGAGGCGCTCCAGATCGGCGTTGAAACCGCGCAACTGCTCTTCGGCGTGCTTGCGCTGCAGGAACTGCCCCAGCTCGCTGCTGACCACGCGCATCGCGCCGATCAGGCGCGCGTCGGGCGCGCGCGCTTCGAGGCTGGCGAAGGTGAGCGCACCTATCGTCCGGCCTTCCGACCCTATGGCGAAAGCGAGCATGGCACGCATTTCGAACCGGCTCACCAGCGACTCGCGCCACCACGGGGGCTCATTCCCCATGTCGCCTATCCATACCGGCTCGGCCGACTGCCACGCCTGCCCGACCAGGCCTTCGCCGGGCGCGAACGTCATGCCGGCCGCCCGATCGACATAGCCCTCCATGTCGAGTTCCGGCGCGTTCCATACCGCGTCGAAGCGCATCACGCCGGCCGCATCGTCCGCGCGCCAGTAGGTGCTGCGCGCCCAGTTCATGGAGCGGCATATGGCGCGCATCACGGCTTGCAGCCCGGAGGACCGCTGCTCTTCGAAGGCGAGCGCGTGCGCCACCGTGTGTTCGAGCGCGAGCAGCTGCTCGCTACGCTTGCGCTCGGTGATGTCCGTGATCGCGGCGACCACGCCCTCGATCGCGCCGGCGTGGTCGACCAGCGGCGCCGCGTTCACCGACAGCAGCACCCGGCGGCCGTCGGGCCATTCGATGCCGTGCTCCACCTCGAACACCGGCGCGCCCGTGGCCAGCACGCGCGCCACGGGCAGCTGCTCGGGCGTAATCGGATTGCCGCCGATATCGGTGTGCTTCCATTCGGGCGCATCGTATCCGCGCTGCGTGATTCTGTCCTTCGCCAGCCCGAGCAACCCTTCGGCTGCGTCGTTGGCAAACGTGATCCGCCCGGAGCTATGCACCACCGCTATCCCAACCGGGCTGCTCGCCGTGACCTGCGCCAGCAGGGCGCGCTCGTCCCGCAGCGCCTCCTCGGCGCGCCTGCGCTCGACGATGTCCTGCACCATGGCGGCGATCATCTGCACCGCGTCCACGTCCTCCTGCACGTAATCCTCGGCCTTGTTGCCCACGCCCAGGATTTCCACGACCCTGCCCTCGCGCACCACCGGCACCACCAGCTCGCGCACGACGCGGGCATGGCCTTCAGGCAAGCCTTTCTTGTGCGCCAGGCCGGCGTAATCGTTGTGAATCACCGCCTCGAGCGTGCGCACGCAGTCTACCCACACGCCGGCCTCGCTGATGGCGTAGTGCTGCCCCTTGCCTTCCGCGGTGCACATGCTCTTCAGGGTGTTGGTCGACCAGGCCTGCAGGCTCAGGTGCTCCTGGTCCGCGTCGACGAAATGGAAAAAGCCGATCCGGCTGCCGGTGACCTCCTCGGCGACATCGAGCGCCGACTGCAGGACGTCCTCGATGCGGCCGGTTTTCCCAAGTTCGAATATCGTCAGCCGCGCCTGCAGCAACAGTTCCGAACGCCTGCGCTCCGCGATTTCCCGGCGCAGCTCGCTCACCATCTCCAGCGCCATGCGGTCGAAGGCACGCGACACATCGCCCATCTCGTCTTTTGTTGCAAGGGCGCTGCGCACGTTGAAATCCCCGCCCGCCGCGGCCTGCATGGTCTTCTCCAGGATCGACAGGGGGCGCAGCACGCGCCGTTCGAGCAGCGCGCCGAGCAGTGCGACGATCAGCAGCATCAGCAGCGGGACGCCGACCGCGAGCATGCGAAACTCGCTGTTCGCGCGCTTGCGCAGTTGCGCCACCTCGTGGCCCCAGCGGTGCACCGATTCGGCAAGAAGATGGATGTTCGATTGCGCCAGGCCGAGCAGCAGGTTCTTCTGCCGTGCTCTCAGGCTGTCATCGCCGGCATCGGCGTCGACCAGACGCTGAAAGCTGTCCGCCAGAGAGCTCACCGCGTCCAGCGCTTCCTGCGGCGCAGGCGCAGTGCCGGAGGCGGCGCTGCGCAGCAGGTTCGCCAGCTGGGTTTGGCGCACCAGAAACTGGTGCGCCTCCCTTTGCTCCGAATGCAGGGCGTATTCCTGGATCAGGACCAGCAATTCGGATATGCCGCTGAAAATGTCCTGCGCCCTGGCTTGCTGCGCCGAGATTGCGGCGAGCCTTGCGCTGCTGAAGAACGCGGCAAACGCCAACGCCAGCGCCAGCGCCGCGACGGCCGCGATGGAGAGTCGGATCGACAAGCGGATGCGCATGGCCTACTCGATGATCCCGACCGCCGCCGGGCGCACCTGGCGCAGCGGACCCGAATGGATGTAGTCGAGATAGTTGGGCGAGCGCTCCGCCTTGACGTGGTCCTCCTGCCGCGCCCAGCGCGCCTCGGCTTCCATCGTCTTCAGCAGCGACTGTTCGAGCGTGAGGCGGTAGCGGAAACGCGGCCAGATCCACTCGACGAAGGACTGGTCGAGCTTGAGCCGGCTGCGCAGCACGGACTGCGCCTTCGCCGGCTCGGTGGCGATCAGCTGCTGCGCACGCTCCAGCGCGCGCAGCAGCCTGACCAGGTCCGCGTCGCGCGCGCCGCGGTGCTTCTTGTGCACGATGAGGTTGAAGGTCTCGACGTAGGCGCCCGATTTCGGCAGCAGCTTCGCGCCGGGAACCGCGGCGAGCGCCTTGTAGCCGTAGGGCTCCCACACCGATACGGCGTCCACCTCGCCCTTTGCCAGCGCACCCGCCATGTCCTCGGGCTGTAGATTGCGCATCTGCACCGCCTTCGGGTCCACGCCGTTCAGGAGCAGCAGGGTGTCGAGGTAGAAATGCGCGGATGCGCCCACTATCGTGCCGATGCGCTTGCCGCGCAGGTCTTGCGCGACAGCGATCCCGCTGCCGGGGCGCGCGACGACCTTGACGTCGTCGTCGCTGGTGACAAATGTCGCGATCACGGCGTAGTCGCCGCTGCGAAAGCTGTTGAACATGACCACGGCTTCGGAGGAAGTCGCCAGGTCGGCGCCGCCATTGAGCAGCCGCTGCAGGGTGCGATGCCCGCCGACTAACTCCTCCAGCACGACCGCCGCCCCTTCGGCCGCGAAATAGCCCTCGCTCTCGGCGATGAAAATCGGGAGCGACAGCGGCGTCATGGAAACCGCGAGCTTCAGCGGCTCCGCTGCAAGCGCCGCATGCATCGGAAACAACTGCAACAGCGCCACAATCGCGGCGGCGGCTCCGATCCGCGCCCTATCCGACAACGACATTTGGTCCATCGTCAGCCCCCTTTCTGCATTTGCATCCTGTCGCGGCTACGGCCGCGCCTCATTGCCTGCCGGAATGCACCCGCATCGCTTCAACCCATAGTGATCGCTGACCGCCGCCCGTCCACCCGTGGCGCAGCGGCCCGGGCCGCACGCTCGAGCACCAACGCGCCCAGGGCTTCCCACCCGCCCGATTTGTCCAGGAACCCGTCCGCGCCGCAGTTGAGGTAGACGTGGCCGTAGGGCTGGTCCACCCAGGCCGAAATCACGACGGCCATGCCCGGCCATTCCTTCTTCATCTCTTCCAGTACGCGCAAGGTCGCCGCGCCGCGCATGAACACGTCCAGGATCACCACGGCGGGCCGCCAGGCGGCGGCGTTCAGCATCGCCACCACCGCGTCCTGCTCGACGAAACGCAGCTGCGCGTTCTCGACCCCGGCCATGAGTTCGGCCAGGCGATCGCGCATCGCCGCCTCGTCGTCCGCCATCAATACCTTCATGCCTGTCTCCTGAGCGTGTTCGGATTGGTCCCGGCCTCAGGTGCCGCGCATGGCGCGGCGCCCGCAAGATTGTTCCGCACCGCGTCGCCGGCGAGCGGCAGCGGCAGCAGCACGCGGAAGGTGCTGCCTGCGCCTTCGGCGCTTTCCACCGAAATGCCGCCCCCCATCAGGTGGGCCAGGCGCTGGCTGATGGCCAGGCCGAGGCCGCTGCCGCCGTAGCGGCGCGTGCTGGAGCTCTCGGCCTGCACGAAGGGCTTGAAGATGTCATCGGCAAGGGCTTTGGGTATGCCGATGCCGGTGTCCGACAGCGCGAGTTCGATCAATGCCGCCTCGCCCGTCTGCCAGCGCAGCGCCGCCCACAAGAGGATGCCGCCCTCGTCGGTGAACTTGACCGCATTGGCGAGAAGACTGGCCACGATCTGCTTTATCCGCCGTTCGTCCCCCACGAGCGCATCGGGAACCTCGTCCGCAATGTCCAGCCTGAACGCCAGGCGCTTCTCCGCGATGCGAAAACGCTGTGTTCCCGCGACCTCGGTCAGGCACTTGCGCAGGCTGAAATCGGCCGGCTCCAGGACCACTTTTTCCGCTTCGAGCTGCGACATGTCGAGAACGTCGTTGACCAGCGACAAAAGGCGGCTGCCCGACAGGTTGATCGCCGAGAGCGCCTCCTGCTGCTCGCCGGTGGGCTCCAGCATTTCGAGCAACTGGGCATTGCCGAGCACGCCGTTCAGGGGCGTGCGCAGTTCGTGGCTCATGTTGGCGAGAAACTCGCTCTTGGCGCGGTTCGCGGCGTCGGCCGCCTCGCGCGCCGCCACCAGCGACTGCTCGTGCTGCCTGCGTTCGGTGATGTCGTGAACGAAGAAGCACAGCACCGTCTTCATTCCGTGCCGGATCGGGCTCGAGTGCACTTCCACCTCGCGCACATTGCCGTCGGCCAGCCGGTGCGGAAAAAAGAAACAGTCGCGCTCGTGCGCCCTGGCGCGCTGCATTTCGGCGCGGACCTCTTCCGGGGGGAGCGTGTTGATCTCGGCAATATTCATCCGCAGCATCTGCCCGCGCGCGTAGCCGTAGAAGCGCTGCGCCGCCGCGTTGGCCTCGAGTATCGCCCCCGAACCGGGGTCTATCACCAGCATGACTTCGTTCGTGCCGTCGAAAATGACGCCATATCGCTGCGCGCTTTGCACCAGGTGCCGCTTGACGAACCACGCGCTCAGCGCGAGCAGCAGGCAGCCCGGCAGGGCGAGGACATTCAGCAGCTGAATATCGGGGCTTTGCATATGCCGGTATTGTCGGCGCCGCCGCGCCGGCGCGCCATCCGGAGAACGCCCGATTTTCGACTCAGGTGAACACCTGAGTTGCGTCCGGGGCTGCCGCTCAGCTGATGAGACCGATGCGCAGGGCGTAGCGCGTCAGGCCTGCCACATCGTGGATGCCCAGCTTGTGCATGAGGTTCGAGCGGTGCGTGTCCACCGTCTTGTGCGAGATCTGCAGGCGTATGCCGATGTCGCGGTTGGTGTGACCTTCGCACACCAGTTGCAGCACTTCGCGCTCGCGCGCGCTCAGTGTTGGCGCCGGCGTCCCTCTGGCCTCGCCGCGCAGCCGCGCCATCACCGTGCCGGTGACCTCGGGCGAAAAAAAAGACCCGCCCTGCGCCGTCTGGCGCAGCGCCTGCTCCAGCTCCTCGGGCGCCGCGTCCTTGCGCACGTAGCCCTTGGCGCCGGCCTCCATCATCTGCTGTGCGATGCGCTTGTCGGAGTATGTCGACAGAGCGACGACCTTGATGGCGGGATTGCCGGCCAGTATGCGGCGCGTCGCTTCTATGCCATCCAGACCCGGCATGCCGATGTCCATGACGAT
>JAPLRD010000436.1 GCA_026399375.1 Pseudomonadota bacterium
AGGACCGCATTGGCGGCGCCCGGCTTCCGCCCCAAGTAAGCGCCTTGCAAAGCGCAAGGTCCCTCTGTGACAAGCGTCACAAGGCCGCTATGCAAACAATGGTAAAATCTGCATTGTTATCTTCCAATAACTCCCCGAGACACGCCGCCATGAACATCGAACAAGCCCGTTTCAACATGGTCGAAAACCAGATTCGCCCCTGGGAAGTGCTGGACCAGAAAGTGCTGGACCTGCTCTACGTGGTCAAGCGCGAGGATTTCGTGCCGGCGGCGTACCGCATGCTCGCCTTCTCGGATATGGAGATTCCCATCGGCCAGGGCGAGCATATGTGGCAGCCCAAGATCGAGGCGCGCGTACTGCAGGAACTGGCGATCAAGCCCACCGATCAGGTGTTGGAGATCGGCACCGGTTCCGGTTATTTCGCCGCCCTGCTCGCGCACCGCGCCCAGCACGTCTATAGCGTGGAGATACAGCCGGAACTGAAAGCCTCGGCATAGGCCAATCTGCGCGGCGCAAGTGTCGCCAATGTCACGGTGGAACTGGGCGATGGCGCGAGCAACAAATGAAACCCGGCGCGCGCCTGTTCGCCATCGTCGGCAATCTGCCGGTGATGACGGCACGGCTTATCACCTGCGCCGGCGATGGCGTCTACAACACGGTCGACCTGTTCGAGACCAATATTGCGCCCCTCGCGAATGCACCGGCAGGCGAACGTTTCAACTTTTGATCATGACGCAGATCACACCGCCGCTGTTGCGCCAATGGCTAAGCGATTCAGCGCGCAAGGCGCCCCTGCTGCTCGACGTGCGCGAGCCCTGGGAATATCAGACCTGCCATATCGAAGGATCGACTCTGGTGCCCATGAACGCCATCACCGCCCGGGCACAAGAACTCGACCCGGAGACTGAAACCGTCGTGATCTGCCATCACGGTGGGCGCAGCTACCAGGTTGCGATGTTTCTCGAGCGCAACGGTTTTTCCAAGCTCTACAACCTGCAAGGCGGCGTGAACGCCTGGGCCGACCAGGTTGAGCCCGACATGCCCAGATACTGAAACCCGAAATGAAACGACACGCGATATCCCTAGCTATCTTCGCACTTAGCCAACCGCTGCTCGCAGCCGATCTGCTGCAGACCTATCGCGACGCGCGCGCCAACGACGCGGTGTATGCCTCGGCGCGTGCAGGGTTGGAGGCCGGCAAAGAAAAACTGCCGCAGGGCATGGCACTACTCCTGCCCACGATAAACGCAAACGGCAATACGGTCTGGAACAATAACCCGATCATTTTCCGCGGCACACCGCTCGTCGGCCCCTTCCCGCGGCAATTCAACACCAACGGCTGGACGGTGACGCTTACGCAACCGCTGTTCCGTGCGCAGAACTGGGTCCAGTACAAACAAGCGGAGTTTCAGGTAGCCCAAGCAGCAGCCAGTTTCGGTCAAGCTGGGCAGGACTTGGTCGTGCGCGTGGCCCAGGCTTATTTCGACGTGCTCGCCTCGCAAGACAGCCTGGCGTTCATTCAGGCTCAAAAGACTGCGATCTCCGAACAACTGGCCCAGGCCAAGCGCAATTTTGAAGTCGGCACAGCCACCATCACCGACACGCATGAGGCGCAGGCGCGTTTCGACCTCGCCACCAGCCAGGAAATCGCCGCGCAAAACGATCTGGAAATCAAGCAGCGCGCACTGCAACAACTGCTTGGGAAATTTCCTGAAGCGCTAACACCGCTACGCTCCAGCACACAGCTCATCCCACCCCAACCGAATGTGATGGAACAATGGGTAGAGGCTGCGAGCAAGAACAATTTCAGCGTGCAGATACAGGAAGCCGCGCTTGAGATCGCTAGCCGAGAAGTGCAGCGCAACCGGGCCGGTCATTTGCCCACGCTCGATCTCGTCGGCTCATACGGCGAAACCGCCGTCGGTGTCATTTTGTCCACCACCAGCGGCGTTGGCTACGACACCCGGGGCAGCACTATCGGCTTGCAGCTTAGCGTGCCCATATTCGCCGGCGGCGCGGTCGACTCACGCACACGCGAAGCCGCAGCCA
>JAPLRD010000140.1:0-2803 GCA_026399375.1 Pseudomonadota bacterium
TCGCCGAGACCGACTGGCTGGCGCAGCGGTTGGACGATCCGTCGATCCGCGTACTGGACTGCACGCAGCATCTCATCCCCAGGCCCGGAAACGTCTACAACGACATCAAGTCGGGTGAGGAAGACTTCGAGAAGGGGCATATTCCCGGCGCCGGTTTCATCGACATCGACCGCGACATTTCCGACCGCAGCAATCCGCGCCTGCATTTCATGCTGCCCGAACCGGAGCATTTCGCGCAGACAATGGGCCGCTTCGGCGTCGGTGACGCTACGCAGGTGATTCTGTATTCGACAGCGAACCACTGGTGGGCGACGCGGGTATGGTGGATGCTGCGGGTGTTCGGACACGACAGGGCGGCGGTGCTGAACGGCGGCTTTCAAAAATGGACGCGCGAAGGCCGCACCACGCAGACCGGCGCGGCGAGCGTGCGCCCGCGGGCCAGCTTTACGCCGCGCTACCGGCCGAATCTGGTGGCCGGCAAGAGCGACGTGCTGGGCGCGATCGATGCAGGGGGCGTCTGCACGCTCAACGCACTGCGCCCGGAGCAGCATGCCGGTTCGGGCGGCGTCACCTACGGCCGGCGCGGGCATATCAAGGGCAGCATCAACGTGCCCGCGATGAGCGTCGTGGACAAGGACAATGTCTTCAAGAGTGCCGACGAGCTGCGGCGTCTGTTTGCCGAGGCACTGGCCAAACCGCGCGTCATTACCTATTGCGGCGGCGGGATCGCGGCGTCGAGCGCGACCATGATCCTGACGGTCCTCGGCCACGATAATGTGCAGCTGTATGACGCTTCGCTCGCCGAGTGGGCGGCGGACGCGTCGCTGCCGATGCAGGCCTGAGGCCTGCCATCGCGGGAATACTTCAAGGCCGGACGGACTCTGGCTTGTCAGTACACTACGGGGGGCACATGTCGGATGCTGCAGCCATTGCGCGTGAAGTAGAGGCGTTCTATCTCGGATACATCGAAGTCTTCAACCGGGAGGACGTCGGCGCGTACTTGAATTCCTTTTCCTACCCCAATGCGGTCCTGCGCGGTCCTCAAGGGATGGCCGTGCATGCAACGGCGGCGGAGCAGCAAAGCTACTATCAGGGCCTCATGGCGGTGATCCGTGCGGAAGGCTGGCACCACACCGATGCGGCAAGCCTGCAGGTGGCGCCGCTGACGGAAACTACCGCGATGCTGTTGGCGGACATCACACGCTGCAGGAAAGATTCGACGCTGATCGAGCGCGGACGGATGTGCTACACCGTGCGCAAAGACGGCGGAGCGTGGAGGATACTGACCATGGCTGACGTGAAGCTGCCGTTCGACGGACGTTTCGTGAGCTGATCGTCGCCGAAATAATCCAGGTGTATTCAAGAAGTACCAGACGAAGGAGGAGGCCATGATCGAAACCAAGCTTGCTCGCGGCGCAGGTGTCACGCTTCCGGCGGGACGACGCACGTTTCTTGCGCGTGCCTGTGTCGCCCTGGCGGCGGGCGTTTCGGCACTGGGCGTTCCTTGCGTGCAAGCGCAGACCGCAGCCTTTCCGGACCGGCCCGTGAACATCGTCGTTACCTACACGCCGGGTTCGGCCACCGATATCCTGGCGCGGATCGTCGCTTCGGATATGAGCGTCCATCTTGGTCAGAACGTCATCGTCGAAAACAAGCCGGGCGCAGGGGGATCGATAGGCACCACATCGGTCGCCCGTGCCAAGAACGACGGCTACACCCTGTGCGTGGTTTCCACCGCGACGCTGGGCATCAATCCGGCGCTGTACCGCAGCCTGAACTACGATCCGGTCCGGGATTTCACCCCGGTAATCAAACTGGCGAGCACGCCCAACATCCTGCTGGTGCCGGCGCAGAGCCCCTTTGCGTCGGCGCAGGAACTGTTCCGGCGCCTGAAAGAAAAGGACAAGGCGTTTCAATACAACTCCGGCGGCAATGGCACGACGCAGCACCTGACAGGCGTGATGCTGACGCGCCTGGCGGGCGCGACGGCTGATCACGTTCCCTACCGCGGCCCCGCGGAAGCCGTCACCGCTTTGCTGTCTTCACAGGTGGATTTCGGATTCCAGGCGCTGCCGGCCGCGGTGAGCGCGGTCAAAAGCGGACGCCTGCGGGGGCTGGGGATCACTTCGAACAAGGCATCGACGGCATTGCCCGAAGTTCCGAGCCTTTCAGCAACGGGTCTCGAGGGGTTCGACAGGACCGACGTCTGGTTTGGCATCGTGGCGCCCAAAGACACGCCGGATGCAGTGGTGCAGATATTGCACAACGGCTTTTCCAAGGCGCTCGCCAATCCGGCCATCCAGGCAAAGCTGACGGCTGCCGGCTTCGATCCCGCAGTGCCTGCGCCGGCGGGCGAGTTCGGACAATTCATCCGCGAACAGGTCGGCTTCTGGGCGGAACTGGTGAAGGCGTCCGGCGCGTCGGCCGACTGACGCCTCATGCTGAGGTAACATAGTCCGCAGGCCGGCATGCGGCGACGCTTAGGCGAGGAGAAGGACTGACATGAGCATTCTGATTCGTGCAGCGGCGGCGCTCGCTGCATTGCTGCTCGCGCTTGCAGCGCAGGCCCAGGGCTATCCGGCGCGGCCGGTCAAAATTATCGTGCCCTTCCCGCCGGGGGGCACGACCGACATCCTGGCGCGGATCACCGCCGAACGGCTGCAAAGCGCGTTCGGCCAGCCCTTCCTCGTGGAGAACCGCGGCGGCGCGGGCGGCGTCATCGGCACCGAAGCGCTGGTCAAGGCCGCACCGGACGGTCACACGCTCATGCTTTCCTCCTCGGCGCCGCTTGCGGTGGGACTCA
>JAPLRD010000140.1:2810-15865 GCA_026399375.1 Pseudomonadota bacterium
TGTACAAGTCGCTTCCCTACGACGTGATGCGCGACATTACGCCGGTCGCGATGATCGCCGACGTCACCGTGGTGCTGGCTACGAGCCTTGCATTCAAGCCGCAGAACGTAAAGGAACTCATCGCCTACGCCAAAGCCAATCCGGGCAAATTGAACGCAGGTTTGCCTGCAGTGGGATCGATGCAGCACCTGCTGACCGAACTGTTCCGTTTGCGCACCGACACCAGCGTCAACATGATTCCGTACAAAGGGAGCGGACCGGTGGTGGTGGATCTTCTGGCCGGAGTCGTCGACATGGACATCGAGAACCTGCCGGTGGTGCTCGAGTACATCAAGGCGAACCGGCTGCGTGCGCTCGCGGTGGCGTCCGAAAAGCGCTCGGAGCTGTTGCCGGACACGCCTACCTTCGTCGAACTGGGTCTGCCCGACCTGGTCGCGGCGCCCTGGTTCGCGCTGGTGGCGCCGGCGGGAACGCCCAAGGAAATCGTCGACCGGCTGAATGACGAGGTGAACAAGATGCTGCGCGCCCCGAGAACGAAAGCGGTTCTGGACAAGCAGGGCGCGAACGCGGTGATTACCACGCCGGACGCGGCGAAGGAGTTCTTCCGCACGGAAATAGAAAAGTGGGCCAGGGTCGTGGCGGAATCCGGCTCCAAGATCGAGTGAGCACACTGACCTTGCCCGCACACATATTGCCGCACCGCCCGCGGCAGGCGATGGAGCGCCTGGTACTGTCTCTCGGAAACCCCGCGCGATGAAGAACCGCTCGCTCACCTCGACGCATTGGGGCGCATACGAAGTCGAGGTCGAGGACGGTCGGGTGACGGAGCTGCTGCCCTTCGCGCACGACCCGGATCCTTCACCCATCGGCAACTCCATGCCCGCGGCGCTCACCGGCCGCAGCCGCATTCTCCGGCCGGCGGTGCGCAAATCCTATCTGGAGCGAGGCCCCGGCGCCGCGCGCGAGGCACGCGGGGCCGAGCCCTTCGTCGAAGTATCCTGGTCCGAGGCGCTGGATCTGGTCGCCGCGGAACTGCGGCGTGTCAGGCAATCGTTCGGCAACGAATCCATTTTTGCCGGCTCCTACGGCTGGTCCAGCGCCGGGCGGTTTCACCATGCGCAAAGCCAGGTGCATCGCTTCATGAACGCGGCCGGAGGCTATTGCGCCCATCTCGGCACATACAGCCTGGGCGCGGCGCGCACCCTCATGCCGAGAATCGTGATGTCCATGGACGATATTCTCGCCCGGACCACCGCGTGGCCGTCGATGGAGAAGCATTGCGAGTTGCTGGTCGCATTCGGCGGCGTGCCGATCAAGAACGCGCAGATCGGCGTCGGCGGGGCGTCGCAGCATTGGCTGCGCCACGGACTGCAACGGCTCGCGGCATCCGGCTGCGCACTGGTGAACATAGGCCCGCTGGCCGAAGATCTGGGCAGCGTGGACGGCGTCGAATGGATTCCGATCCGCCCAAACACCGACACTGCGGTGATGCTGGGGCTTGCGCACACGCTATTGACCGAGGACTTGATCGATCGCGCATTTCTCGACCGCTGCTGCGTCGGGTTCGACCGTTTCTCGGGCTATCTGCTGGGCCAGTCTGACGGCCAGGCCAAAGACGCCGGATGGGCGGCGCAGATCGCGGGCACCGACGCCGAAACGATAGTGCGGCTGGCACGCCGCATGGCGGCAAGCCGCACCATGGTCAATGCGAGCTGGTCCTTGCAGCGCGCCGACCACGGCGAGCAGCCTTACTGGATGCTGGTTACGCTCGCGGCCATGCTCGGGCAGATTGGATTGCCCGGAGGCGGTTTCGGCCTGGGTTACGGCGCGATCAACAACTGCGGCGCGCACGCGTCTGCATTCTCCGGCCCGGTTCTGCCGCAAGGCGTGAACCGGGTGGAAAAAGCGATCCCGGTCGCGCGGATCACCGACATGCTGCTCAATCCGGGCGGGACTTACGAATTCGACGGCGGTACGCACTCTTACCCCGACATCCGATTGATCTACTGGGCCGGGGGCAATCCGTTTCACCACCATCAGGACATCAATCGGATGGTCGGCGCCTGGCGCCGGCCCGAGACCATCGTGGTCAACGAGCAGTACTGGAACGCGAACGCGAAAATGGCCGATATCGTGCTGCCGGCGACGACCGCGCTCGAGCGCGATGATATCGGCAGCGCGTCGCGCGACCGTTTCATGATCGCGATGAAGCGGGCGATAGACCCGGTGGGAGAGGCGCGCGACGATTACGCCATTTTCAGCGAACTGAGCGCGCGCCTGGGCGTGGAGCAGGTCTACACCGAGGGGCGCGACGCGATGCAGTGGCTGCGGCACTTGTACGCCGCGGCTCAAGAGCGCGCGCGTGCGTTTCAGTTGACGCTTCCCGGTTTCGACGAATTCTGGGCAGCCGGGTTTCTGGAACTGCCCGAGCCGGAGAAGGAGGCGGTCATGCTCGACGCCTTCCGCGCCGACCCGGGCGCACACCCGCTGAAGACGCCTTCCGGAAAAATCGAGATCTATTCGCAGACCATCGCTTCCTTCGGTTATGACGATTGTCCCGGGCATCCTGCGTGGCTGGAACCGGCGGAATGGCTGGGAAGCGAGGCGGCGGGGCGCTATCCGCTGCATCTGATTTCGAACCAGCCGGTGACCAAGCTGCATAGCCAATACGACCAGGGGAGCGTCAGCCTCGCCGGCAAAGTGCAGGGGCGCGAGCCGATCGCGCTGCATCCGGAGGACGCGCTGGCGCGCGGCATCGCCGAGGGCGACGTGGTGCGCGTGTTCAACGATCGCGGCGCCTGTCTCGCCGGCGCGCGGCTGGTTGCTGGGTTGATGCGCGGGGTGGTGCAGATGGCGACCGGTGCCTGGTACGATCCGATGGAGCCCGGGGTCATCGGCACGCTGGACAAGCACGGCAATGCAAACGTGCTCACGCTGGACAAGGGAACGTCGCGCCTTACCCAAGGCTGCAGTGCGCACACTGCGCTGGTCGATGTCGAGCGCTACCGCGGCGTTCCGCCGCCGATTACTGCGCATGACCCGCCGCAGTTCGTTCCGCGCGAAAGGCCGCCATCCGGCTAGCGGGCTGGTCCCTGATTGCGGCAATGAAATAGCGGTATACTCACCGCGGTTCCGTACCCCGCACGCACGGGCGGCAGCGCAGCCGGGTTCGTGCAAGATTTCAGACCGCCAGATCACTCCTCAATGATGAATCGCATCCTTGGTCGGACGCCCGTCCTTGCTTTTGCCGGCGCTGTAGCACTGGCTTTGGCCCTGGCGCTGGGCGGCTGCACCGGTCCGCGCGGACTGATTTCTACGGTAGGACCCAATTTCGTGCCGGCAGATGCGGCGCCGGCGCAGCAGTGGCATGCGCCAAGACCGCACGGCGCGAACCCGGAAAAACTGCGTGAATGGTGGGCGCAGTTCAAGGATCCGGCGCTCGATGCGCTGATCGATTCGGCGCAGAAGAACGGCGCGACGATCGCACAGGCCGCGGCGCGCATCGAGCAGGCGCGGGCGACATTGGTCGCCGCCGGGGCGGCGAGCCTGCCGACGCTGGAGGCGACCGCAGCTGCGAATCGCGCCGCATTCACCTTCGGCGGACCGACCGCGATCCGCCAGCAGGTCCAGCTCGGATTGCAGTCTTCGTGGGAGATCGATCTCTTCGGCGGCAGGGCGCGCGAGCGCGAGGCGGCCGCGTCGCAACTGGCATCGAGCAGCGCCTCCTGGCACGATGCGCGGGTCTCGCTGGCCGCGGAGGTCGCCAACGCTTATCTGAATTACCGCCAGTGCGAGATGCAGGTCCGCCTGACGGAGTCCGACTCGCGCTCTCGCGGTGAAACGGCGCGCTTGGTCGAACTGCTGGGCAACGCGGGACTGCAGGCGCCCGCCGATGCAGCCCTGGCGCGCGGCAGCGCCGCCGAGGCGCGCAGCGCGCTGGCGCGGCAACGCGCGCAATGCGAACTGTCGATCAAGGGGCTCGTCGCGCTGAGTGCGATGGACGAGCCGGCGTTGCGCAACTTGCTGGGGCAGGCGGATCGCGCGGCCCGGCTGCCGCATCCGGCCCGGTTCGAAATCAACGCGCTGCCGGCGCAGGTGTTGGCGCAGCGGCCCGACGTCGCCGCGGCCGAACGCGACGTAGCAGCAGCCAGCGCGCGCATCGGCGTGCAGGAGGCGCAACACTATCCCAGCCTGAGCCTGAGCGGAAATGTGGTGCCGACGCGGATCAGCATAGACGATGGGCCCGCCTTGAATGTGCGCACCTGGTCGATCGGGCCGTCGATGACACTGCCTTTGTTCAACGGCGGGCGCATCGCCGCCAACGTCGAAGCCGCCCGCGCGCAGTACGCTGCGGCGGAGACCGTTTATCGCGCCAGGGTGCGCCAGGCCGTGCGCGAAGTCAAAGAGGCGCTGGCGGATATCGCGCGGCGCTGCAGGCGGTGCAGGAGCGGCAGCGCAACGGCCTCTCAAGCCTGGTCGAGTTGGAAGAAGTACGCCGCTCGGCGCTGTCGGCCGAGTTCGCGCAACTTGCACTGGAACAGGAGCGCGTAAGCGCCTGGATCGCGCTGTATCGCGCCATCGGCGGCGGCTGGGAGGGTGCTGCCGCCGCGTCCGATGGCGCGCGTGCCTCCCGAACATCTTCAAACCAACTATCCTCCGCCTCGAAAGAGACAAGATGAATTCATACTCCACGCGCCGCGCGCCGCTGTTGTTCGCGCTTTTGACCGCTGCTGCAGTCGGCGGCGTACTCGCATTGCCCGCCGGGGCGCAGGCGCAGGCGCAGGCGGGAAATGCAGCCGCAGCAGGCAAGACCGGCAAGGCCGTCCGGCCGGCGCTGACCGTCACCGTCGTTCGGCCCGTCACCGGCGATCTGGCGGTGCAGTTGTCAGCGAACGGCACAGTGGCCGCGTGGCAGGAGGCGATCATCGGCGCGGAGATCAGCGGCCTGCGCCTCGCCTCTATCCACGCCGATGTCGGCGATGCGGTCAGGCGCGGCGTCGTGCTGGCCGAGTTTGCGGCCGAGACCGTGGTAGCCGACCTCGCGCAGGCGCGGGCGAGCCTGGCGGAGGCCGAAGCCAATTCCTCCGACGCGAAAGCCAACGCCGACCGCGCGCGCAGCGTGCAGGCGAGCGGCGCGCTGAGCGCGCAGCAGGTGGCGCAGTACCTGACAGCGGAGAAGACAGCCGATGCGCGACTGGCAGGCGCCAGTGCCCAACTGGACCAGCAACTGCTCAGGCTGAAGCACACGCGCGTCGTGGCCGGCGACGACGGCGTGATTTCGTCGCGCAGCGCCACCATGGGCGCGGTCGCCGCGCCGGGCCAGGAATTGTTCCGGTTGATCCGCAAGGGCCGGCTCGAATGGCGCGCCGAGGTCACGGCGGCCGAACTCGCGCGAGTGAAGCCCGGGCAGAAGGTAAAGGTGAGCGCGGTGGGCGCCGGAAGCGCCGTGGGCAGGGTGCGCAGCGTCGCGCCGACGGTGGATGTGCAAACGCGCAATGCGCTGGTGTATGTCGACCTGCCAAATGCAGTCGGCCCCGCCGCCAACCCGGCCGCCGGCGCATCGGGAAAACAAGGCGAACCGGGGTCCTCACACCAGTTGAAACCCGGCATGTTCGCCCGCGGCGAATTCGATCTCGGCCTCAGCAAAGGCCTGACGCTGCCGCTGCAGGCGGTGGCGCTGCGCGACGGCTTCAGCTATGTCTACGCCGTGGGCGCCGATCAGCGCGTGTCTCAGGTCAAGGTGCAGACCGGGCGCCGCGTCGGCGATCGCATCGAAGTGCTGTCGGGGGTGAAGCCGGAGCAGAGCATCGTCGCCAGCGGCGCTTCCTTCCTCAGCGACGGCGACACGGTGAAAGTGGTTGCAGCGGCGGGTGAAGCGCAAACGAAAGCTGCAAATCCGGCGGCGGGGGCCGGCAAGTGAACGTATCCGCCTGGAGCATCAGGAATCCGATCCCGGCCCTGATGATCTTCGTGCTGCTCACGTTCGCGGGCGTGCTCAGTTTCAGCGCGATGAAGGTGCAGAACTTTCCCGACCTCGACCTGCCCACCGTCATCGTCTCGGCTTCGCTGCCGGGGGCTTCGCCGGCGCAGATGGAATCCGACGTCGCGCGCAAGATCGAGAACTCGATCGCCACGCTGCAGGGCGTCAAGCACATCTACACCAAGGTGCAGGACGGCGCGGTCACCATCAGCGCCGAGTTCCGGCTGGAAAAGCCGGTGCAGGAGGCGGTGGACGACGTGCGTTCTGCCATCTCGCGCGTGCGCGCCGATCTGCCCGGCGACCTGCGCGATCCCATGGTGAGCAAGCTCGACATGGCGAGTTCACCCGTGCTCGCCTTCACCATTGCGGTGAAGCCCGCCGCGGCGGGCGCGTCGCAGGCGGCAATGGACGACGAAGCGCTGTCCTGGTTCGTCGACGACACTATCGCGAAAAGGCTGCTCAACGTGCGCGGCGTCGGAGCGGTCAGTCGCGTCGGCGGCGCGATGCGCGAAGTCAGTATCCTGCTCGACCCGGCCAAGCTGCAGGCGCTGGGCGGGACCGCGGCGGAAATTTCGCGCCAGTTGCGGCAGGTGCAGCAGGAAAGCGCGGGCGGCCGCACCGATCTCGGCAGCCAGGAGCAGGCGGTGCGCACGCTGGCCACGGTGCAGACCGCGGACGAACTGGCGCAGGTACAACTCGCCCTGAGCAACGGGCGCCGCGTGCGGCTGGAGGAGATCGCAACGGTGCGCGACACCATCGCCGAGACGCGCTCGGCGGCGTTTCTCGATGGCAAGCCGGTGGTCGGATTCGAGGTGACGCGCAGCCGCGGCGCGAGCGAAATCGAGGTCGGCTACGGCGTCAAGGCGGCCCTGGAAGAGTTGCTGGCGGCGCATCCGCAGCTGGAGATCCACGAATCGTTCAATTTCGTGATTCCCGTGGAAGAGGAATTCCACGGCTCGATGGCGCTGCTGTACGAAGGCGCGATGCTTGCGGTGCTGGTCGTATGGCTGTTCCTGCGCGATTTGCGCGCGACCTTCGTCTCGGCCGTGGCGCTGCCGATGTCGGTGATTCCCGCTTTCATCGGCATGTACTACTTCGGCTTTTCGCTGAACGTGGTGACGCTGCTCGCGCTGTCGCTGGTGGTCGGGGTGCTGGTGGACGACGCGATCGTCGAGATCGAAAACGTGGTGCGCCATCTGCGCATGGGCAAGACGCCGTATCAGGCGAGCATGGAGGCGGCCGACGAAATCGGCCTCGCGGTGATCGCGACCACCTTCACCCTGATCGCGGTGTTCCTGCCGACCGCGTTCATGAGTGGCATCGCCGGCAGGTTCTTCAAGCAGTTCGGTTGGACCGCGGCGCTGGCGGTGTTCACCTCGCTGGTGGTGGCGCGCATGCTCACGCCGATGATGGCCGCCTATCTGCTGCAGCCACTCGTGGCGCAGGAATCCGACGGGCGCACGATGCGTACCTACCGGCGCATGGCGGCCTGGTGCCTGAAGCATCGCCTGCTCACGGTGATCGCCTCGGGTCTGTTCTTCGCCGGTTCCATTGCGCTGATTCCACTGCTGCCCAGCGACTTTCTGCCGGCGGACGACTTGTCGCAATCGCAGGCCTATATCGAACTGCCGCCGGGCGCGACCCTGGCGCAAACCCTGGCGACGGCGGAAGAGGCGCGGCGGCTGATCGGCAAAGTGGAGCACGTGAAGAGCGTGTACACGACCATAGGCGGCGGCGCCGCGGGCAGCGACCCGTTCGCGCCGCAGGGCATCAGCGAGGTGCGCAAGGCGACGCTGACGCTGCTCCTGACACCGCGCAAGGAACGCGCAGTGCGCAAGCAGGTGATAGAGCGCAAGATCCGCGAGGCGTTGTCCGAATTGCCAGGCGTGCGCACCAAGGTCGGTCTGGGCGGCAGCGGCGAGAAATACATACTGGTGCTGGCGGGGGACGATGCGCAAGCCCTGGCTTTGGCGGCGGGCGCGGTGGAGAAGGACCTGCGCACCATACCGGGCCTGGGCAGCATCAATTCCACCTCCGCTTTGGTTCGGCCCGAGATCGCGGCGCGACCGGATTTCGCCCGCGCCGCCGACCTGGGCGTGACCACTGCCAGCATAGGCGAAACGCTGCGGATCGCGACCGTCGGCGACTACGACATGGCGCTGCCGAAGCTGAACCTGGCACAGCGCCAGGTGCCGGTGGTGGTGCGCCTTGCCTCCGAGGCGCGCCAGGACTTGTCGCTGCTGGAGCGGCTCGCGGTTCCGTCTTCGGGCGTCGGCGCTACGAGGGGCGGAGGGCCGCCGCCGGTGGTGATGCTGGGTCAGGTCGCCACGCTGGAATTGTCGAGCGGGCCGGCGCAGATCGACCGCTACGACCGCTCGCGCAACGTCAACTTCGAGATCGAACTGGCGGGACAGCCCCTGGGCGATGTGAAGCGGGTGGTCGACAATCTGCCCAGCATCAAGAACCTTCCGCCCGGCGTGCGCCAAACCGAAATCGGCGACGCCGAGGTCATGGGCGAGATGTTCGCCAGCTTCGGCCTGGCGATGCTCACCGGCGTGCTCTGCATCTACGTCGTGCTGGTGCTGCTGTTCAAGGATTTTCTGCAGCCGGTCACCATCCTCGCCGCACTGCCGCTGTCGCTGGGCGGCGCCTTCGTCGGCCTGCTGCTGGCGGGCAAGGCGTTTTCGCTCCCGGCGCTGATCGGCCTGGTGATGCTAATGGGCATCGCCACCAAGAATTCGATCCTGCTGGTCGAATACGCGATCATGGCGCGCCGGGACCACGGCATGAGCCGCTGGGATGCGCTGCTCGATGCCTGCCACAAGCGGGTACGGCCCATCGTCATGACGACGATGGCGATGGGCGCCGGCATGATGCCGGTCGCCATCGGTACCGGCATCGCGGACCCGTCGATACGCAGCCCGATGGCGGTGGCGGTCATAGGCGGCCTGATTACGTCCACCTTCCTCAGCCTGCTGGTGATACCGGTTGTGTTCACCTACGTCGACGACCTCGGCCAGGGCCTGCCCCGGCTCTGGCGCCGGCTGCTCGGGCGCAAGGACGCAATCGCCGGGTCGCAGTCGTAGCCGGGCCGCTTCGTTCGCCGAATCCGTGGCTGCCCGGGCGGGTCCGGGCTCGCCCGGCGCTGCGGTTTCAGGTTGCGCGACCGTGCCCATGCCCGCCGGGTGGGGTATCCTCTGCGCATGCAGGTGCAGCCGATGGCAAAATTTTCCCTCCTCCGACGGCTTTCGATACGCGCGCAGATGCTGCTGCTGATGCTGGCAGTGGCTCTGCCCGCGGCGGCCGGCATATCCTGGTTCATTCTCGCGGAGTCGCGGGACGCCACCGATGCCGCCTACCTGCGCGTGAAAGATCTCGCCGACGACACTGCGTCCCATATCGACCTGATATTGAGCGACTATGATGTCCTGTTTTCCCATCTGGCGACGCGGGCCGGCATCAAGGCGCTGGACTCGAAACAGTGCGCCCTGATCCTGTCCGAATATTTGCACCTGCATCCCGAGTTCAATACGCTGACGGTGCGCGACACCCGCGCGAACCCGGTGTGTTCGTCGCGTCGCAATCCGCTGCCCGCGGAGGACGCGCGCGATTCGAACTGGTTCAGGCGCGGCATGGAGGGAGGGGAGTTCACCGTAGGCGAGGCGGAACTCGGTTATTTCACGCAGCGCTGGGTGTCGGTGTTGACGCGCCGCATACTCGACGACAGCGGCAAAGCCATAGGAGTGATGTCCTTGCCGCTCGACCTGCTCAAACTGAACAGGCGCGTTCTGGCCACGTCGTCCTCAGGCGCGGTGGTTACGGTGATCGATCGCAGCGGCAACATCCTGCTGCGCTCGATTGAGCCGGAGAAGTGGATAGGCCGGCACGCACCTGCGGCGAACACCGCGGCCTACAGGGAGCAGGGAACCAGCTACGCGCTGCGTCCTGGCGTGGATGGGATATCGCGCCTGTACGCGTATGTTTCTGTTCCGTCGACCGGCTGGCGCGTGGTCACCGGCCTGCCGGAGGACGAGGTGTTTGCAACGCACAGGCGGCGCCTCATGCGCAGCATCGCGCTGGGCCTGGGCGCAATGATACTTTGGTCGTGGCTGGCATTCCGGATCAGCGCGGCCATCGTCAAGCCGATCAGCGATCTGGCGGGCGTCGCCGCGCGCGTCGCGGCAGGCGATACCGCCGCGCGCGCATCGGTCGGCGGCCCGAAAGAAATCGGCGAGGTGGCGGAAGAATTCAACCGCATGCTCGAGGCGCGCGCGCTCGCCAACGCTTCCCTGAGGCGCTTGTCGGAGGCGGTCGAACAGAGCCCCGTCTCGATCGTCATCACCGATACCGCCGGCAACATCGAGTACGTCAACCCGAAATTCACCCGCGTCACCGGCTACGGGGCCGCAGAGGCGCTCGGTCAGAATCCGCGCATTCTCAAGTCCGGCGAACTGGCCGAGGACGCATACCGTGAACTTTGGCAGACCATTACCGCGGGTGGCGAATGGTCGGGCGAGTTCCACAACAAGAAAAAGAACGGCGAACTGTTCTGGGAACACGCCCGCATATTGCCGATTCGCGACGCCGCCGGAACCGTGCTGCACTTTCTCGCGGTCAAGGAGGACATCACCGAGCGCAAGCGCGCCGAGGATGCGGCGCGCGAGGCGCACGAGCAGTTGCGGCAGTTGACGATACGGCTGAACAATGTCCACGAAGCCGAATCCAGCCTGCTGTCGCGCGAACTGCACGACGAATTCGGGCAGATGCTGACCAGCCTGAAAATGGACCTGGGCTGGCTTGCGTCGCAGTTGGGCGAGAATAATCATGATCTAAAGGAAAAAGTCGCCGCCAGCATCGCGCTGGTGGAATCCTCGGTGCATAGCGTGCGCAGCATCGCGGCGCGCCTGCGCCCGCGCATCCTGGATGACCTGGGGCTGCTGCCGGCGATCGAGTGGTTGGTGCAGGATTTTCGCGAACGCTCCGGCATCGACGCAGAAGTCGTCTCGAATACCCGCGCGCGCGCGCTGACACCGGAACAGGCCACCGCGGTATTTCGCATCGTGCAGGAGTCGCTGAGCAACATCGCCCGTCATGCCGGTGCGAAAACCGTGGACATCAGCCTGGATGCGGAGGAGGGATGGCTGACGCTGGAGATCCGCGACGACGGCAAGGGCGTGCGCGAAGATGCGATGACAAGCTACGAGTCGATAGGCCTGCTCGGCATGCGCGAGCGCGCGCTCGCCGCGGCGGGCGAACTGAAGCTGGAGAGCGTTCTTGGCAAAGGAACGGTGGTGACCTTGCGCCTGCCGATGGAGGGGGAAGCCGCATGAGCATGATCAGGGTAATCAGTGCCGACGACCACGCGCTGGTGCGCGGCGGTGTGAAGCGCTTGCTGACCAGCGCGGCCGGCATCGACGTGGTGGGGGAGGCGGCGGAGGGCGTCGAACTCTTGCAGCTGCTGCAGCGCCAGCCCTGCGATGTGCTGCTGCTGGATATCACCATGCCGGGCAAGGACGGTTTGACGCTGCTGAAGGAAGTGCGCGATAAATGGCCCGGTATCGCGGTCGTGATCGTCAGCATGCATCCGGAACGCCAGTACGCCGCCCGCGCGTTGCGAGCGGGCGCGCGCGGCTACCTGACCAAGGAGGGCGCGCAGGACCAATTGATCGACGCAGTGCGCACCGTCGTCGCCGGCGGCCTCTACGTGTCCCCGGCGCTGGCCCAGGTGCTGGCGGACCAGGTGTCGGGCGACCAGGGCAAGCTTGCACACGAGACGCTCTCTGATCGCGAGCTCAAGGTGCTGGTGCGCCTGGGTTCCGGAAAGACCGTGAGCGAAATCGCCGACGAGCTGTTTCTGAGCGTCAACACCGTCAAGACCTACCGGGCGCGCCTGCTCGCCAAACTCGGCCTTGCCACCACCTTCGATCTGATCCAATACGTGACGGAAAACAAGCTGGGCGGCTGATCCTGCACCGCACGGCCGGCGGATCTGCCGCCGCCTTCATTGAGCCCGGTGTCGCCCGAAAGGCGACAAACTCCCGGGCGAATTCCCTACGCAATTCTCCGCGCGCCGCCTACGCCCGATTCACCCCTTCGGCGGCATACTTTTACGCGGCACGCCATTAGGATGCACCGTACGCCCAGTGTTTTCGATTGGGGCATCCTGGCTCGAGGCGGGGAATCGCATGAAAGTGCTCATGGCGGAGGATCTGCAGTCAGTGCGCGAGCACCTGGGCAATCTCATGGCAGATTTGACGGATGTCGAGTTGCGTTTCATGGCCCAGGAAGCGGAGCCCTTGCGGCAGGCGGTTGCGCAATGGCGTCCGGACGTGGTGATCCTGGACCTACGGATGCGTGGAGATATAACGCTGGCGGTGCTGGAATCGATCAAGAAGACCTGGCCGGGGATGGCAGTCGTGGTTTCGGCGTTCTTCTTCGAACCGTATTACCGCAAGGCGTTTCTTGACCTGGGGGCCGAACTGTTTTTCGACAAATCGGTGGAGTGGGCGGAATTGGTGGAATTCCTGCGCAAGCGCCGGGTGCAGGATGGGTCGACGGCGGCAGAGTTGGCGCCGGTTTCAAGTGTTTGAATGTTAACTTTAGAGGGGGAAGCATGAACATCTCGAACCTGAAGATCGGAGTCCGGCTGGCGATAGGGTTCGCCGTCACTCTGGCACTGCTGGTCACCATCGCGGTGACCGGCATCACCCGCATATCGGGGCTGAGCGACGACGTCCAGCTCATGACCAGCGACCGGTTTCCCAAGACCGTGCAGGCCAACGAGATGGTGCGGGCGATCAACGTCATCGCTCGCAACATTCGCAACGCCGCCTTGTTCAGCGGCGCCGAGCAGCAGAAGGCGCTGGAGGCCATCGGGCCGCAGCGCAAGATCATCAGCGACAACCTGGAAAAGCTCGACAAGTCCGTCAAATCGGAAAAAGGCAGGGAGATCCTGAAGAAAATCGGCGACGCCCGCACGGCCTACGTCGCACAACAGGACAAGGCGATGGAGTTCATCAAAGCCGACAAGAAATCGGATTTGGTCGCCCTGATGCAAGGCGGATTGCGCACCACC
>JAPLRD010000198.1:0-1259 GCA_026399375.1 Pseudomonadota bacterium
TTGAACGTGACGGGCGCGGTGGCTGGAGGCACAGGCCTGGCCTCGATCACGACGACCGGTGGCGCCCTGGCGGTGACCACGGGGAGCGTGAGCGGCACGGGTGTGACGCTGACGGGTCAGGGGGTGACGCAATCCTCTAGCAGCGCGATCGCGGCGGGCACGGGTCTGGCGAAGATCGTGGGCAACGACGGCACGACTGCGGGTGCGATCAACCTGGCCGGTGGGACCACGGGCGCGAACGTGACGGTGCAAAACGCGACGACGGTGGCGCTGGGCAATGTGACCACGGCGGGCACGCTGACGGTGGGTGCGGGTGACGTGAGTGCTGCGGTGACGCAGAACACGAACACCTCGATTAATGCGAGCGTGCTGACGGCGAACACGACGAGCAGCATCAATCTGACCCCGAGCGGGACGGGGTCGAACAACATTGCGACGCTGGGCAGCATCACGCGTGGTGGGCAGCTTGATGTAGTGGATACGGCGACGACGCTGACGGTGACTGGACCGATCACGGCGGGCACGATCACCAATGCGGTGAACATCACCAATGCGGGTGGGCTGGCGATCAACGGCAACATCTCGACTAGCGGGACGAACAACATTGCGCTGGTGGCGACTGGCGCGACAAGCGACGTAACGTTGAACGGTGCGACGAGCACGGGTTCGGGCAATGTGACGGTGGCTGCGGGTCGGAACATTGCGATCAACACGGGCGGTGACATCACGACGACGGGCAACGTGACGCTGAACTCGGCGCAGACGGCGGCGACGGGCACGATCACGGAGTCGGGCTCGGGCAAGGTGCTGACGGCGGCGCTCTTGACGACGAATTCGAAGGGTGGTCAGACGCTCAATGGCGCGAACACGGTGGTGAGCTTCAATGCGACGAACACGACGAGCGGCAACATTGCGCTCGCGAACACGGCGGCGACG
Source organism: Pseudomonadota bacterium (assembly GCA_026399375.1). Classification (GTDB taxonomy): domain Bacteria; phylum Pseudomonadota; class Gammaproteobacteria; order Burkholderiales; family SG8-39; genus 2-12-FULL-64-23. Next base: position 937 of record JAPLRD010000198.1, read on the forward strand.
CTGACGGTGACGGGGCTCAGCCAGGCCGGTAGCGGCAGCGTGAGCGTAACCAACACAGGCAATGTCAACGTGACTGGTGCCGTGAGCTTCGATGGTAGTGCAACGCTTACTTCTGCTGGGTCGGAGACCGACATCACCGTTTCAAATGTGATCAGCCGTAACACTACAACAGCGGGAGCGCTCAATATCGGCGCGACCCGGAACGTGATCTTCAACAGCGGCGGCGGTGTGAACGCGACTGGGGTCGGCGGGTCCCTGGCAGTTACCTTGAACTCCGATACCAACGGGGCCGGTGGTGGAGCGATTCAGGTCGGCGACGGCGT
>JAPLRD010000198.1:1286-10399 GCA_026399375.1 Pseudomonadota bacterium
CATCACTCTGGGAGGTGGCTCAGCGCCAAGCACGACGGCCGCAATCGGTCCCTCGGCAGAGGGCATTCTGATCAACGGCGCCCAACTGCAATCGGGCACGGGCAATATCATTCTGAACGGCGCTGGCCTTGCATCGGGAATAGGAGCGCAGGGCATACGCATCGCCAATGGCGGCGTGGTGCAAACCAGTTCCGGCACGATAACCATGACTGGCGTCGGCGGCGCCGGCAACAATGACGGCGTGCGGCTGAATACCAACTCCAGCATCCTCTCCGGTTCCGGCGCTATCCAGGTGAAAGGCACGCGTACCGGCACGGGCGTCGATATCAGTACCGTCGGCGGAGGCAACGTCATCGGTGGCGCCACTTCGTCGGCTTCGACGTCCGACATTCTGCTCGAGGCGGCCGGTACCGGCGGCATCAGCACCGACGCCACGATTGGCACGTCCGGCAGCGTGACGCTGAATGCGTCCCAGGGCGGGGCCATCACTCAAACCGGCGGGCAGATCCTCGCTACAGGCGGTTCGAACAGCGCGCTGCGCCTGCTCGGCAATGCGGTCACATCGACAGCGGCAAGCGTGAACTCCGCCAGCAACGACATCAACGTTCTCGTGGCTTCCCTCCCCGGCAGCACGAGTTCGCTCTCGTACCGCGACGCCAACGGCTTCGACGTCGGTTCCCTCACCAAACCGACCAATCAAGGCGGTGCGGATGTCACGCACAACGGGATCACGATCGGCACTGCAACGGGCGCCAGCAATACGTTGACCCTCAACGCGTTCGGCGCCGTGACGCAGACCCAGGTGCTGACGGCCGGTGCATTGCAACTGCTCGGAGGCACCAGTACAAAGGCGACGTCCTATACGCTGACTAACATCAACAACGACGTCAGCACCTTGGCAGCAAACGTGGCGGGCAATATCAGCTATCGCGAACTCAATACCCTGATCATCGGCACAGTGACGGATGCGCCCACGGGTACCAGCACCGTCGGGATTACGACTGCTGCCACGAATACGCTCAGCGGTTCGGTGACGCTCAACAACACTGGCACGTTGACGGTGGTTGCGCCAATCTACACGGCAGGCGACTTCGTGCAGAGCGGCATCGGCACCACGGTTCTGAGCAACGACATCGTCACCTCGGTCAGCCTGGTGCAGTTCGCGCAGCCGGTTCTGGTGGCCGGCGGGCCGCGCACGATCGACACGACGCAGGCACCGGCGGTCGGCTCCAGCGGAACGATCCAGTTCCTGAGCACGATAGACGGCGGCGGAAATTCACTCACACTGAAGGCGCAACCGGTGACCGGCAGCGTCAGCGTCGCCGGAACAGCGAGCAATCTCGCCAATTTCACCATCAGCGGGAAGGACGTCAGCCTCGCAACGGTGAGCACGAGCGGGCCGATCGACGTGAACGCGAGTGGCGCGATTACCTTGAATAACACCGTGACCACTGCGACCGGTTCCACGGTCACGCTCAATGCGACCGGCGGGACAACCGTTTCCGGGGCGCTCACTGCGCCTGGCGGCTTTACGTCAACCAGCGGCGGCAACTTCATCAATACGGCGGCGATCACCTCGGCCAACGGCAGTGCAAGCGTGAGTGCGGGCGGCGATCTGACGGCCAACGCTAACATTTCGGCCCAAACCGGTATCACCGCAAAAGCGGGCGGTGCGTTCAGCAATATTGCGGCGATTACCGCCGCAGCAGGACCGGTCAGCATTACCTCGACCGGCGGCTTCAGCAACAGCGGCTCGATCAGCGGCAGCAGCGGCGTCACGGCCAGCGCGGGCACTACGTTCAGCGACAGCGGAACCATTACCGCCGGCTCGGGCGCCAGCGTGAGCGCGACCTCCGGCGGCGACATGACGATCAGCGGCAACGTGACGGGCCCGGCCGGGGTAACGCTCAAAGTGACCGGCGCTGACCGGATCCTTACCCACAGCGGCGGCACCATTTCCAGCACGAATAGCGCGGTTTCGCTCATCGCGGATGAAATGGTGCTGACGAGTACGGTCAATGCGGGCAGCGGCGCGGTCGTGATCAAGCCGAACAACGCGGCCGATGCGATCCAACTAGGCGCTGCGGCAGCCGCGACAAACAATGCGGCCTCCACGCTGGAGTTGTCCAACAGCGAACTCAATACCATCACGACAACGGGAGGTTTGACGATAGGCGCCAGCAACAACACCGGTGCGATCACGGTGGCAGGCGCGCTGACCCCGACCGCGGCGCAGAACGGCTTCACGCTGCTCAACAATACCGGCGGCATCGCCATCAACGCGCCGGTGACTTACGCCGCGGGCAACGGTAACTTGACGCTGACGGCCAATGGCGGCGGTGTGGCAGCGGGCGCAATCACCAGCAGCGGCGCGGCTCTTGATGTGAGCGGCACGCTGGCGATGAATGCCGCAACCGGGGTGGGCACGCTGGCGGCGCCGATGGTGCTGTCGCATGCCGCGGGTACCAAACTCGCCGTGGCCAACACCACGAGCGGCGGCGTGTTCGAGCGCGCCGACGTGGGCGACCTGAACATCGACTTCATCAACAATCTCGCCCCGACGGGCGCGGGCATCAACCTCAATGCCGGCACTAATCTCAATATCAACGGCACGGTGCAAAGCGCCGACGGTGGCATCCAGTTCGTGGCCGGAAACGATTCGGCCTACACGGCGGCCGGTGGATTCGGCCTGTCGCCCGCGTCGGTTGCCGTCGGCACGCTGGGCGGTGTGAACATCAACGGCCAGGTGATTGCGCGCAACGCCGGCGCCATTTCGATCTACTCCACCGGTTCCGTGAAGCAAAGCGCGACCGTGGCCGCCGGCCTGCAAAGCATCGCGGCCGCGGGGAATTTCACGCAGGGCGCGCTGAAGGTGCGCACCTTCAACAATACCGACAAGGCCGGCGTGATCGATCTGCAGAACAATCTGGCCGGCACCGGGAACAACGTGGGGCCGATAACGCTCGAGGCGCGGCTCGCCGGTTCGATCAAGACGCCGCCGTATGCAAACAGCAACATCGATTACAAGAGCATCAACGGCACCAACATTTCCGGCATCGGCACGGCGGGCGATTTTTCGCTCGTCGCCCCCAGTGAGGTTATCGATTTCGCTCCCAGCCAGACCATAGACCTGGCGCCGGGAAGCGGCCTCTCCGGCCATAACGTTTCCCTGATCGCGACTGCGGGCGATGTGACGATCAAATCGGCCATCACCACCGGCCAGATCAATGGCGGACTATCCGGCGGCTCGCTCAATCTGTACGCGACCGGCAATATCGTCTTGAACAACCCGGGCGGCAACAGCAACGGTGTGGTGATCGGGAAAGATCTGGGCACGCTCGATCTTCTGGGCAACCGGCAGTACGAGAAATTCGATCACACCCTGACCATGATTGCGACGGGCGATATCAAGATTTACGGCACTATCCAGATGGTTGGCGACCTGGCGCTGCGCGCCAATGCGAGCGCCAGCGAGGCGTCGGGCCCCGCAGGAACCGTCGGCCTGGGCGCCGGCAAGGGGAGCGTGATCATCGCCGGTTCGGCGGCCAATCCGGTCGAGGTGCGCGCGAAGAACATCGTCGTCGGCCAGAAGGACGCCAACGGCAAGCCGCTGCCGGTGCAAAACCTGATCATCGACAACAGCGCCAACAAGGCGGCGAACGGCAAGTTCCTGGATACGACCTTGCGCGCCGATGAGAAACTCGACATCTACCTCAATGGCGATCAGGGCGGTCCCGGCACTTCAGGGAACATCATTGTCACCGGTGGCAACGCGTCCGCGACTTCGACGGGAATTTCCAATCGTCCCGGCAAGAGTTCGGCCCTGGCCGCGCTTCGCGGCGATGTGGTCACCATCCTCGGCGTGAGGGGCGGTGCGGGATTCACGCAGGGGATCAACCCGTCGCTGCCGTACACGACCAACAGCAGCAACATCACGCTGACCGGCGGTACGGCTACGAGCGACACGGGCGCGGGCGGGGGAGCGCTGGCTGCGGCCGACGCCCTCATTCTCGGAGACAGGAGCAAGTTCATCGACATCGGCGGCAACCTGGTGATGCAGGGCGGCACGGCGGATTCGAAGAGCGGCGGCCAGACTTCGGCTGCGGCCAAGATCGACCCGGTCAGCCTGACGATCAATACCGGCGGCTACATCAAGATGATGGGCGGCACGGGCGCCGGCGCGCCGGCGGGCATCGTCAACGCCGGCGACATCGAGATGAACATCGGCGGCAAGTTCGACTACACCTACACGGATTCGGCAGGGTCGCATACGATTCCCGGCGTCGGGCTGTTGATGGTGGGAGGAACGGGATCGGGGATTTACGACCGCAAGAACCAGTTGATTCCGTTGATCAGTGACGAGTCCTCGCAGGTTCGCGTTCTGTTCGGCGCGGTGAACGGGGGGGCTGGGGGAGGTACGTATGTGCTAAGTACGGACCCGGTCAAAGCAACGGCGTTCATCCAGTCGGCGTCGCCGCGCGGTTTCGATGATTCGCTGATGGCGTACATCATATTCGCCGCGAACGAAGAAACCCGGACCGGGCGCATCCGCACCTCGACTTCTTCCATGGACGACTCGAGCAAGCCTTCCTGCAATTAGATTCGCAAACGCTTGTGGCGCTCCTTTGCCAAGTTCTGGCAGGCTCTTGGGTCTGCTAGAATCTGCTGCGTAAGCGCGCTCCTGCGGCTGTTTCGGAGATACCGGAACAGCCCCTTGTCCGGGCGGGCAATAAATCAGTAAAGGCCCCGTCCAGGGAATTCGACATGGCGCTTCCGGCGAACGTATCGACGACACTGCTGCGCAATGTGCCGCTGTTCGCCGGTCTGGACGAGGCTCACCTGGGTGTGCTGGCGCACATGATCCTGCGCAACCGGTTCGCGCGCGGCCAGACGATCATCAGCGCCGGGGACACCACGGATTCGCTTTATATCGTCATCAGCGGCCGGCTCAAGGTGCTGATGCGGGACGAGCAGGGCAGGGAGGTGATACTTGCCATTCTCGGGTCCGGCGAATTCTTCGGCGAGATGGGGCTCCTGGACGACAGTCCGCGCTCGGCCAGCGTGTTGACGCTGGAGCCGTGCGAACTGCTCAGCATTTCGAAAGTCGACTTCAAACGCTGCCTGGCCGAGAATTCGGACCTGTCGCTGACGGTGATGCGCGGCCTGGTGAAGCGACTGCGCGAGGCGGACCAGAAGATCGGCAGCCTGGCGCTGATGGACGTATACGGCCGGGTGGCGCGCCTGCTGCTGCAACTGGCGGAGGACGTCAACGGCGAAAAAGTGGTGGTCAAGAAAGTGTCCAAGCAGGACATCGCCAAGATGATCGGCGCGTCGCGCGAGATGGTCAGCCGTGTCATGAAAGACCTGGAACTCGGAGGCTACATCGAAGTGCGCGGCCGCTCCATCGTGCTGCGCGACAACATCCTGCTCGCCGAATAGGCACCGCGGCGCCGCTGTGTTCCCCAGGCTTCCCATGCTGCGCCGATGCGGGCGGAATCTGGTAGCATAATCCCGCGAAAAAACAAATAATAACCAGGGAGTGCGCCCGCTTTGTCCAATGTTTCCACCGCGCTGTTGCGCAATGTTCCCTTGCTGTCGGTGCTGAGCGACGAGGAACTCAACCTGCTCGCCCGCGTCGTGTCGCGAAAATCGTACGCTCGCGGCAGCCTGATCCTAGGCGTCGGCGACCCCACCGATTCGCTCTACATTCTGATCAGCGGCCGCATCAAGGTGTTCATGAGCGACCTCGACGGCAAGGAGGTGATCCTCGCCATCCTCGGGCCGAACGAATTCGTGGGCGAAATGGGCCTGATCGACAACAGCCCGCGTTCGGCCAACGTCGTGGCGCTGGAGTCGTGCGAGATCGTCTGCATTTCCAAGGGTGATTTCAAGCGCTGCCTGGCCGATAATTTCGAGATGGCCATGACGGTGATGCGTGGCCTGGTGAAGAGGTTGCGCGAAGCCGACAACCAGATCGGCAGCCTCGCGCTGATGGACGTCTTCGGGCGGGTAGCGCGGCTGCTGCTGGAGTCGGCGGAGCTCATCGACGGGGAAAGAGTGGTGACGAAGAAGCTGTCAAAGCAGGACATCGCGCGCATGATAGGCGCCTCGCGCGAGATGGTCAGCCGGGTAATGAAGCATCTGCAAGCCGCGGGTTATATCGAGGTGCGCCCGAATACCATCGTGATTCGCGCCAACATACTCTGGCCGGAATAGCCGCCAAAGCGTGAACTAGTTCACGAATAGCCGCGCATTCCCGCGCGCTGGAGCCCGCGAATCAGGCCAAGAATGGGAAAAATCTGTTATATATCGTGAACTTGTTCCAAAGCTGCAGCGTGGGAACGAGGTATGCTGAAAAGCGCAAGTAAGGTTTTGGGGATACGTTGGGCTGTCGCGGAGGAAGGAGCAAGGCAATGAAAGCTTATCGTTCTGGCGTGAAATGCATGATTCTCGCGGGCTTGGGGTTGATCTCCGCCGCGGCGTGGGCCGACAGTGGCATGGTGTCGCAGTTGTCGGGAACACTATCGGTGAACAAGGCCGACGGGTCGGTGCGCATACTGTCGCAGAAATCCGAGATCCGCAGCGGTGACACGATCAACACGCAGAAAGACAGCTACGCCCAGATCAAATTCGCCGATGGCAGCATGGTCACGCTCAAGCCGAACACCAGCGTGAAAATCGAGAAAATCGAGTTCAAGCAGGACGAGCCGGAAAAGGACAGCTTTCTCTTCGGTCTGGTCAAGGGCGGGTTGCGCGCGGTGACCGGGTTGGTGGGCAAGCGCGGCAATCAGGACGCCTACAAGCTGGACACGGCCACGGCGACCATCGGTATCCGGGGCACCAGTTACGGCGCCGACGACTGCCTGACCACGCCCTGCCAGAAGCCGTACTCGAATGAGAACCTGGAAGGCAGCGTCTATGTAAGCGTGACCGACGGCGAGATCGTCGCGACCAACAGCGCCGGTTCGCAGAATCTGCAGGCGGGCCAGTTCGCCGCCATTTCGGACCGCAACAGCCGGGCGCGCTTCCTTTCCACCGATCCGGGACTGCAGTTTACGCCGCCGGCCACCTTTATCCAGAGCATCATGACAGGGGCGGCGGTGAACTCGGGCAAGAACCAGGAGTGCGTCGTCCGCCGCTGATGCGCTTTCCCGGCCGCTGCGCAAAATCCCCGCTTCGTGCGGGGATTTTTGTTTCCGGGCACGCCCGGGGATTGCTTTGGTGCCTGGCGAGCCAAGCAGGTAAAATGACCGCATAGCCGCCCCCAAGACCATGAACACCCTGAATCGTACCGATACGCCGCCCTTGCCCGGGAAAATCGCCGCCCTGCTGCGGGAATCGAAATGGTTCGCGCTGATCGCGCTCGCGGCATACCTGCTGCTGGTCTTGGTTACCTTCGACAAATCCGACCCCGGCTGGTTTCACAGCACCGCCAGCGCCGTCGCGAGAAATGCGGGCGGGCGCACCGGAGCGTGGCTGTCCGAATTGCTGCTGTATCTATTCGGTGTCTCCGCATACTGGCTGATTGGATTGCTCGGTTACATCGTCATCGCCAGGTATCGCCGGCTGGATGGAAGCAGCGTGCTGGACAAGCGTCCGCTGATCGTCGCGCTGGCGGGTTTCGCGGTGCTGATCGCGGCCAGTTGCGGCATGGAGGCGCTGCGCTTTTACAGCCTCAAGGCGGCGCTGCCGCTCGCGCCAGGGGGCATGCTGGGTGCGGTCATCAGCGGCAGTTTCTCCACCGCGTTCGGCTTTACCGGCGCGACGCTGATTTTGCTGACTCTGCTTGCGATCGGGTTGAGCCTGTTCACAGGCGTTTCCTGGCTGAGCGCGGTCGAGGCCATAGGCGCGGCGCTTGAAATCAGCTGCGCCTTCGTGGTCCAAACCTGGCAGCGCCGGCAGGATCGAAAGGCGGGGGAAATCGCGACGCTGGAGCGGGAAGTGATCGTCGAGGAGGACAAGAAGCGCATCATCGAGGACCACGAGCCGATACGCATCGAAGCGCCGGTGGTCGAGATCCAGAAATCAGAGCGCGTGATCAAGGAAAAGCAGGTGCCGCTGTTTACCGACCTGCCGGACACGCCGCTGCCGCCGCTGGCATTGCTGGACGAACCCCAGCGCGACATCGAGACCATGAGCGCCGATACGCTCGAATACACGTCACGCCTGATCGAAAAGAAGCTCTCCGATTTCGGCGTGCAGGTGAAGGTGCTGGCCGCCTATCCGGGGCCGGTGATCACGCGCTACGAGATCGAGCCGGCGGTGGGAGTCAAGGGCAGCCAGATCATGAGTCTGGTGAAGGATCTTGCGCGGGCGCTGTCGGTGGTGAGCATACGCGTGGTGGAGACGATTCCCGGCAAGTCGTGCATGGGGCTGGAAATCCCGAACCCGAAACGCCAGATCGTGCGCCTGTCGGAAATCCTGAGCTCCGAGGTGTACCACGAGATGAACTCGCCGCTGGTGCTGACGCTGGGCAAGGACATCGCCGGCAAGCCCATGGTCGCCGACCTGGCGAAAATGCCCCATCTGCTGGTGGCGGGCACCACTGGTTCGGGCAAGTCGGTGGCGATCAACGCCATGATCCTGTCGCTCCTGTACAAAGCGGAGCCGAGCCAGATACGCCTGATCCTGATCGATCCGAAAATGCTCGAGCTGTCGGTGTACCAGGACATTCCGCACCTCCTGGCGCCGGTGGTGACCGACATGAAGCAGGCGGCGAGCGCGCTCAACTGGTGCGTGGCGGAAATGGAGCGGCGCTACAAGCTCATGTCCTGGCTGGGGGTGCGCCAACTCTCGGGCTACAACGCCAAGGTGGCAGAAGCGGACAAGGCCGGGCGGCCGATCCAGGATCCGACCACGCTGGAGACGGGCGAGCCGCAGTTTCTCGGCCAATTGCCCTATATCGTAGTGGTGATCGACGAACTCGCCGACCTGATGATGGTGGTGGGCAAGAAAGTCGAGGAACTGATCGCGCGCCTGGCGCAAAAGGCGCGCGCCGCCGGCATACACCTCATTCTGGCGACGCAGCGCCCCTCGGTCGACGTGATCACCGGGCTGATCAAGGCCAATATCCCGACGCGCATCTCGTTCCAGGTATCGAGCAAGGTCGACTC
>JAPLRD010000362.1:0-1360 GCA_026399375.1 Pseudomonadota bacterium
ACCAAACGGCAGCTGCATCCACAGCGGGGTAAAGCGAAGCGGTTGTTCCCATCGCGATCAGTCTAACGCTCCAGTTGAGCGGCCGAGCACGATGTGTCGGCCGCGGCCAGACGCGGCCCACGCTTGCCCGCGGTCCGTTCGAACGCGTTGTTAGATGTTAATTTCACAATGCCATTCACAATGCACCCCTTGCGCTACCGCAACCCTTCGCGCAGCATCTGCCCCTGCAATAGTGTATCCGGCGCTTCGCTCCAGTTGCAGAGCGCAAAAAGACCCATGCGCTTCTCAGGCACCCACGTGAACGTGGTGACGTAGCCAGGGAAGAACCCGTTGTGATGGACCACGTCCACGTCCTGAATCCGGTCGCGGGCCAGGCCGGCGGCGTAGTTCGTTGCCCTCCCGTCGGACGTGACGCCCCGCTCCATCATTCGCGCGCCGAGGTGCGGGCTTGAGGGAATCGCATTCGCATCGTCGAAGACTCGAGTCCACTTGCCGAGGTCGTTCACCGTGGTAAGAAGACCGCCTGCGCCCACCAGTGAATAGTTGGTCTTCACGACGCCATACTTCTCACGGGCTCGCGTGAAGTAGCCAACGGCACGCTGCGGCACAGCGATCGACGGATCGTCGTAGTACTGCGTGTCCTTCATCCCGAGAGGCTCGAAGAGCGTTTCCCGCGCGAAATCTCGCAACGACTTCCCGCTTGCCCGCCGGACGATCTCGCCCATCAGGAAGTAGTTGGAGTTGCTATACCGATACAGCTCGCCCGCCGAGTGGATAGGCTTTGCCCTCGCGATCATCACGAGGACTTCTTCACGTGAGGGCGGATTCCCGACCAAGTCCCGTCGAGCCTCCACAGCAAGACGATGGTAATCGGGCAAGCCACTCGTCTGGTGACTTGCGGACATCGTCGTCGAGAGACGCCTTGCCCAACTCGGCGAGACGGAGCAAGGCAGCCGCGGTGAATTGCTTGGACACCGAGGCGGCATAAAAGATGGTGTCGGGTGTAATGCGGACACCGCGCTCGATGCTCGCAAAGCCATACCCGCCACGAGCGACCCAACGACCCTCCTTGATGATGCCCGCCGCACATCCAGGAGCCGCGCCCTTCGAAAGGGGCGCGAGGAGCCCATCAAGTCGTCCCTGGATCGTTGGCGCGACTGGAGGTTGGCCGGCTGCGTTGAGCGCAATGGCGACGAGTGCCGCAGCCAGAATCCTGATGGATTGCGCTGTGCTGCTACAGGTGGGTCGGAACAGATTGACCAAGCTCATTGCTCGAAGCACCTCGCCCAGGCGCGCACTTGATATCTAACGTTGAAGCTAAGCGAAGCATCCGGTTTTCCACTCCTTGTTGCCCTTTGAC
>JAPLRD010000362.1:1400-2721 GCA_026399375.1 Pseudomonadota bacterium
CACGAGGTTGTGAATTTCTGAGATGTACCCAGTTGGCTTTTTGTCTTTGACGAGCGGGCGGAGGTGGTCCCATTCCGAAGCAACGCTGCCACAGTATGCGCACTGGAAAGACTCGGGGGTCATTCCGAGTATTTCCAAGGCTCGCTTTACTTCTTGCGCACTGGGCAGCACGACCGGAATTATCGAGTTGATGAATGCGTTCGTAATGCTTGAAGAACGCCCCGTGATCTTCATCGGTGTTGGCATTCGGAACAGCGACAAGTATTCCATAGAGGTAGCGCTCCGCTTGAGCGAGGGGTTAGGCCGCACCAGGCGCGGCATTTTGAGACTTTCAAGGATCGCCGATTGGCAAATATTAAATTGCGAAAATGCCAGCGCTAAAGACATTATCTTCGCTTCGCTCCAAACGCCGCTCCTACTCCAGCACCAATCCCGCATCCAATGGCTAAGCGGAGCCACAGACATCCGCCTTGGGCGACCAGTTAAAGTCTGCCCAACCAGTAGCCTGGCCGCCGACGATGCGCGGCAACGACCAGAACTTCAATGTCTGAATCAACAATCCGATATAGGATGTTGTAAGGAAAACCTGGTACGCGGTACTTTCGAATAGCAGGCGGGGACTCGACTCGATAACGCTCCGGAGCTTCGCAGACAGTCCCCATTGCCTCATCAAAAGCCAATAGGTATCGTGCGCCGAGTCCAATTTGACAGGACTCTTAGTAGGCCACATGCTCAAGGTGCTCAACGCGCGCGGCTTCGCTAAAGAAGTAACTCACTTGAGCAAAGAATTTGCTTGCCGTCGCACGTCCTCTGCAGGAATGCGTTTGGACAACCCTTGATCCATTTCCGCAGCCCGGTGCGCCGCTTCTTGAAACCAAAGCGGTTCAATTTCGGATTCGGACAGCGCATCAAGGCTGGACAACAACTGCGCGGCCAATTCCGCCCGTTGTTGCACGGGGAGGGACAGCGCTTCACGGGTAAGAGTTGAAGTATTCATGCACAAATCCTAGCACTAATCTGCAAAGGCTTTAACGTTTGACTTAAGCGGCTGGCCGAAGGCCGGTCCGATTGAATGAACCAGTTAGAGCTCAAATTCAAAGTACTCCTGTACGACAACAGGAATGTGTGTGAAGCCAAGAACTGAAGATAGATGATATCGATGGAAACCGTCCTTCAACCGATAGCGTAGCGCGGCTACGGCCTGCGGGGGCACGTCAACTTCGACGGGTGGTAGCGCGTCGCCAGTGCGAATGCCCGCGAGAATCTTCAGAGCGCGCTCCGCATCCAGAACCGTGCGTGCTAGCGGAGGCTGGATTTGCGT
>JAPLRD010000329.1 GCA_026399375.1 Pseudomonadota bacterium
AACTTCGTTCGGGAATCTTGGAAAATGTTTCAAGACACAGAACAACAATTTGCCTAGGATACCGATGTCAGTGGTAGCACCATTGGCTTAGGCGCTAAAGAAGCACGCCGTGAATATATGCTACCGTAGGAATTGCCCATAGGCGTCAACGCTACGCCAATGCGAATACGAACTAATATAAAAACGGGAGCCATATGGCGGATTCCTCTGGAAATGGAACGTTTGTCTTTCGGAAACACGACTCCGTCGGATCCGCCTCCGCAGAAGATGACCAACAGTTCCTTGCCGACTGTTTTATCGATACGGGTGACCTTTCATTTCTTCTAGATTGTGAATGCCCAAAACGCATCGTAATAGGCAGAACCGGTGCGGGTAAGAGTGCTCTGCTAAACGCGCTATCGCGAACAGATAGGCATGTCGTTCAGCTTTCTCCCCACGACCTCTCGCTCAACTTCATAGCTACCAATAAAGTGTTGGCGTTTTACGAGGAAGCTGGCGTCAATCTTTCGGCATTCTACGTTCTGCTATGGAAGCACCTCCTTGTTGTTGAGCTCTTGAAGAAGAGATTCAACATTGTTAATGAAGATACGCAAAAAAGCTTCATCAGCAATATGAAATCTATCCTCTACAAACGAGATAGATATAAGGCATTAGCCGTTGAGTACTTAGAAGAGTGGGGGAACAAGTTTTGGCTAACGGCGGAACACTATCAGCGGAAGTTGGTGGAAAGTTTCCAGGCGTGACGCTTTCCACAGAGGGCGCCAGAACTCTTACAGAAGAACAGCGAAGGCAAGTAATCGAGCACGGTCACGATGCGGTTTCAAAAATTCAGATCAGGGAGCTCGACGGCTTAATTGTTGTCTTAGAGGAGCACGTCTTTGATGATCGAAAAGATCACTACTACGTCGCGATTGACATGCTTGATGAGGACTGGGCAGATAACCGCATTAAGTTCAAACTGATTCGTGCGCTAATTGATGCGGTTCGTCGGTTTAGGACGATCCCCAACGTAAAAATTGTTTTGGCGTTACGCCAAGATCTTCTCGACAAGGTTATAAATTTCGAAATTACGCCAGGCTTCCAAGGAGAGAAATACGAGTCTCTGTACCTGGAAATACGATGGAAAAAGCAAGATCTTGTTGATTTAGTCGAACGCCGAATAAATCAACTGATTCGCCGTCGCTATACCAAGGGCGATGTATCTTTTTCCGACATTTTCCCACGTCACGTTGACGCCAAAGATACAATGGAATACATGTTGGAGCGCACATTCTATCGTCCGCGCGACATCATTATGTTTGTCAATGCATGCCTGGAACTCGTGGATGGCCGAGCGTCCATCACCGCCAACACAATAAAAGAGGCTGAACAAAACTATTCGGCGGGTCGGCTCCGATCACTAGCAGATGAATGGAGTTTAATCTGGCCCAGTCTAAATTACACGGCGCACATTTTTTACGGCCTTAAGGACAAAGTAGAAGTCCTAGAACTTACGGAAGACTTGCTCGTGGAACGTTTCACCGAGATCGCTTCTGAATTAGACCCAAATATGGCTGACACAATAACTCGTGCGCTAAATACTTTGTGCACAGATCAGGCCAACTTTAATTCAGTACGCAGCATTGTCGTGAGAGAGTTTTACGCCACGGGACTCATCGGCATCAAGACCGGTCCCACTAATTCGGTAAGTTGGTCGCGCAATAATGCACACGCAAGAATTTCCGCAGGTGAATTGCGTCCCAACTCGGTAATCGTAATACATCCAATGTTTCATCGTACTTTAGGCATAAAGTATGCGCACTAGCTCTGGGTAGATTCTACGGAACTATATTTGCGCATGCCCGTGTACAGGAATTTCACCAGCGCCTTTGAGTAAGTACATTGGCTAAGTGCAAGATCAGTGCGCATTACTTGATCGTCAAGCTATTCTTCAAAACCAATCCAGCACCAGGTTACTTAAGGAATTAGAAGAAATGCCAGCGATACCAACGAGTTCAGGACTCCGCGACAACCACACACGAGGCTCAGTAGCGGACTTCCTTAAGGAAAAGATTCAAGACGGTTCGCGGCTTTCTGTGGTTTCAGCTTACTTCACGATCTACGCTTACGATGCACTCAAAGGCCGCCTCGACGGTATCGAACACCTTGATTTCCTTTTTGGTGAGCCATCCTTCGTCAACCGGCTCGATCCCAGCAAGACAGAAAAAAAGGCCTTCATCATTGATGCCGATGGGCTTGAGCTTTCCAATAAACTACAGCAAAAGCGCGTTGCCAAAGAATGCTCTGAGTGGATAATACCCTCGACGATTTCCGTCTTGAGCTATTGAAATACATAGAGGCAAACCGTGCGGCGCTTGAAGACGCGCCATTTGGGCTCTACACGGTAGTACCGCCCCACCCTGAATACAAGGTCATCGCGCCCGGCGTCATCTTTTGCTTCCGGCAGGAGGGTATTTCGGGGGTCCTCGGTGCTGCCAAGAAGGACGCCAACAGGGAAATTAATCCGCTCCAGCCCTATTTTTTGGTCTATGTGCTCGATGATGGCAATGTCCGCTTCGGCTTTGCGCATCCGAAGCAGATTCTTGACATCTACCGCATTCTTTGTTCTGGCAAGAGCGAGCCTTACTCCCAGCTCTGCAATCTTTTCGACCAGCAGACCAACCACGGCGCTGAAATGAAGGCTTACGATGTGCTTCTGAAGAAGGCCGTCGATTCCGTTGCTGCCACTTTCCGCAAACGCGCTGCATCCGGCTTGCAATCCGGCCGCAGCTTTGTCCTGCCCGATGAACAGGATCAGGTGAATGCAAAGACCGACCTGGAACTCGTCACATGGATGGTACTGAAACAATCATGAATGACCAGGAAGTAAGGCAGGCCATCGAGGCCGCGCTGACGAAGTTCACGAGCCAGCCGCTGGCTGACGCCGCGTCCTATTTGCTGGGTGTGCTCGGCTATACCAGCAACAAGCGGCTTCCGCTTAAGCCCAATACGCTCGCCAACTTCCTCGCCACCTTTTCGCAGGGTCACCCGTTCAACGATCGCTATGCTTTGCCGGGCGAATGGAAAACTGTCGATTTCCTGTTCCAACTCACCGACGACGAAGTCCGTGCGGCGGGGAACGCGCAGTTCGATTTCGAGAGCAAAGGCGCTTATAACGGCGCGGTCATCAACTCCTACTTGTTTTTTGCCCTCGAATTAAAGGGCAGCCACTACTCACGCACGGCCCTTGCTGGCATCACCCGCGAGGTCAATAAGCTTTTCGATATGCCGGCCCTCATTCTGTTCCGGCATGGGGAGACACTGACACTGGCCGTCATCAATCGCCGCCTGCACAAGCGAGAGGAAGGAAAGGACGTCCTCGAAAAAGTCACCCTCATCCAGGGCATCCGATGCACCAACACTCATCGCGCCCACATAGAGATTCTTCTCGATCTTTCCCTCGGCGCACTGCACGATGAATACAGATTCACCAATTTCGTCGAACTGCACGCTGCTTGGCAGAAGACTCTCGACACGTCCGCGCTCAACAAGCGCTTCTTTCAGGATCTCGCCAACTGGTACTACTGGGCGCTGCAGCACGTGCGCTTCCCACAAGGTGCCGGAAAGGACGCAGACGTACGTAACGCCACCAGCGTAATTCGCCTGATTACGCGCCTGATTTTCGTCTGGTTCATTAAAGAGAAAGGACTGGTATCCGAGAGCCTATTCAGGCGGCGCGACGTTGAGGGGCTGCTGCAGAGTTTCGCCCCGGAAGAGAGCACCTACTACAAGGCGATCCTGCAGAACCTCTTTTTTGCCACGCTCAATACCGAGATGGACGTGGCCGGGAAGCCATCACAGCGGACCTTCCGCAAACGTACAAAGCAGAAGGACGGGCGCGACCAGCATTATATGGTCCACAACGTCTATCGCTACGAGGATCAGTTTAGGGACTCGAAAGCGGCGCTTAAGCTGTTCGCTAACACTCCCTTCCTAAACGGTGGCTTGTTCGAATGCCTCGACAAGCGCACCGGTACGGGAGACAAGCCGATCGACGTACGTATTGACGGCTTTTCCGACCGCGACGACAACCCTGTTTCAGTACCAAATTTCCTGTTCTTCGGCCCCGAACAAGAGGTTGATCTGAACGAGGTTTATGGCACCAAGAACAAGCATTACAAGGCGCTCGGCCTGGTCAACATCCTCAATCGCTACAAATTTACCGTCAACGAGAATACACCTGTTGAAGAAGAAGTAGCGCTCGACCCCGAACTGCTCGGCCGGGTGTTCGAAAACCTTCTTGCCTCTTACAACCCGGAAACTTCGACTACCGCGAGAAAGCAGACGGGCTCGTTCTACACCCCGCGCGAGATCGTAAACTATATGGTGGACGAGGCGCTAGTCGCCTATTTGGAGTCCTCGCTGGCAGTTGCGGCTGGCGCGACGGCGTCTGGCGGCAAGGTACTGAATGAATTGCTGGCGCTGGGCACGGGTCCTGGGGATCTAGCCCTTTCCGCTCAGGAGGCGCCGCCCCGCTTGAAGCTGGCGCCGGACAAGGGCACGGCTGAGGACATAAACCAACGGCTGCGCCACCTGCTGGCTTACAACGATGAACCGCATAGGTTCAGTCCCGCGGAGGTCCGACGCCTGATTCAAATCATCGACCGCATGCGCATACTTGACCCTGCCTGCGGCTCGGGCGCCTTCCCGATGGGCGTGTTGCACAAGCTAGTATTTTTGCTCGGCAGACTCGATCCCGGCAATAAGCAATGGAAAGCACGCCAGATCGAGCGCGTGGACGCGCTTCAGCGAGAGGCGCAAAGCATTCCCGATGCCAATTTCCGCGAACGCGCCCTTGCCGACCTGGAAACGCAAAAGGCGAGCATTGAGGAGACGTTTGAGCGGAACGAGCTCGATTACGGCCGTAAGCTGTTCCTGATTGAGAACTGCATTTTCGGCGTGGACATCCAGCCGGTTGCGGTGCAGATCGCCAAGTTGCGCTTTTTTATATCGCTCATCGTCGACCAGAAGATTGATGATGCCCGCGAAAATCGCGGCGTGCGGCCGTTACGCATCAATCCGGCACCTTCTATCGCGTGGACAGAACTAGGGCGCTCCTACGGTAGGAGTGGTCAAACCGCAAAGGCGATCGATGCGCTCGAACAAGCTCTTCGTCTCGATCCTAGA
>JAPLRD010000286.1 GCA_026399375.1 Pseudomonadota bacterium
CGAAGCGGGAGGCGAAGCCGACCCCTTGTACGATCAGGCGGTGGAGATCGTGCTGCGCACGCGACGCGCGTCGATTTCGCTGGTGCAGCGGCATCTGCGCATCGGCTACAACCGCGCAGCGCGCCTGATCGAACAGATGGAACAGGCGGGCATGGTGTCCTCGATGCAGTCCAACGGCAACCGCGAGGTGCTGGTGCCCAACAGGGGCGAAGGCTAGGCGATGCGGGTTCGGGGGCTGCTGCTTTCGCTTGCGATTTTGACGCTGTCTGCCGGAGGCGCAAGGGCCGCGGGTCTGGAGGCGCTGCGCAATTTCATCGCCGCGACGACGACGGCGCAGGGCGAGTTCCAGCAGAAGGTGTATGACCGCAAGCAAAAGCTGACGCAGGAATCCAGCGGCACTCTGGCGTTCTCGCGCCCGGGGAAATTCCGCTGGACCTATGCCAAGCCCTACGCCCAGCTCATCGTCGGCGACGGTTCGAAGGTATGGGTGTACGACGAGGATTTGAACCAGGCCACGGTGCGGCGACTGGATCGCGCGCTCGGTTCGACGCCAGCGGCGCTGCTCGCCGGCAGCAACGATTTCGAGCAGGCTTTCAAGCTGAGCGAACAGGGACAGACGGGCGGGCTGGATTGGGTCGAGGCCGTGCCGCGGGACAAGGAATCGAATTTCGAGACAATACGCATGGGCTTCGGGTTTTCCGGGCTTGAGATCATGGAATTGGCCGACAGCTTCGGCCAGACCACGGTGCTGAAGTTCACCGCCCTGCGCCGCAATCCAAAACTGAATGCCGCGCTGTTCACGTTCGTTCCGCCCAAGGGCGCAGATGTGATCGGCGAGTGAGGCGCAGCGTGGGAGCGAGCTTGCTCGCGAACCGTGAAATTCGCGAGTCCCACAAGGGGATTTCCTTCGGGGCACAAGCTCGCTCCCACAACAGCATGTACCCATGACCGACCTCTTCGCAAGCCCGAAACCCGCCGCGCCCCTGGCCGAAGCCATGCGCCCGCAATCGCTGGCCGACGTGGTGGGGCAGCCGCACCTGCTCGGACCGGGAAAGCCGCTGCGCCTGGCGTTCGACGCGGGCAAGCCGCATTCGATGATTTTGTGGGGGCCGCCCGGCGTAGGCAAGACCACGCTGGCGCGCCTGATGGCGAACGCTTTCAACGCCGAATTCATCGCCCTGTCTGCGGCGTTTTCCGGGGTGAAGGAAATACGCGAAGCGGTGCAGCGCGCCGAAAACGTGCTGGCGCAGTCGGGGCGGCACACCATCCTCTTCGTGGACGAGGTGCATCGCTTCAACAAGGGGCAGCAGGACGCGTTCCTGCCTTTTGTCGAGCAGGGCCTGTTCACCTTCATCGGCGCCACCACGGAAAACCCGTCGTTCGAAGTCAACAGCGCGCTGCTGTCGCGCGCCGCGGTGTACGTGCTGAAAAGCCTGGGCGAAGATGAACTCGAACAGTTGCTGCAACGGGCGCTGGGCGGTCCGCTTGCGGGCGTAAAGCTCGACGCCAACGCGCGCGAGCGCCTGATCGGGCTCGCCGACGGCGACGCACGTAGGCTGCTCAATCTGCTCGAAATCATCCAGACCGCGGCGGGCGGAACCGAAGGCGAGATAGACGGCGCGTTCATTGAAAACGCCCTGTCGCGCAACCTGCGCCGTTTCGACAAGGGCGGAGATGCTTTCTACGACCAGATTTCCGCCTTGCACAAGAGCGTGCGCGGCTCCAGTCCGGACGCCGCGCTGTACTGGCTGTTGCGCATGCTCGACGGCGGCGCCGATCCGCTTTATCTGGGCAGGAGGCTGGTGCGCATGGCGACCGAAGACATCGGCCTCGCCGACCCGCGCGCGCTGCGCCTTACGCTGGATGCGTGCGAAACCTACGAGCGCCTCGGCTCGCCCGAAGGCGAACTGGCCCTGGCACAGGCGGTGATCTATCTCGCCTGCGCCGCCAAGTCGAACGCGGTGTACGCGGCGTATAATGAAGCCCGCGCCTTCATAGGCAAGGACCAGTCCAGGCTGGTGCCGGAACATTTGCGCAATGCACCGACGAAATTGATGAAGCAACTGGGCTACGGGCGCGAATACCGTTATGCCCACGACGAGCCGGACGCCTACGCAGCGGCCGAGAATTATTTTCCGGAAGGCATGCCGGGCGTGAATTGGTACCGGCCGACGCCGCGCGGGCTCGAGGGCAAGATTTCAGAGAAGCTCGCGCACTTGCGCGAACTCGACAAAAAAGCGAAGAAGTCTTAGAGCGTATCAAAGAGCAGTAACGCCAAGAATTATAGCAACGCCAAGAATCGTCATTCCGAGCGCAGCGAGGAATCTGCTGTTGCTCGAGGAAAAGCAGATTCCTCGGCCTTCGGCCTCGGAATGACAGGTAGTTTTGAAACGGCTCTTAGCCACCGAATAATGCGGATTATTTGATCTCACCATGCTAGATATCCAATTGTTGCGCAATGATCTCGACGCGGTCGCCGACCGGCTCGCAGTCAGGCCTTTCCATCTCGACGGCGCGGCGTTCCAGGCGCTCGAGCAGGAACGCAAGCTGGTGCAGACGCGCACGCAGGAGCTGCAGGCGGGGCGCAACAGCATGTCCAAGCGCATAGGCCAGGCCAAAGGCAAGGGCGAGGATGTCTCTGCGCTGATGGCCGAGGCGAGCCAGGCCAACGCCGAACTGCAGTCCCTGGAAGCGCAATTGGCGCAGCTTCAGGCAAAACTGCAGGACTTTCTGCTGGTCATACCCAATCTGCCGCACGAGAGCGTGCCGTTGGGCAAGTCGGCCGAGGACAACGCCGAGGTGCGCCGCCATGGCACGTCGCGGCAATTCGATTTCCCGGTGAAAGATCACGTCGACATCGGCGAAAAGCTGGGCATGCTCGATTTCGCCACAGCCACCAAGATCAGCGGCTCGCGTTTTTCGCTCATGACCGGCGCGCTGGCGCGCCTGCATCGGGCATTGGCGCAGTTCATGCTCGACGTGCACACGAGCGAGCACGGCTACACCGAGGTCTATGCGCCCTACATGGTGAACGCGGCGAGCATGCGCGGCACCGGGCAACTGCCGAAATTCGAGGAAGATCTGTTTGCCGTGCCCCGAGGGGAGGAAGGCAAGTTCTACCTGATTCCGACCGCGGAAGTGCCGATCACGAACATCGTGCGCGACGAGATCGTGCCCCTGGAATTGCTGCCGCTCAAATTCGTCTGTCATACCCCCTGCTTCAGGAGCGAGGCCGGTTCTTACGGCAAGGACACGCGCGGCATGATACGCCAGCACCAATTCGACAAGGTGGAACTGGTGCAGATCGTCCAGCCGGAAAACTCCTACGCCGGACTGGAGGCCCTGACCGGCCACGCTGAAACGATCCTGAAAAAACTGGAGCTGCCTTACCGCGTGATGGCGCTGTGCGCGGGCGACATGGGTTTCTCCTCGGCGAAAACCTACGACATCGAAGTCTGGCTGCCGGGGCAGAGCGCCTACCGCGAGATTTCCTCCTGCAGCAATTTTGAGGCCTTCCAGGCGCGGCGCATGCAGGCGCGCTTTCGCAACGAAAAAGGCAAACCCGAACTGGTGCACACACTGAACGGTTCCGCTCTGGCGGTGGGGCGCACCCTCGTCGCCGTGCTGGAGAACTATCAAGACGCCGACGGCAGCGTATCGGTGCCGTCGGCGTTGCGGGCCTATATGGGCGGCGTGGAGAGGATAGAGCGCACCACTTGAATTTCTGGCTGTGAAGCCGAGCTTGCTGGTAAAATACGACCCCCGGAAGTCCCCTTGGGGACGCGGCGCGGAAAGGTGGCTGAGTGGTCGAAAGCGCCGGACTCGAAATCCGGTGTACGGTTCTACCGTACCGTGGGTTCGAATCCCACCCTTTCCGCCAGTGACCACGTTTCAAACCCGCTACGCGGGATTTTGAAACTGTAAAAATCCCCTGTATTCACAGGGGGTTGCGTAGCAGGCTCTGCACTGCACTTTTCACCGTTTCGCCCAAAATCCCTTCTCAGCCCCCGTTTTTCTCAAGACCTCTGCACTTTGAGCAGGTCAGTGCAGAGTTTGTGTTTTCCAAACTCTTTGTGCTGAGGCTATAGACTGAATAGTGGAAGTTAGCGGTGTGGTGCGGCTTGGGTACCAGAATCACACTCGACCAACCCCGAGAATCCAGACCTTACGTGGGTGACGGTACGCTACGCAGGTGTGTGATTATTTGACGAAAGCGGCAACGTGGCCGCTGCGGTCGGCGCCAATCTGCGCCAGGTAAATTGGCTCCTAGGGAGCGGCCGCTGGTGACTGAGTACAAGCGGCCACAAGCGGGCGGCCCAAGCGGAGCGATATTTCGATTCAGAAGTGGCAGCTCTCCATCGCATAGCGGACCACGGCAATAGCCGGTTCAAGTTGTGCAGTCGACGTTAGCTAGCATCGCCGTTTTCGTCGAAGACGCATTAGTTAAGCGCCCTATTCGCAAGATTAAAGACTATATTGGAAGCCCATCGTTTCGGTGATGCGCCTCGCCGTGACGTGTTGAAGCAAGTCGCCGATGCGAATCAATCTGAAGGATATTGCAAAGATGGACGATGAGTAGGCGATGGTTCCCCGTGCGTGGGGTGCTGGCACTGGCCATGCTGGTTTATGGCTTGGTGCAGGCGGAACCACCGGTTAAGACTAACGACAAGAACATCGAGCCGCCGCGACTGGTGACGCAAAGGGGGCACTCAGAGATGGTTACGAGTGTTGCCATCTCCCCTGACGGCAAGATCGCGGTGTCTGGAGGTACGGACAAGACGCTGATACTCTGGGACGTTGCAACGGGCCGGGTGTTGCGTACCCTCGCCGGGCATGAGCATTCCGTGAAATGCGTCGCTTTTTCCCCGGACGGCAAGACCATTGCGTCGGGGAGCTGGGAGAACGAAACCATTAAGCTGTGGGACGTGGCCACCGGTCAGGAATTGCGCACCCTCGTCGGACAGGGTGGCTATATATTTAGCGCTGCGTTCTCGCCGGACGGCAAGGCTATCTTGTCGCTGAGTTGGAACAAAACTACCGAGCTGGGATCTCTCAAACTGTGGGACGTGGCCACCGGTCAGGAATTGCGCACCCTCGGCGGGCAAGATGGTTCTGTGCGTAGCGCCGCGTTCTCACCGGACGGCAGCACCATCGTGTCGTTTAGGAGGGACGAATCCACTAAACTCGGATCTCTCAAGCTATGGGATGTAGCTACTGGGCATGAGTTGCTCACCTTCGCCGGGCGTAAAGATATCCTGAGATACGCAGCTTTTTCCCCGGATGGTAAGACAGTCGTGTCGCTGAGTCGGAACGATACAAGCAAGCAGTGGTCTCTGAAGTTATGGAATGTCGTTACCGGTGAGGAGGTGCGCAACTTCGAGGGAAATATAGATATTTTCAGTAGCGCCTCGTTCTCCCCGGACGGCGACACGCTGATGTCGTGGAGTTGGGCGCCAGACACTCACACCCTCAAGCGCTGGAATGTAGCTACCGGCCAGGAACTGCAGACCCGCACTTTTAGAGCAAGCCCTCCTCAAGTCAGCCAGAATTCTGCCTTTTCCACGGATGGCACAACCATGGTGGCGGGAGATAGTTTCTCCCTATTCATATTACATGTCGCTACTGGTCAACAGTTGCGCACGCTCAAAGGACACACGGAGTGGATTACAAGCGTCGCCTTTGCACCGGATGGCCAAATGGTGGTTTCGCGGAGCAGCGACATTCCCAAGACACTCAATCTATGGAACCTATTCACCGACTCGACGCCGCGCAAGCTCTCAAGTAAGGCTAAGCGGGGAGGGAGCAATTCCGTTTCTGGTAAGAATGGCGTTATTTCGCCTGACGGCAAGACACTGGTGGCGGGAAGTCTTGACGATACCATCAAGTTATGGGAGGTGGCCACAGGCCGTGAAATGCGCACCATCGGCGGGCCTGGCGAAAGAAATGGCGTAATGAGCGTCGCGTTTTCCCCGGATGGCAAGACTGTGGTGTCGGGGAGTGGGGAGATTAGCCTGGAGAAAAGCGTGGTCAACACCTTGAAGCTTTGGGATGTGGCTACAGGCCGAAAGTTACGTACTCTTGCAGGCCATGCGGATTCCGTGACGAGCGTCGCCTTCTCTCCCGACGGCAAGACCATTATCTCCGGAAGTAAGGACAATACTCTGAAGGTCTGGGACATGGCTAGCGGTCTAGAACTGCTAACCATCAGCGGGCATGGGATAGGTGGTGTGGCCAGCGTCGCCGTCTCTCCGGATGGAAAAACGGTATTCACTGGCGGGTTTGACTGGATTAAGGCGTGGGACATTGTCACAGGAAAGGAAATTGGCGCGCTCGGCAAAAATGAGTATGTTAAGAGCATTGCGGTATCGCCAGACGGAAAGACCTTAGTCTGGGGCGATCGCAATAAACTTAAACTCTGGGATGTGACGGCGAGTAGGGAGTTGCGTACTCTCGTCGGTCATGGTGAAACTTTGGTGCATGCTGTTGCTTTCTCGCCGGACGGAAAGACCGTGGTTTCAGGATGCATCGACGGCTCTATGAAGCTCTGGGATGTAGCGACAGGCCAAGAACTTCGCACCCTCGGCGAGAAAGGTGTTGGCATTAATAGCGTTGCCTTTTCACCGGACGGCAAGACCGTGGTACCCGGGAGGGCAATCGGTCCTCTCGAACTATGGGATGTAGATACAGGTCGGAAACGGCTGGCTTTCGCTAGTAAGCACAGCCACGGAATAACCAGTGTCGCCTACTCCCCGGACGGCAAGACAATAGTTTCGGGAAGTTTGGACAAAACAATTAAGCTCTGGAACTCCACAACTGGCAAGGAACTGCGAACCTTCGATGGGCATGGGGCCAAAGCTGTGATTGTGGCCATATCCCCGGATGGCAAGTTCGTGGTATCGGGCAATGATGACAAGACCCTCACGCTCTGGGATCTGTCGACTGGCCAGGCAATGGGTAACTTCGCCGGACATGGTGGCAACGTAAAGAGCGTGGGTTTTTCCCCGGACGGGAAGACTGTGGTGTCGGGGAGTGATGACAAGACGCTGAAGCTCTGGGACGCTACATCTGGACGGGAATTGCGCACACTCTCGGGACATGCGCGTTCCGTGGAGGCTGTGGCCTTCTCTCCCGATGGAAAGACCTTGGTGTCGGGCAGTTATGACAAGACCCTGAGGCTTTGGGACGCGACCACTGGCCGAGAGTTACGCACCATCGGATTGGCTGGAGAAGCGCAATTCGTATCAAGCGTTGACTTTTCCCCGGACGGCAAGATTGTGGTATCGGGGAGTAGAGACGGAACAATCAATCTCTGGGATGTGTTCACCGGACGGAAGCTGCAAACAATCACCGGGCATGAAAATTTGGTGACCAGCATCAACTTTTCACCAGACGGCGAGATCGTAGTGTCCGGAAGCTGGGATGGTACCGTCAAACTCTGGCGTGTGAAGGACGGTACCCTGCTCGCCACCCTCACATCTTTCACCGACGGCCGCTGGGCGGTTACCGATGCGGAAGGCCGCTTCGACGTTGCCGACCTCGAGGACATGCCTCACCTACATTGGGTCATGTCCGATGACCCGATGACGCCGCTTCCTCTGGAAATCTTTATGCGCGACTATTACGAGCCGCGCTTGCTGTCGCGGATTATGAATGGCGAGAAATTCAAGTCAGTGCGGGCACTGACTGATCTGAAGCGCGTGCAGCCGGCGGTGCGCATCACTGGGGTCGAAATTGATCCGCGGCAAGCGGGGTACGTCATTGTAAAAGTCGAAGTGGCCGGCGCAAGGCGTTCTTACACCCTAGAAGGGCCCTCGATAGTGACGGCTGTTCATGACCTGAGGCTGTTTCGAAACGGGCAAATGGTCGGTTACGTTGAAGGCAAGTTGGCCGACGCAGGTGGAAAACCATCGGAGCACACTTTTCGCGTGCGCCTACCGGCTGGCAAGGCGCCTTTGGAATTCGCGGCCTATGCTTTCAATGACGACCGTGTGAAGAGCGCAACCGCTCGCCAGACCTACACGTCTGCGGAACCGATCATCGCCGCCAAGCCCCGAGCCTATTTCATCAGCATCGGTGTCAATCGCCATGACAATCCGGCCTGGGACCTGCGCTATGCGGTCAACGATGCGCGTCAGATCGGGCAGAGCCTTGCTTCGCGCCTTGCTGGCCAGCAGGGTTACGAGGCGATCATATCCATTCCCTTGCTCTCGGATTCAAAGGAACTGAACCGCGCGACCAAAGCCAACCTCAAAGCTGTGCTCGATGTTTTGGCCGGACGCAAGGCCGATGTTCATGCCATTCCTGGAGGCGAGCAACTGCGTCAGGCCACACCGGATGATCTTGTGCTTATCAGCTTTTCCGGCCACGGCTATAACGAAGGTGGTCTGTTTTACCTCATTCCCGGCGATACCGGCCCTGGGAAAGGCAACGCGATCACGCCGGAACTCATAACGCACTCGATCTCCAGCGACGAACTGGGCGCCTGGCTACGGGAGGTCGACGCCGGAGACATGGCTATGATCGTCGATGCCTGTCATTCGGCGGCGAGCGTTGGCTCTGAATTCAAACCTGGTCCGATGGGCAGCCGGGGGCTCGGACAATTGGCATTCGACAAAGGCATGCGCATTCTAGCCGCGAGCCAGGCCGACGACGTGGCGCTAGAAAGCGAACTGATCAAGCACGGCCTGCTCTCCTTTGCACTGATTCAGGACGGACTGGATGATCGGCAAGCGGACTATCAGCCACGGGACCGGAAAATCATGCTTGCGGAGTGGTTGAATTACGGTGTCGACAGGGTGCCGACATTGCTGGAAGACTTGATCGCAGGCAAGGTAATGGCGCCGCGCGGTAGCGGCAATGGACGGGCTGCCGTGAGCATCTCTAGGGGCTCTTCGACGAAGTCACGCGCACTCCAGCAACCCTCGCTGTTCGACTTCACCAAAGGGCGACGCGATGTGGTCCTAGAGATCGGAATGTGATGTCATCTATGACCATGTTTCCCTTCGAGTAGCTCCGTCAGCGCAAATATTCAGCCTTTCATTGCGTGCGTGTAGTAACCTTGCCTCGCCCATTTTGGCGAGGCGAGGAGACGCAATGCATAAGATTATTTTGACGACGCTGCTGGTTGTTATGAGTAGTAGCGCGGCGGCGGCGTGGGTTCGAGTTGATGAAAGCCCCAGCATCGGCTACACCTACTACGCTGATCCAACAACGGTTCGCAAGAATGGCATCATTGCAGTTATGTGGGATATGACCGACCTCGCAAAAGCGGAGTTACTACCCGGGGTGCCTGGTGATAAACCAATTGGTTCCTACAAGCAGCATTCTGAATACAACTGCAAGGAAAAGCTGACACGGAGGGTGGCAGGAACCGCCTACTCTGGAAAATTGGGGGGCGGGAAGGAACTTATGGTGTATGAAAAAAAGGATAGTGAATGGGAGCCGATCGTGGCAGGAGACGTCAATAACAAATTCTTTGATATCGCCTGCAAGAAATGACCTTCGCCGCCCTCGCAATTCCCCGGTCCTTTTTTAGGCCCCGGCAGGGCGGCGCCCTCAGCAACTCTATTTTTCAGACACAGGCGCGGATTGCGCGCCCCAGCTTTGCAGGCGACCGCGCTTGATTTCGTCCACTTTAGGGCGCCGCCAGATTGCGCTCTCGCTGTCGTAGAGCAACGGGTCATCTAGGTGCGACGCGAGAAACGTCCGGAGTCCGGACGCATCCGACGCCAGAGGACCCGGAACGATCTTATCGCCGACTATTTTAGTGGACAGTAGACTGTCGTTCACTAACGTCGATTGCACGAAGTTGTACCAGGCCGGTGGGGATGACGTTTGGACCAGGTTGACGTTCCAAAACGCCTGGTCACCTATCATTATCTGAAACGCGCGAAAGCGTTCAGGCTCAGAGCCATTTTCTCTTATCCATTCGACCAAGTACTCGGCGCCATTGAACGGGGCGATGGACACGAGTATCGACGGCTTCTTGCCGTTGCCCTCCGGGTCATCCCAAACCCAGTACCCCGTCAATCGAGGATCAATGTCGTGTCGCTGCGGAACACCGAGTGGGAAATTGGAGTCGAACGGGCAGCCTGACAGGGCCAACGAAACCAGAACAACCATCAAATGCCGTGCGAGTTGTCGCATTCAAGTACTCTTCATGGAGACACAGGCTGCAGCCGTCTTCGTATAACATCGAGATCACCGGCCAGCGCGCCTTCTATGGACGGAGCGGTGAAATCTTGATAGGCGCCAAAGTGTTCTATTCGCTCATCGGAAGAAAACAAAAATTCCCAGGCACAGGAAAATGAACATCAGTAAATAGGTGGTCCCAAGTGCCCTGCCGGTTAAGTCGTTGTATCCTTTTCCGGTAATTATTTGAGGAATTAGCGTTCCCACATAAATTAGAATGAATATTGCCACTATTAGCGCCTTGAAAGGATCACCAAGCAACAACCGGAATAGGAGCCCGATATTTACCATCAGCAAAACCGTAGCCCTAAATCTGATTGACGTCTGGGCCCAATCTGTTCCTGTGGCAATTTGCAATGCAAATTTTGAAGAATAAATCAAACAGATCAGCGCCAGCCCTGATATTGCGGAAAGACCGTCCATTATCATGGCCCCTCCAAACACAGCGACGTTCAAAATCAACAAAACTGCACTGCGGATTCTGAGGTGTATTGGAGTAAGCAGCTTGGGATAGAACGCTACCGTTAGTACTGAAATGGAGGCGTTTCGAATAGGTCCTGGCGGTGGTGATTGCTCTGCTGCGGGTTGGTTTGCAGCTGCCTCTTTGGAGGGACCTAGTTCTTGCCGAGACTTACGAGATGTTTTCATAATCCGTTCAATGTCCGTGCATCTTGCGACGCAAGTTGACTAGCCTACACGTAATCCGGCCGGATCCCCCCAATATATTCTTCCAGAATTGAATCGCTCGGAGATTCGTAGATATTGCGCTGTTCAGGATGTGAGTACGCGGCGGGCGTCAGAGGGACCCGCCGGCCACGGCCTGTCTCGCTTCACTCTGGAAAAGCAAAGCCTGGGATCGTCGGTTTGAAGTGCACTAAGCGGCCACCTGGTAAGAGGTTTATTTAGAAGCGCCAGCAGTTATACTTCCTCAGTGCCGAATATAGCCGGACAAGATTCTGGGATTCAGAATGGGAACAATGAATGGATGAGTTTGATTTTCGGACATGGCGTCCGCCTTTGCTTTCAATGTCTAATCGTGCGACGGGCTAAATCGAATGAATACATGAAATTATTCAGTATGATTCTTGGAATTGCCGCATCTGTTTTTTCCCTATCGGCATCGGCCCAGCAAGTGTTTGTTATCAAGCTTAGTCACGTCTACGCGGCCGATTCACCGAAAGGCAAGGCGTCGGCATCCTTCGCAAGGATCGTTGCAGAACGGACCCAAGGGCGGGTAAAAGTAGAGGTCTTCCCAAACGGCCAGCTTTACAAAGAAAAAGAAGAGGTGGAAGCACTGCAGCTGGGCGCAGTTCAGATGATCGCGCCGTCCCCATCGACGTCCGGTCGGCGCAGAGCTTTCGGACCCCAGGCAGTCGATCTCGGGCCCGTTCAAGGAACGGACTATAGCGCTCTCAGTTACGCTATCCTCGTCCACAAAAGGTTCTGGGACGCATTGCCAACAGACCTTCGTGAACAGCTTGAACTTGCGATGAAGGACGCTACGGCAGCCGTATTCGGTGGCGATATCGCACAAGGTACTGGTGAACCAACTATCAAACCTCAAGGAACCGAGCATCAGAATGTCGCTGCTGCCCAATCTGCCTCTGTCCAACGAAATTCGGGTCAGGACGCTTCGGGTCCTAGCGCAGCAGGTTCACTGATGACTTCATTTGCAGGCGGAATCATAAATCCAACCGCCAATGTCGCGAGAGCCTCGAACAGCACCGCCGGCCGGGTCCTGGGCGACACGGTTTCAAACATGCTTGTTGAGGCGCAATCACGGCAGAATGGTAGCAAGGTTTTTGCAACCGCCGGCCCCACATTGGCTGACGCTGCCGGTGCTGTTGTGCTGGGTCGATCCAGTAGCGCCGTAAATTCGGCACCCAATGCGGCGAGCGTAGGCTCGGGCGGAGGCCAGCTCGCTGGGACCTATTGGTGGTCCGCGGAGCGGGGTTATTTGTTATTTTCCGGTGGTGGCTACGTCGCGGTGTGCAACGGATTCGGGCGCAGTGAAGGTAAGTGGAGTCAAGCGGGCACCACTGTTACGATGCAATTCAAAGAAAGAGATGGGACGCTGACTACAACAACAGCTGAAAGCAAGAGCGATGTAATGGATGGCATTTCAAAATATGGAAACGGAAGGGGGCCTTTTAAAGCAACCATGGGCACACCGTATAAGAAGCAGTTTGAGGCGAATTGTCCCAGATAGGTGTAAAAAATGGATAGCTGAGGCGAACAAGAGCACTATCTGGGCGGAATCGGGAATCCACAAGTCGAAAGCAATCGCCAATGTGCTCAAAAACTGCAATGCAACTTTGCGAAGTCTAAAGACACCAAGCACATGTCAGAGAAGTCATTTAGTAGACCGTTAAGAATGGATGGCGCTGTCGCTACTATCCTCGATCGGGAACGAAGGGTTGCATTTAGGAACCAGCAGGAGGGTCGTGATAGGCAAACCAGCTTGCACCTCTTGGGCTACGGTTGAGGATTTGTGCGAAAGTGGTAGCTCGACGTTGCAACGCCGCTTCGACTCCGAATTTCCTGGGCTCGAATTTAAGTTCGAATCGTATCTAAAAAAATCGGTGCAAAGCTGGGTTAGTCCCATAATGCAGCAGAAGCTAGGCAAATATTGAATAGGTAAGGTGGCTTAATATGCGCACGTTCGTCTTCAGTCTTTTCGTCATTATTAGCCTGTCGTGTTCAGCCATTGCTTCAGCGGTCACGCTGACTGGTTCCGGGACATTGACAGCGCCTGGTCGAAACAATCATAACTATACATTCGTCAATATTGATGCAAGTCAGTTTGTCTCGGGTGGAAAAATCAGCGTTTCAATCGCACTTGGAAGCGGGGCCAGCAAGGGTTCATATGACCTCTATCAAGCCTCTTACACCCCAGTGGCCACTGGACGCCCACAGAACTCTCTCGCCAATGTATATGATGTTGCGCCCAATTCCGTAAGGACTTTTTCGTATTCATTTGGGCCAGGATCGTCGAATCAATTCAAGCTCGGTTTGGAGGGAAATTGGTTCAGTCCAGCAGGAAGCACGAATAGCTATACGTATAAGATAGAAATACTTCCGCCTTAAATGCCCACACTTCCATTTGATTATGGAACCCAAAAGACGCTCGACGGGTTATTCATGATGATCGCCGAGCAGGAAAAGGCGATCCGAAAGGATGCCGTCGGCACGGCTACCGGTATGGCTAAGACGGTGTTTGGTCTTATCGGAAAATAACGCCTGGCGTTCCCAACTCAGCACGCCGGTGGCGTGCGAAGGCGCAAGTCAGCGGGTAATTGTACTCAAAGTTGAGGACCTAATTGATCCTGGGGGATATAAATAATGTTCGAGCGTAGTTGGCGGCTAACCAAGCTTTGTGCGTCTGTACTTAAAAACAATCCGCAATTGATCCTCTTTCCACTGATCTCTTCGGTTGCTACGGTGATGGTGATCGTATTGCTCGTGTTGCCCATTTTCGGCGTTGGCGCGTTTGGTGGTGCGACTGAGGAAGAAAGTTCTTCGGCCTCGTTAGCAACCCTCTTTCTGCTGTACGTCAGCTTGTACTCGGTAATCATTTTTTTTAATGTCGCTTTGGTGGCGGCAGCCATGATTCACCTTGACGGCGACTCCCCAAGTGTCAAGGCTGGAATTCAGGTTGCCATGTCTAAGTTCGCGAGTATCTTGGGCTACGCGATCATCGCGGCGACGGTCGGAGTTGTCTTGTTTCTGATACGGGATCGACGTAGCTTTATATGGAGGCTTATTGCGGCTGGACTCGATGCGGGTTGGACCGTAGCTACTTATCTTGTTGTGCCAGCATTGGTTTCTCGCGACATTGGACCGATCGATGCTATTAAGGAGAGCGCATCGCTTATTAAGAAGACCTGGGGGGAGAGTTTTGTTGGACAGACAGGTGTGGGGTTGGTGTTTTTCCTTGTCTATGTCCTTATCGTTCTGTGCAGCATTGTGCTCTGGGCTATAACCCCCTCGATTGGCAATGGATGGCTAACCGGATGGATAATAACGGTTGCGATCGCGGCGGTTGTCATTGCCATGCTAGCCCAATCGGCGCTGACCGGAATCTATTCCGCGGCGTTGTATCGTTTTGCGAAGACTGGCTCATCTTCAATCGGATTTGATGTTGATGTCTTGAAAGCGGCGTTTGAGACCAAGAATTAGGGCGCGCACCCGCAAAGGCGAGACTACCTGAACGTCAGGTGTTGACGAAAGCTGTCGTTCGATCATCGTGAGCTTCAGAGGCTGGTGTGGGTTGGGTTGCGCCACCGGCAGTTTGGCTAACCTGCCGCTTGCCGGACTTTCAGCAGGCCAAGGGTGCCAGAGAGAACGCCCGGCCGCAACCCGCTGTTGGAGCGACTCGCCATTAATGCCGGCTCATGACTGGTTGTTGATCATTCATATCTTTTGGGCAATATCGGGGCTATGGCTTGCGCACTACATCGGAAACATTGATAGCGGCCGGGATAAGCCCGATCGTCTTGAAAGTGTCGGCGATCTTCTGCTGATCGGAGATGACTTGATTACTCATAGGCTGAACCCCAAAGCCCCTCCGCGAAAGCGCAACTTCCATCACTGGTATAGGAAAGCCGGCTGCGACGCTGAATGCCTTCGCGGTACCCGCCATGTCCTTCGCTGCTTCGGCATAAACGTCGCGCGCCGCGCTGAGTACTACGTCGATCACCTGCGGATGCGCCTCAGCAAAGGATTGGGTCACGAAAAAAAACTCGTGGTTGGAAACTAGGCCGCGGCCATCAGCGAGGGTGCGCGCGCCCGATGACATCTCGGCGGCGGTGCGGTACGGCTCCCAGATCACCCATGCATCGACGGCGCCCTTGTCGAAGGCCGCGCGCCCGTCGGCAGGTGACAGAAACACGGCATCGATATCCGCGTATTTGAGGCCCGTGTTCTCGAGCGCACGCACGAGCAGGTAATGCACGTTCGAGCCCTTGTTCAAGGCAATCTTCTTACCTTTCAGATCGGCGATCGTCTTGATTAGACTGTCCTTTGGCACCAGGATTGCCTCCCCCTGCGGCGCCGGTGGCTCGTGTCCGATGTAGAGAAACGCAGCGCCCGCAGCCTGCGCGAAGATCGGCGGCGCTTCACCGCCATGGCCAAAATCAATGGCGCCGAGCTTGAGTCCATCGAGAAGTGCCGGTCCACTCGAGAACTCTTTCCAACTCACCGTATAGCCGAGCGGCTTCAGTCGCTCTTCCAACATGCCACGCGCCTTAAGCAGCGCATATGCACCAACCAACCTTCTGGTTACCCATGCGCACTACGCTTTCCTGCGCGAAGGCGCTAGGGGTACCTGAGATAAGCATCATGCTGATCAAAGCGGCGAGGCCGATGGTGCAACGTCTATTCCAGTTCATGATGATGCTCTCCGTGGTTCGTAGGGTGGACGACATAAACTCATCTCCGCTTCGCGCATTCGTGGGCACTAGCAATTGCTGCTCAACCAATTTGCAATCAAGCAGGATGGGGAATTGCGGTTTCAACCCGGCACAGTGCACTCACCGAAATCAGGATACAGGCATGGCGGCGCAATAGATAGGTAGCAAAATTACCTATGCTGAGTGGCAAGGGATACCATTGTTGGCCGCTCTTAAGCGAGCGGCAGCAATGCAATCCGATACCGGCCACTCCATGAACTTGGCAGTGAGCGTCGCGTTTGGGTCGCTTTGGTGAGTTCGCGCTTTGGGGAAGCTGACGCTGGCCAGCATTTCAATAGACCGAAGGCGTCAGGGAGTACAACCGGCTATGAACGGTCTGACGAGGTACAAAAAATTCGGCGACTCGAATAGCTGATCCAAGTTCGGCCAAAACCGACCTTGGGGTCGTAAGCAGAAGAATCCGTCGTTTTGATCAGCGTCTCCCTCCGCCCGCGTCCTCCATCGTCAAGGTGTTACCGACCCGGCCTCCATCCAGCATCCCAACCGAGGATTTGGGTCGCTTTTTCTGTCAACACAGTGCGATCGTTCTCTGCCACGTTGTAAATGCCCGGCGCTGCCTTTGTGATGGCAAGTAGAGCGGCCTTCGCTGCGGCGCTGACGTGGACGGAGCCAGGAGCGATGGGCGCATCAAACCCGGTGCCGGGACCGTAGAACAAACCATATCTGAGAACAATGCCATCGAGCGGAGCGTTGAGTACCTGGCGCTCGAGGCTAGCCACGCCCTGTACGGTTTCACCATATACGGGGTGCGTTTCGGCCAGGAACGGGTCTTCCTCGCGGTGAGGCTGGGGACCGTCTGCGTAGATGAACGAGATGCTCTGGGCGATCAAGCGCTTTGCACCAGCGAGCACCGCGGATTCGACCAGGTTGCGCGTGCCCTCGTCACGTAGGCGGGCGTTCCGCACCAAGGCTTCGGTCATCTTGCTCGCTTCAAGCGCTTGAGGAAGATCGGTGAGCTGGTGGATAACGATCTCCGGCTTATATTCGGTCATAACCCTTCGCAACGCAGTCGCATCAAATACATCGACGACGACCGGCTCGGCTCCCATCTCACGCAGTAGCGGTGCCTTGTCTGCTGATCTCGTCGTGCCGACAACTTGCCATCCGTCAGCGATGAGTAGGGGCACAAGCTGCCGACCTATTGCTCCTGACGCGCCAGCGAGGAAAATGCGTTTGTTAGCGAACAAATTCTCGGTTTCAGTCTTCTTGATCATGTTTGAACTCCATTTTTGCCGGACATTGGGGCTAAACCCGTCGTACGGATGTGCGACACCCATCCCGGTGCCCGGCTGGATACCGTTGGGGTGGTTTTGCTAAAGGCGGTAGCGATAGTGCGCCAAGAGCGTCTTACGTTACGCCGGGAGGCTTTGTGGGCCGATGAGATGCGCGAATCTTTGTTCTTTCATTCAGCCAGCCTCGCACTTCGATCGGAAAGCTTTTCGGTGCTTTGCGTTCGACTACAGCGGCTATACTTGCCAGCGTTTCCTGCGCAAGACTCTCGCGCATGGCCTCTTCCGCGCGCAGCATTGCAGCGTGTATCGCGCATACCCCCCTTGTAGCCCAAGTAGGTGCGTCGTCGTCAAACACGGCACAGCGGTCACGGATCTCCTGGCAATTGAACAGTGGTTTGTTGCCTTCAATCGCATCGACGACATCAAGTACCGTAATATCGGCTGGTGCCCTTGCCAGTCGATACCCCCCGCGTACCCCCTCCGCCGCTTGGACGATGCCTGCCTTCTCCAGCTTGGGGAAGATCTTGGCGACAAAAGAGGGGGAGATTCCCTGCAATTCCGCAAGATCACGACTACTGGGTTGTCCACTAGCTGGATCGACTAACCAAAGAAGGCAGTGGATACCGTATTCGACACTGTTAGTTATGTGCGCCATAACGCGGATAATATCACTCCGCGTTATAAAAGCCAATTCATGTTGCGTAACTAGCGGCCATCGACATCGTGTAGCCGTGACGCGATTTCTAGCCGCTTGCTTCGCGCAACGTCCCGCTCTGTTCACCTACAGCTTTGTGCGGACTCCGGACTTCCATGTCGTAGCGAAGCCAGAGGCAGCTTGGGGTCGGTTTCGCCCACTGACCAATTTGATCTCGACGCCGTAAAGCGGTCGCCCAAAATGCGAAGCGGCCCCGCAGGGCCGCATCATCTGCAGCAGTTAGTTCGCGCTATTTCCTCACGGCCTTCATGCCGAGGTAGGCGA
>JAPLRD010000328.1 GCA_026399375.1 Pseudomonadota bacterium
GTCGGGGTTCCTCGTTTACCCTGCGGCCTCTGTGCGCGTCCTGGTCGGCAGCCGATCGCGCTGCCGCGGTTGCCCTTCTCAAGCTCGGTCGTCGTTTTTCGAAGGCAAGGGGGGCGGGGGGCTGTTTTCTGGCCCCAGTGTATGGCTGACCCCCGGCAGACCCGCTTGGGTCCCATCGCACCCCGCGGGTCCCATCTTAGTGGCGAAGAGTCGGGGCGTGACGCTGCCCTCCAGCGGGGCGTGACGCGGCCCCCCAGCGAATCGGTTTTCGCGCTTAATTTTTTTCGCGTTCTTGAATTTCAGACCTCTTCACAGAGCTAGGCTCTGCTCGGGAGAGGGGCAACGGCGCTAACGCGTGATGGCCCTACCTTCCCGCCTATTTCGCATGTCGTTGCCGAAGTCTTCAACAACCCGATGCCTCTCCTCGGCTGTCATAGTGGGGCCAACCTTAGCCATATGATCAAGGAATGCGCGGATCATGCACATCTCATCTTCAGTGTTAGAGTTTGGTATCGGGCCGAAATACTCTCCGTTCAGCTCTGCGAATGCGAGCATGCGCAGCCCGGGGGTATCATGTATCCCGTCCGCAAGAATTTCGGCGAGGTATTTGAATGGCGACGATCCGTCGTCGTCCTCGGCATCCTCGAGTAACTTCTGTAACTCTGCATCACTCATATCTTTCAAAGAAATTGCCCCAAGGGTTGATGTCCGCTTTGGTCGACTGGCGATATCGTGAGTAGGTCAGCATATTAGGTTTTTATGAACGTATATATCGATTGAGTCTCAAGCGGAGAAATTCCCCTCAAATATTCTGGTTCTGCACGAGCATCTAGCCTATGATGTCGTCTATGCACTCTCCCTGAACTAGCAAACGTCCTGCAGATGTCTGACACACCGGGCTTAACCACGGTGCGTCAGTTCTTGTCGGACGTAACCATGCTAGGAGTGCACCATGCAAAAATATGATCGAAGGTCCCAGTCCCCGACGCGGGATGAAGTAGCAGAGCTTGTGGCTGTCACAGACCCGACCCCCCCTGAATTACCAGAAGAAGTTGTCGATCTTCTTCGCCGTGCAAGGCAGCATTGCAAGGATATTGCCAGGGCAGTGCCATACAATAAGTATGATTGCATCATGTATAAGTGCGGCAACTTCGAGGATGAAATCGACGAGTTGCTCCAGAAATACTGCTATTCAATGCCGGAAGGAAGGTTCGACTACTGGCAGTCAGAGTGGTTTCGGGAAGAATACTGTTGACCCCGATCGAGTGGGAGTCGAAGTAGGTCTCCGGTAGGACTCGTACGGGAAGTGAGATATAGGTGTATAAAGGTAACAGCGCCGATTTGAGTTTCAGCTTGCGGGCGCGGGGGTAACCCCGAACAGCTAAAGCGTAAGTCACCAGACCCGTTTTAGCGCGCAAGCCGGAACGGGTTTTTTATTTGGAGCTCTGGATTTCATGCAATGGCCATTTGCAAAGCGCGGTACGAGAGTCGATGCGGTGACAGAGTCGGCGTTGCCGCTCGCGCTGCCGGCGGACCTCGCTGCGTTCAGCGTCAATGACGCCTGTATCAAGCTCTGGCTCCCTGAGAAGTTGGTAGTGGCACTGGACGCGTTGAGCGCCACGCATGAGATGAGCCGTCCCGACGTCCTGCGCTGGCTGCTCTTCGAGCATGCATATGGGCGCCCGGCGCTCGAACGTCTGAAAGCATGGAAGCGGAAGAGGGATGCTGAGGAGGCGCGTCGGCAAGAGGCGCTCCCCGCGGTCGGCAGAGCACAGTTTAGCCCCAAGCAGCCTACGCTCTCGGAGCGCCAGATCACTACGCGGCTCCTTGGCAAGTCGGTTGAGGATTGCAAGCTATGGCTGCCGTTACCGCTCAAGTCAGAGCTGGAGGCGCTCGCAAAGGCAGAGGCGCTGGGTATATCCGACTACGTTCGAAAGACGCTCGTGCGTATGTTGCTGGGTGAGACGTTTCACCATCAATGGCAGGCGGCTATCGGGAAGTTGCCAGAAGAGGCGCGGCAGTTCGAACAGGAACAAATTGTTTGAGGGGAATTTCTCCCTCTTACGGATTGATCCAGCTACAGTAATACCAAGGTTGGCCCACTTCACGGGCTGGGGAATTTTGACTGCTTGCGCCCCCGGCACCGCCGAAAACGCTAAAAGGAATGAGCATGAGCAATTTCAAGGTATTTCTGGATAGTGTGCTCGCCGCGATCCGCGACAAGAAGAAAGGTGAACGAGCACCACCCGCGTTACTAACTCTGCTAGTGGCGAGGACTATTGGGACCGAGAATATGGAACCAATAGATGTCTTATCGCCAAACGAACTAAAGCGCTGCTACGTTGCAATAACGTGTCACCTGCTCGCCGACGCAGCGAAACGCGACGAACTCGGAATTTTCACAGACGTATTCTCAGAAAAGCTCGCAGAGGTCGCGTTCCACCTTGGCTCGCGCGGCACTGGTGACATTGTGCGAAGGTTCGGTTCCCACTTGAAGCGCATTGACGCGGAGATGGAGGCCGACTGCAAGAGATTCCAGAAGCTATCCGACGAATACGAGGCCAGCTTGGCGGATGAAGATAGACTTCACCGTGAAGGAGATGCCGCATGAGCTGTGAGGTCACCGATGGCATCTCATTGCACCGTGAGCATGTGGATGGCGGTTCCACAATCAAAGCATGTCGCGAAGGTGTACACCCAGCGCGTGAGCGAGGCGTTCCATGTTGTCGATGGATACGTTTCGCTCACCACGTTCAACGGAGCCCACATAGGTGCGATGAAGCTCCGACAACTCTGCGAGGTCCTCCTGGGAGAGCTGACGCTCGAGCCTGAGCCTGCGCATGCTGGACGCAAACTTCACCCGTGCTGTCACTACTCTTCGCCGCGTTCCCATGGCGAGAGAGCATCTTCCCGGTGATGACTAAGCGTCTACAGACTTTAAGTAGCAATTAGCACATACTGAATCGGCAACAACTGGAAGAAGAGCCCAAATGGCGAAAGTTACCTTGAGAGACTACCAACCGGACGACCCGATATTCAAGAGCGGGCCGCAGGTCTTCGTGCCCGCGTCGAGGCCGTCAACCGAGAGTTCGCAAAGCGCTAAGGCAGGAACGAAGGATGAGCAAGCGGATAGCGATAATGCGCCCGACATACCAGCGTGCAAACTAGAAGAAATCATGGAAGAAGTGGGGATAGCACAGCAGACGCATG
This sequence comes from Pseudomonadota bacterium, assembly GCA_026399375.1. GTDB lineage: Bacteria > Pseudomonadota > Gammaproteobacteria > Burkholderiales > SG8-39 > 2-12-FULL-64-23. The sequence goes on from JAPLRD010000328.1 coordinate 3,211, forward strand.
GGGGCTACAAGTCGGTCATACAGTTGGCGGCAGCGCATCCTGAGTCGAAGGGGCTGCAGCAACTCGCGGCCGCGGAACGTCAGGCCCTATCACGGTCTACAGCTGTGCAAGGGGACACTACGAAGGTAGGCGTGAGGCGTTCGACGGCCGCCTCGCAAAGTACCGAGCCGAGTCCCCCTACGCCGGACGAGCAGAAGGGTATGGAAAGCAACTCGGAGAGCCTGCGGCTCTTGGATGAAATTATGCAGCAACAA
>JAPLRD010000301.1 GCA_026399375.1 Pseudomonadota bacterium
CACTCGACCAACCCCGAGAATCCAGACCTTACGTGGGTGACGGTACGCTACGCAGGTGTGTGATTATTTGACGAAAGCGGCAACGTGGCCGCTGCGGTCAGCGCCAATCTGTGCCGGGTAAGCTGGCTCCCAGGGAGCGGCCGCTGGTGGCTGAGTACAAGCGGCCAGGAAGGGACGCTGGCAAGTCAGGGAAATTGCTACATTGAGCGTCGGGTTCACAACTCGACAGCCGACACTCATCCACAAATAGAGGTTACGGGACCGTCACTCGACCTAAACGGTCCGGGTGCCAGCTTGTATCAAGCAGGATCTGGGTGAGTACATTCCACTATCCAATCTCGTCCGGCGCAAATATTTGAGTGCTTTGTCAGAACATTCTGATATGGCAGGCACAAGTAATTGTGCAAGATGACGATAGCGGCTCAGTTGATTCGTGCAACAGCCTTCATGGTGAGGACTATCATCAACGCGATGTGTCGAGTCAATTTCGCGTGCACTATAGACGATGTAAATATATGCAGTATGCTAGCAAAAATATAAAGGCTCGCCGCTTTGCCAAAGGTAGCTGATTAGGGAGGGGATTATGTCTGACAATCTTGTTCCGAATCCACGTGTGGCCGTGGTCACCGGCGGTGCGAGTGGTCTGGGTCTTGCCGCAGCACGTCGGCTATTGTCCGACGGCATGCGTGTGGCATTGTGGGACTGCTCGAAGGATGGTCTTCACCGAGCGGCTGAGCAACTGGATGGCGGCGAGAACGTGCTCGTTTGTCAAACCGATGTCGGCGATGTGTCCAGCATCGAGCATGCCGCTGATCGGACCCGTGGAGTTCTTGGCGATGCTGACACGGTTCTCGCAGCAGCCGGCATCGCAGGTCACGTGCTGCCCTATGTGGAATACCCGCTCGACGGCTGGCACGAGGTACTCCGGATCAATCTCACAGGCGTTCATCTGACTTGCCGCGCCTTGGTGCCTGCGATGATCAAGCGTGGCTGGGGACGGGTCATCACTGTGTCTTCGATGGCGGGCAAGGAGGGCAATCCGCGCCAGATCGCCTATGCTTCTGCCAAGGCGGGAATCATGGGTTTTACCAAATCGCTCGGAAAGGAATTGGCGCGGACGGGCGTCCTGGTCAACGGCATCGCGCCCACCTTGGTGCAGTCGCCCATGGTGGATGAAGCCGATTTACTGGACCGCGAAGCCATGGACGCGCTGCGCGCGAAGATTCCCATGGGAAGGCTGGGACGACCGGAGGAGTTCGCGGCGCTCGCCGCATGGCTGGCATCGCCGGAGTGCTCCTTCACGACCGGAATGACCTTCGATTTGTCTGGAGGACGAGCGACGTATTGACCGCTATCGGGTCGCTGCTTGGCGCGTCGATTCCCAGACCTTGCTGCGATGCAATATCGTCGGCCCGCCAGGTTCGCAGAACCCGGCCACCGGCCGCCCCGCGTAGAAGATTCGGCTGCGTGTCAGAACATTCTGATGTTCCGAACCGAATAAATTGTGCAAGATGGTGACAGAGGACCACAGTTCGCTGACGATGGTTCCGAAAATAATGCAGGCAACTGCGATCAACACAAAGGAGGTAACAATGGTCAGGGTAACCGTTACACGATTCGTCACGCCCCTCGTCTTGTCGCTGGCATCCGTCAGCGCCTATGCACAGGAACCCATCAAAATCGGCATTATCGAGCCCCTGACCGGGCCTGCGGCCAATGTCGGCACGGCGTCTCAAAAAAGTCTGGCATTCTTCATCGACCAGGCGAACGCTGCGGGCGGTGTTCTCGGACGCAAGTTTGAGCTGGTGTCGTTTGACAACAAGGCCAGCCCCCAGGAAACGTTGGTCCAGTTCAAAGCCCTGACCGACCAGGGAATCCAGTACATCTACCAGAACACCAGTTCAGCGGTCGGGGCGGCATTGCTCGATGCAGTGACCAAGCACAATAACCGCAACCCGGACAAACCGGTGCTGCAGACCAATGGCGGGTCGGTCGAGCCCTCGCTCACCAATTCAATGTGCCATTTTTACTTCTTCCGCTTTTATCCGCATTCGGATATGAGCCTGATGGCGCAAATGCAGCACTTGAAGACCAACAAGAATGCGAAAAAAGTATTCCTGCTGAACCAGGATTACTCTTTCGGGCAAGCCGTGAGCGCGACAGCCAAGAAGCTCCTCAAGGACTTCCGGCCGGACATTCAGATAGTCGGCGATGAGCTCGTGCCTTTGCTCAAGGTGCAGGATTTTTCGCCCCAGGTTGCCAAGATCAAGGCTTCCGGCGCCGATACGGTGATCACCGGAAACTGGGGTTCGGATCTGTCCCTGTTCGTGCGTGCCGCCGATGCCGGAGGACTCAAAGTCACCTTCTATACCCAGTTTGCGGGCGCGTTTGGCTCGCCTGCGGCGATCGGCAATGCCGGGAATGAGAACATACTCGAGGCAGCGCTCTACCAGCCCAGCATTGCGGTCGAGCAGGGCAACAAGAAGCTGGAGCAACTGTATCTGGACTTCAAGAAAGTCTCGGGCATGGATCTGTGGTTCCTGCACCATAAGACCATGATGGACGGCCTCATCACAGCCATGAAAAAAGTGAACTCGACTGACCCGAACAAAGTGGCTTATGCGCTTGAGGGAATGGAAATACCAACTGAAGTTGGCACGGTAAGCATTGGCGCCCATGACCATCAGAGCGTCCAGCCGCTTTTCCTTTCGCAATTCGTCAAGGGTGCGAAATACGATGTCGAAAAATCCGGCATGGGTTGGAAGACCATCCTTCGGATAGAAGGCAAAGATACGGTTTTCCCAAGCACCTGCAACATGAAGCGCCCGCCGCGTACCTGATGTTCATGAGCCGCACGTGCGATCACGTGCGGCTTTGATCCTCTAGTCTTCGGGACTCGCTCCATGGAATTGCTCGCGTTCTCGATTTTCAATGGCTTGCTGTACGGCATGCTGCTATTCATGCTTGCCAGCGGGCTGACCCTCATCTTCTCGATGATGGGGGTGCTCAACTTCGCGCATGCCAGCTTCTACATGCTCGGCGCCTATGCCGGGTTCCAGGTCAGCAAGGGTCTCGGATTCTTTCCGGCACTATTTATCGCGCCATTGCTCGTCGGAATTGTCGGAGGCCTGATCGAGCGCTACGGCCTTCGAACGGTACACAAGTACGGGCATGTCCCGGAGTTGTTGTTCACTTTTGGCATTACGTATCTGATCGAGGAACTCGTTGTTCTGATCTGGGGCAGATTGCCGGTCGCGTTCAATCAGCCGGAAATATTCAAATTCACGGCGTTCACCCTGTTCTCGATCGACTATCCGGCGTTTCGCATTTTCATGCTGCTGGTGTCGGTGGGCATGTTCGTCGGACTTTATGCTTGGCTGGCCTACAGCAAAGTGGGGCTGATCGTGCAAGCCGCGCTGACCCACCCGGACATGCTGCGCGCGCTCGGCCACGATGTCCCAAAAATATTCACGTTGGTGTTCGGGGGCGGCGCAGCGCTGGCCGCGCTCGCGGGGGTGCTTGGAGGAATCTATTTTTCCACCCAACCGAACATGGCGCACATTCTCGGGACCATTATTTTTGTCGTAGTCGTCGTAGGCGGACTGGGGTCGATTACCGGGGCCTTGCTGGCGTCGCTGATAATTGGCTTGCTGACGAGCATGGCTTCCATGGTGGATCGTTCCGTTTTCGGCTGGCTTGACGTGCCGCAGCTCGATTCACCCGTATTGCGTGACTTGATGGGGCTGACCTTGGCGCAGAGCGCGCAGGTACTACCGTATCTGCTGATGGTATTGATCTTGATCTTCCGTCCTAAAGGCTTGCTCGGCAAGCGCGAGAGCTGAGATGCAGGCGGTCAAATATCCCTGGCTTTCCCCGGCGCTTGCGTTGGGCGTACTCGCTCTCCTTCTGTGTCTACCCTTGTTCAAGCCATCAGGGTATGTGGTCACCTTGCTCAGTCAGATGGGCATAGCGATATTGTTTGCGCTTGCCTACAACGTGCTTTTCGGACAGACCGGGCTGCTCTCCTTTGGGCACGCGGTGTATTACGGCGTGGCCGGCTTTCTCGCGATGCATGCGCTCAACGCCATTGGCAGCGGTGCATTTCGTCTTCCTCTGGAATTGTTGCCCTTGGTGGGCGGAGTCGCAGCGATGGGTGTGGCACTGGTGTTGGGTTACGCCGCCACTCGGCGCGGCGGGCTGCCGTTCGCCATGATCACCATGGGAATGGCGGAAATGGTGGCGACGCTGGCGTTGAAGATGCGCCATACCTTTGGCGGAGAGGCAGGGATCTCTGGCGAAAGAATGGTGTCCAACACGCTGACCGGTTTCAGCTTCGGTCCTGCGATCCAGGTCTACTATTTGATCGTGGTATGGGTGTTCATCTGCGCCCTGCTGATGTACCTGCAAACCCAAACCGCTCTGGGGCGGGCTGCCAATGCGGTGCGCGACAATCCAGAGCGTGCGCAATTTATCGGCTACGACCCGAGCGTAGTGCGCTATCGGCAGTTTCTGGTCTCCGCATTCTTTTCCGGTGTGGCCGGCGGCTTGTTCGCGATCAATTACGAGATCGCAACGCAGGAAATTCTAGGCGAGCGCGTCTCCTCCAACGTCCTTTTCGCAGCCTACATCGGCGGCATCGGCTATTTTTATGGACCTATCCTCGGCGCCGCGCTGGTCACCCTGATGCAGCAGGTCCTGTCGCGCATGACCGAAGCGTGGCTGCTGTATTTCGGCGTCTTTTTCATGTTGGTGGTGCTCTACGCGCCAAAGGGGCTGGCCGGACTGATCGACATGCACAGACCGATCTGGCGTGCCGGCCGTCTCGGCCGGTTGTTGCCCTGCTATGCGCGGGCCAGCATACCCTTGGCCGCCGTGGTGGCGGCGCTGGTGCTTTGCGTGGAGCTCATTTATCACAAGAGCAATACCATGACCGCCAGCAAACCGATCTTTGGATCGTTTTCACCCGATAGCGCGGTACTCTGGCTTTCGATAGTGATGGTGGCGGTTGTCGGAGCATTCGGCTGCAGGCGTACGTTCCGATCCACGAAAGATCGCTGGGAAACCGTTATGCACGAGATTTCAAGCGAGAGGCAGCAATGAGCAGCTTCGCGCTGGAACTCAAGAACGTCAGCAAGCATTTCGGGAAGACACAAATCATACGTGACGTAAATCTCGAAGTGGCCAAAGGCGAGCGACACGCCTTGATCGGGCCCAATGGGGCCGGGAAATCCACCTTGTTCAACCTGATCAGCGGACGCTTTCCGGTCAGCAGCGGGGAAATCATGTTGCATGACCGTCTGATCTCGAACAAGGCACCGCACGAAATCCATCGCATGGGTCTGGCGCGCAGTTTCCAGATCACCAATATATTTCCGAATCTGTCGGTGTTCGAAAACGTGCGTTGCGCCGTGCTTGGCACGAATGCGGCACGCTATTCTCTGTGGGGCCGAGTTGGCCGGCGCGCTTCCCTAAGCGCTCAGGTCGGCGAGATCCTCGCCAAGATTCGTCTGACGCATCGTGCGGATGAACCCGCGGCATTGCTGCCCTATGCCGAGCAGCGCGCCCTCGAAATTGGCTTGGCGATATCAAGCGATGCCGACGTCATCTTGCTGGATGAGCCGACCGCGGGAATGAGTCTGCAGGAGACTCGCGCCGTCGTGACCTTGATTCGCGAAGTGACCGAGGGCCGCACCCTGTTAATGGTCGAACACGACATGGGCGTTGTTTTTGACCTTGCGGACCGCATTTCGGTGCTGGTATATGGCGAGGTCATCGCCAGCGGCGATCCCGAATCCGTCCGTGCCGACGCCAAGGTCCAGGAGGCCTATCTGGGTACGCATGAGGAGGCGCTGACTTGATTCTGCAGACGCGCGATCTTCACGCCTACTACGGCAAGAGCCACGTGCTGCACGGCGTGGATTTGTGCGCGGAGCAAGGGGAAATCGTGTCTTTGCTGGGTCGCAACGGCGTGGGCCGCTCCACCACGTGCAAGGCCATCATGGGACTCATACCGAGCAAGGGAGAGGTGATCTACAAGGGGCGCGATATCGCCGGAATGCAGACCCATGATATCGCCCGCCTCGGGGTGGGGTATGTGCCGGAGGATAGGGCGATTTTCCCTGGACTGACTGTGCGCGAAAACCTGATCCTGGGCTTGAAAGCCGGCGCCGTCAAGATCGACGAAACCATCGAAGAGATGTACCACATCTTCCCCAATCTGGCGCAGCGCAGCGCGACGGCGGCGGGCGTTTTGTCCGGAGGGGAGCAGCAAATGCTGACCATCTGCCGGACTTTGATGGGCAAGCCCGATTTTGTCATGATCGATGAGCCGACAGAGGGCTTGGCGCCGCGCGTCGTGGCCCAGATCAGCGAGATTCTCAAAGCCATTGCTGATCGCGGGGTAACCATATTGCTGGTGGAACAGAAGCTGTCTATCTCGATGAAGATCTCGGATCGCGTGTACGTGATGGGACGCGGGCAAATTGTGTTCGAAGGCAAGCCAGAAGAACTGATGGCTTCGCCCAAAATTCGTCAAGAATGGCTGGAGGTCTGATATGGAAATTCGCGGTCGTACTGCGGTGGTGACTGGGGGCGCATCTGGTCTTGGTTTGGCGGTTGCCAGGATGCTGGACGATCAGGGGGCTCGAGTCGCCCTGCTTGATCGGGATCCGGAGCGGATTCGGGCCAGTCTGGCGAACACATCGTGGTTGGGGTTTGATGTCGATGTCAGCGATGAGCTTGCCACCGAGCGCGCGTTCAACAGCATACGAGACAGCCTGGGACCGGTTTCCATTCTGGTCAATTGCGCGGGGATTGCAACGCCTGGCAGCGTGGTGCGCAAAGGCGCGCCGATGCCGCTCGATGAGTTCAGGCGGGTAATCGAAGTCAATCTGCTCGGCACTATCAATTGCATCCGGCTCGCCGTCGCGCAGATGGTTCAGGCCAATGTGAGCGATCCGCACGATTGCGGAGTCATCGTCAATACCGCTTCGATTGCGGCGTTCGACGGTCAGGTCGGACAGGCTGCGTACGCCGCCTCCAAGGCGGGCGTGGCGGCGATCACGCTCCCCATTGCTCGGGAACTGGGAGCCAATCGGATCCGCATCATGGCGATCGCGCCCGGCGTGTTTGCCACTCCGATGACACTGGACTTGCCGGAAAAGTCGAGGAACGTCGTGTTTTCGGCTGCGCAATCCCATGCTAAACGGTGAGGTGATTCGTTTGGATGGCGGACTGCGCATGCCTGCGCGTTATTGAGGGAGAGAATCCATGCAGATTCAAGGACAGTTCGCAATTGTCACCGGGGCCGGTTCCGGTCTCGGGGAAGGCACAGTGCGCATGCTGGTAGGGGAGAATGCACGCGTGCTGGCACTCGACCAGGACGCCAAGGCGTTGGAGCGCCTCACCGCTTCGTTGAAGGCGTCCCCGGACAGCATCCTCGCGCGCGTCGCCGACGTCGCCGATGCATCCCAGATCGAGCTCATTTTTGCCGAGGCTGTGCGGCTGTTCGGTACGCCCAGAATCCTGGTGAATTGCGCAGGCATGCTGGGCGTGGGACGACTGCTCAAGGGCGATGGCACGCCTCGGCCGCTTGCGGCCTTTCGCCGGGTTATCGAGGTCAATCTAATTGGCACTTTCAACCTGATCCGGCTTTTTTGCGCCGCGGTCCACGATCAGTCCGCGCTCGAAGGTGGAGAGCGGGGGGTGGTCGTCAATACGGCGTCGGTCGCCTCCTACGAGGCCTTGTCGGCGCAAACTGCGTACGCCGCGTCCAAAGGCGGGGTCGCCGGCATGATGCTGCCTCTCGCGCGCGAGCTTGCGCGCTACGGGATTCGGGCGATGGCTATCGCCCCGGGTAGCTTCGACACCGGCATGCTGGCCGTGGTACCGGATCACACCCGAAAGCTGTTGCTTGAGGACGTTCCGTTTCCCCCGCGTGCCGGCCGGCCGGATGAGTTCGCAGCGTTGGTGAAGACCATAGTCGAGAACCAAATGCTCAATGGTGAGGTCATCCGCCTGGATGGTGCCGTGAGGATGCGGGAGCCTCAGGCCATGGTCAGCACCTAAGGCTACAACGACGGGCTACAACGACGCGACTTCTGCTACGGGTTGAAAGATTTGGATCATGGATCACGCAAATATCATTCGCACTGAGTTCCTATACGGCGACCGATTGGTGAGCTGCTTTGCAGAACGCCCCAAGAACCTGGACGATCTTCTGCGCTCGATCGCACGGCGTTATCCGAAAAACCAGGCATTCGTGGAGGATGGAAATATCTTTACCTACCGGCAACTCGATGAGGCGGCAGAGCGCATCGCCGCCAACTTGAGGCAGGCCGGCATCAGCCCGGGCGAGCGCGTCGTTCTTTTCATTGGCAACCGAATCGAGTTCGTGCTGACGATATTTGGCGCACTGCGCATGGGTGCAATCGTCGTCCCGATAGGTATCCGTCAGACTTCACCTGAACTTACCTACATGATCAATCAATGCGGTGCAACGGCGGTCATTTACGAAGCTGCGCTCATCGCTCGCTTGCCAGCGCTGAAGGATATTCCGAGCGTGCTCCGTTTGTGGACGATCGAGGGCAACGATTCGGTGCCCGGAGAAGAATTCCAGGATCTGCTGGAGCCCATTGCGCCCCGTGCCGAACAGCTCGACATCGATGAGCAAAGCGCAGCGTTCATCATGTACACATCAGGGACCACAGGACGCCCAAAAGGAGCGATGCTGAGCCATTTGGGGTTCTTCCATACGGCCAAGAATTACGAGCGAAGCTTTGGATATTGCAGCCAATCGCGCATGATTCTGGCGATTCCCGGTTCGCATATCAGCGGGTTGCTGGCCGGCATTTTCGTCATGATCCAGGTGGGCGGGTGTACGGTCATCATGCGGGAGTTCAAGACTAGGCCTTTTCTGCAACTGATCGAGAAGGAGCGGATCACCTGTTCGGTGATGGTGCCGGCGATGTACAACCTGTGCATTCTCGAACCCGACTTGAAGCAATATGACTTGTCAACATGGACACTCGGGCACTTCGGTGGTGCTGCCATGCCGGAAGTCACTATAGAGCGGCTGGCGCAGGCGGTTCCCCAGATGCGTTTGTACAATGGATTCGGTGCGACCGAGACTACTTCAGCAGTCACGCTCACCACTTCGAGTGAGACAGTGCAATTTCCGGAATCTGTTGGGAAAGTCCTTGATTGCATCGAGGTCAAGGTCCTTGACGAACTCGGCAGGGAAGTGCTGCCGGGTTTGGAGGGCGAACTTTGGGTCAGGAGTCCGGGTAACGCGATAGGCTATTGGAACAACCCCGAAGCGACACGGGAGGGTTTTGTCGGGGGGTACTGGCGCTCGGGTGATATCGGTAGCATTGACGAGCACGGCCGGATGCGCGTGCTGGACCGCAAGAAAGACATGATCAACCGGGGGGGCTACAAGGTCTACAGCGTCGAGGTTGAAAACGTCCTTCAGCGCTTTCCCGGAGTGATCGAGGCTGCAGTTGTGCCAGTGCCTTGTCCGATACTGGGTGAGAGGGTCCGGGCGGTTATCTATGCAAGTCAAGCAGTGACGCTCGCCGAGCTGCGGGAGTTCTGCTCCGAGCACTTGGCCGACTACAAGTGGCCGGACCAACTGATTCAGTTCGATGCGCCTTTGCCGCGTAATTTGAACGGCAAGATGTCCAAACAGGCGTTGCGCAAGCAACTCAGTGAGTTAGATCAGGTGCCAAGCTAAAGATGTCAAAAACCAAACCCAATTCGGATGCCACGCCCTGGTTGGAGGATTGCTCCGATGCCATCACAACAGCCCTGAAGATGCAGCGAAGCTGCGCACCCGGGGATTTGATTCCGTTTAGGTTGCTGGTCGAGCAATCTCTTGCCGGGATCTATGTCATCCAGGGGGATTACTTTCGATACTGCAACGATGTTTATGCCAATTGCTTCGGTTATAAGCCAGCCGATCTGGTCGGCCAGCGCATCGAGATGATTGCCGCTGACAACGCCCTGGATGAGGTTCGGGAAAATATTCGTAAGCGAGAGGCAGGCGAAGCCGAGAGCATCCGTTACATAACAAACGCCAAGCATCGCAATGGGAGCGAGATTTGGTGCGAGGTTCACGGGAGTCGATTGGAGTATCTGGGCAAGCCCGCAGTGATGGGCGTGTCGATTGATATCACTGATCGAATCCGGCGCGAGCGCGAACTCATGGACAAGAGCGAGCAATTGCGCGCGCTGACTCGGCATGTCAACGATCTTCGTGAAATCCAGAGAACAGAAATCGCTAGAGAGGTGCACGATGGCTTGGGGGGGATTCTGACATCGCTCAAGATTGAAACGGTTCGGCTTTCTCGTCGGCTGCAAAATCCAAGCGAACAGGAGGTTTGCGCGACCATAGGCCAATTGGCGCAAAGCGGCATTGATGAAATCCGGCGGATTTCCCGCGAACTACGGCCTGTTTCGCTGGATCATTTGGGTCTGTTGCCTGCGATTACCGAAGCTTTAGCGGAGTGCGCCAGCCGATATCACATTGCTGCCAGCGTTTGTCCGGGAGCGCACGGCATACAACTGCCAGACGCGCAGGCATCTTCAATTTACAGAATCTTTCAAGAAGCGCTCACAAATGTCGCCCGCCATGCCAGAGCTAGTGCCGTGAAGTTCGATATGCGCAGGGATAGCGGGCGTCTGAT
>JAPLRD010000330.1 GCA_026399375.1 Pseudomonadota bacterium
AAATTCAATGCGCACAGCTGGTCAGTTTTAAACGCGCGCCGACAGTGCTTGTGGTTTGGGAGTGCGCCACGAAGGGTGAGGCGGCTGAAGAACTTAAGGCGAAGTTAGCGAAATGGATCGAGGGAGATGCGTGCGCCGGTGAGATCCGGGAGACTGTTTCGACAGCAGCCTGATGCACTCAGTCACGAGTGACGCTGGTGAATATGTCATTCATATTTTCTGCAGCCATATCTTTACATTGTCCAGGCTTCCGAATCTCGCTTTGAGCTTGGTGGCGATGTCACCTGAAGAGATGACCACTACCGGATGTGCGTCCTGGACCAACTCTTGGTAGGCTTGCGCGTCGAGGTAGGATGTAGTGACCAAGATGCCGAACTGGCGATGCCTGAGACGGGAAATCAATCGAGACAGAGGTTTTATCCCTACACCATTGTTGGTTGCGTAACATTTGGCTTCCATCGCAAATTCGACATCAATGGCGCCGGCTCCGTGGCCAATGCGGTATGTTCCCAAAGCGTCTCTTCCACCATCTCGCCATGGTCGCGTTATCTCCCAACTCTGAATTGCCGGCATAAATAGTCTCGCCAGTTCCATCGCGCATCGCTCAAAGGCATATGGATCCTCCCCATAAAATTCATAGACGAGTTTTGCGTAAGAAGCGAGCTCGGGGGAGTCTGGAAGCTATTGCTGTTTGGAACGGACAGCGTTAACAGGAATGGATTTTAGCGGCGTGTACTTTCTGCCACCAACCCAGTCCAGCCACGGTTTTGGTGCATGGAGGGATGAAAGGGCCTTGCCGGCCTGTATGTCTTTAATCCATGCCCTGGTTACAACAGGAACATCGAGTATGGTGAAAGTCGCCTTGTAGTTCTGGAACCGGATGCCATCGTTTGTAGTTCGCCAGACAGCCACCAAATCGTCATCTCCGCCCATGCCCGCTGCACCTGGAACGGCGAGTCCAATGAAACGTACGTCCCTGTACGTGCCAGCATTACCAAAGAGCAGGATGGGTGGGAAAGCAAGGCTTTGCTGGCGTTGATGCGCCTCATCAAATAGATTTCTAAGCATCTGATTACCCTGGCGAGGCGTTTGATGCAGGTCGCCGGGGACACGCTTATCACCGTAGTAAATGAATGTTCCGTTCTCGCTGTTGAGGGCGTCGGGCCAGTTCATGTCTGAGAAACTGGTTTTGAGCACAAGAAGCTTGAGCGTACTCACCGCGGGTCTTTGCCCCAAATGCCGAAAGCCGGCACCGTTATCGACGTCCAACAATTTGGGCAGCGGATCGTCGGACGCATTGCCATTTCGCGATCCACCGTAAACTTCGTCGACACTCAAATCGGCCGTGTCCAGATTCGTGTCGATCATTAACTGGGCTTTACCACTTTTGACTTTCTTGTCGTTATTACTTGCGTGGTCCCGATCCATTTGAATATCGCGGTCATCACGTCTGAGCAGACGCCATTTCCGCAAAGTTTTACCTTTTCGCGGCGACTACCGTGGGGCAGAACGTGGTCGTGCCCTCCTCCCATTGCCCTTAATAGTTCGTTTGGTTGAAGCATTCTCAGATAGGGCTCTCCCTTGCGCCAAGTGACTAGGCCAAACCGATCGATCGTGGTAACCGTACGCAGTGGCACGTTCAGTGCCTGCCAACCGCAATTGCCCGGTCGGCTCGCTCCAGAGTGGCTTTCGCTCGTCCTGATTTGCGCAAAGGTCTAGAGATGTGATTAGCATTCCAGTCGATTACATCATGGGCTGTCAGCGGACTCCTAGGCCCCAGAGCCAAAAGTTGCTCCCGGGAAACTCTGGATCCTTGCTTATCGCACACAAGAAACATTCGCTTCCGAGCCTGGGCGGATCCGAAATCGGCCGAGTTGAGAAAAAGATCGCTAACCGTATAACCCAGTCCCTCGATGGTCTCGACGAGTTCATTATGCCGATCCCACTTCTTCATCCGATTCACGTTTTCGACAATCACCCATCGTGGCTTCATCGACTCAACCCAGGGAACAATGCCGATCGCCGTTTCGCGACTACTCTCCAATCCAGGTTTCGCGCCACGAGCGATGGAGTGCGACGTACATTCTGGAGAAGTCAGCAGTACATCCGGTCGGTATCGCTTTCCAAGGGCTTTCGTGTCCACGTTTTCAATTAGATCGGTGATGACGTCGGATTTCGGAAAGTTCGCCTTATACGTTTTGGTGGCCAAATCCCACGCATCCAAACCCAGCAGAGGAATTCCTCCACCACGAACGGCTCCGCGGGCGCCTAGTCCGCCGCCACAAAACAGATCCACAAAAGTGGGCATTTTTTCCTTGTCGTTCCACACATCAACAAGCACGCAGTATAGATTTGAACGTCAACCTATACCGATCTGAAAAGATACATATATCCAAGGACCGACGCCACTGCCTTTTGTTGGCCGGGGCCGGCCCGCAACCTGAACCAGATTCTACCCGCTGTACCGGCAGGTCCACCCAGACACCGGCCGATTAGATCCCATGCGTTAGGCATTACCAGACGTCTATGGTGCAGTTGTCGATGCCGGAATCCAGCGATACAACGTGGGTACCGATACGCCGAGGTTTGCGGCCACGTCTCTCGGCGGAATTCCATTGGCGAGCAATTTCTTGGCAGACTCAATCTTGCTGTCCGTCATTTGCCGCTTTCGGCCGCCCTTGCGGCCCAGTTGCCGAGCGACCTCAAGCCCTGCGCGTGTACGTTCAGCGGTAAGTTCTCGTTCCATTTCGGAGAGGCTGGCCATGACGTGAAAAAAGAAGCGGCCAGACGGCGTTCCGGTGTCAATCGAATCCGTCAGGCTCTTGAAGTGAATGCCTTGCTTTTGCAGATCGGCGACGAGATCGACGAGGTTCTTCACGCTGCGCCCGAGTCGATCAAGTTTCCAGACCACCAGCGTGTCATCTTTGCGCAGTAATTCCATGGCTCGAGCGAGGCCAGGGCGGTCGGCACGAGTCCCGCTGATTTTGTCTTCGAAGATTTTTTCGCATCCGACTTTCGTCAAGGCATCGACCTGGAGATCCAAATTCTGATCTGTGGTCGAAACGCGCGCATAGCCGATCAACATAGCAACCCCCGAAATTCTCAAAACTCATTGAATGGTAGCTTATTGAGAATTCTATTTCAAGAGTGGTTTTCGAGAATACCTTTCCCTTGATTTTGTGCGGCGCTGAGACTGCCTC
>JAPLRD010000107.1 GCA_026399375.1 Pseudomonadota bacterium
CCATCGGAGGCAAGCAACACAATCTTGGCGCGTTGCGCCAGGCGCACTGGAACGCGACGCCCATTGGCCCACGCCTCCAGTTGCGCCCGTTGTTCGGTCGTCATCATCACCTGCGGAGCCATTCGCATCGTCCCTCCCTTGTAACAAGAGAGACATGTGGGTCGCAATTAAGTTCTACTATTTACGGCGCAGTACACTAGGGGAGCACGAGGGGAGTAATCCCCTCGTATTGTAAAAACCTCTTACAATTGCAGCATGGAAACAGTGATCTTCACTGCCGATCCGATGCCGCGCAAGTTCTTCAAGAAATATCTGCCCAGCCACGAGACCGTGCGCAACAACAGGCACATCGCGCGCTTCGGCGGCTTTCTGCAGCATCACAACCTGTGGCACCTGAACCGTCACTCGGTGGCGGGCGGAGTCGCGGTCGGCATGTTCTCCGGCCTCGTGCCGGGCCCGCTGCAGATGGTGACCGCGGCGCTGCTCGCCATACCACTGCGGGTCAACCTGCCGGTTGCGCTCGCCACGACGCTGTACACCAATCCCTTCACCATCGGCCCGCTGTACGTGCTCGCTTATCTGTATGGCAGGCTGCTCATGGGCGGCGAGGGCAAAGCATTCACGCCGCCGCCCGAGTTTCAGTGGTCGGAATGGGGCGCTTCGCTGGATGCGTTCCTGCGCTGGATCATGGGCATGGGCACCCCGCTCGCGGTCGGTCTCGTGGCGCTGGCCCTGACCCTGGCTGCGCTCGGTTTCGCCTGCGTGCAGATCGGCTGGCGCGCCCACGTGATCCACGCCTGGCGCCGGCGCCGGCAGTTACGCGGCAAACATGCAGACTGATACCATCGAGCAGGGCGTTTCCAACCTGCCCGCCGATACCATCGCGCGGCGCGTCTACCAGCGCTTCGCCGCCCCGGCGCTGGCTCTGGTTTGCGTCAACCTGATCGGCATGGTCGGCTACAAGATCATCGGCGGCGCGCAGGTGACATGGCTGGATTCGCTTTACATGACCTTCATCACCGTCGCCACCATCGGCTACGGGGAAATCGTCGACCTCAGCCAGTCCCCGGGCGGGCGCGTGTTCACCATCGGCATCGCGCTGATCGGCATCGGCGTGACCACTTACCTGATTTCCTCACTCACCGCCTTCATCCTCGAAGGCGACATGAACCAGGCATTACGGAGGCGAAAGATGCGAAAAAGCATTGCGGCACTGCGGCAGCATTACATCATCTGCGGCATCGGCCGCGTCGGCACCAACGTCGCGCACGAACTCGAGGCCACCGGACGCCCCTACGTCGTCATCGAGAGCAGCAAGGAAGCCATCGAGCACTACATGGAGAAATGTCCCAGCGCCCTGTGCACGCACGCCGACAGCAGCGAGGACAGCGCGCTGCTCGAGGCGGGCATAGAGCACGCGGCGGGAGTGTTCGCGGTCACCGGGGACGACAGCAAAAACCTGGTGATCACGCTCTCGGCCAAACTGCTCAAGCCGGAGGCGCGCGTGGTGGCGCGCTGCCACGAGGTCAACTACATCGACAAGATACGCAAAGTCGGCGCCGACGCCATCGTTTCTCCCGATTTCACCGGCGGCATGCGCATCGTCTCCTCCATGATCCGGCCGCAGGTAGTGAGCTTTCTGGACGAAATGCTGCGTGCGGACAATGCGCTGCGCGTGGAGGAAGTGCAGCTTCCCCAGAGTTTCGGCGCGGCGACCATAGGCGCGCTCAAGCTGAACCGGCGCGATTTCATCCTGCTCGCGGTGCGCGCGCAGGACGAATGGAAATTCAACCCCGGGGATGACTTCGACATTCATGCCGGCAACACCCTGGTGGTGATGACGACGCCCGCGGGG
>JAPLRD010000148.1 GCA_026399375.1 Pseudomonadota bacterium
GATGCTGAAGATCGTGCGCGGCGCGAAGCCGAGGAAGCCGCGCGAAAAGAGGCGGAGGAACGCGCCAAAGCACAGGAACAAGCACGAATAGCGGCCGAAGAGCGCGCGCGCAAGGAAGCCGAGGAGCGTTCGCGCCTCGAAGCCGAGATGAACGCCAGGCTCGAAGATGAGCGGAGGGCGCGCGAGGAAGCGGAACGCAAGGCCAAGGAAGAAGCGGAGCGCGAGCGCAAGGAGGCGGCGGAAAAGGCGCAGCGCGAAGCGGACGAGCTGCGCGCCAAACTGGAAGAAGAGCGCAGGTCGCGCGACGAGGCGGAACGCAAAGCCAGGGAAGAGGCGGAGCGCGAGCGCAAGGAAGCCGCGGAAAAGTCGCAACGCGAAGCGGACGAACTGCGCGCCAAACTTGAAGAAGAGCGCAGGGAGCGCGAGGAATCTGAACGCAAAGCCAGGGAAGAGGTAGAGCGCGAGCGCAATGAAGCCGCGGAAAAGGCACAGCGCGAAGCCGACGAGTTGCGCGCCAAACTGGAAGAAGAGCGAAAGGCGCGCGACGAAGCGGAGCGCAGGGCCAGGGAAGAAGCGGAGCGCGAGCGTAAAGAGATAGCGGAAAAAGCGCAGCGCGAAGCGAATGAATTGCGCGCCAAGCTGGAAGAAGAGCGCAAGGCGCGCGAGGAAGCGGAGCGCAGCGCCAAGGAAAAGGCGGAGCGCGAGCACAAGGAAGCGGCGGAAAAGGCACAGCGCGAAGCGGACGAATTGCGCGCCAAGCTGGAAGAAGAACGCAGGGCGCGCGACGAAACGGAACGCAAGGCCAAGGAAGAGGCAGAGCGCCAGGCGAGTGAACGCGCTAAGCGTGAGGCGAAGGAACACGCGGAACGTGAGGCGAAGGAACACGCGGAGCGTGAAGCGAAGGAACACGCGGAGCGTGAAGCGAAGGAACACGCGGAGCGTGAAGCAAAGGAACACGCGGAGCGTGAAGCAAAGGAACACGCGGAGCGTGTAAGGCGCGATCAGGAGCGTGCACGCCAGGAAGCGGAGGCTCAGGCCTTGCGCGAGGCCGAGGAGAGGACGCGCAAAGCGGCGGAGGAGCGCACGCGCCTGGAAGCCGAGGAACGGGCGCAGAGGATGGCGCAGGAAAAGCGCGAGGCGGAGCAGAAAGCGCTGAAGGAGGCGGAAGAAAAAGCGCGACGCGACGCGGAGGCGAGCCTGAAGGCGCCGGCAAATGCGCAGCCCACGCTCGACGATTTCGTGAATATCGAAATCGATCTGGACGCCGCGCTGGGCGCTGGTACGCCATCGAAGCCGAAGGAAAGGCTCGTGACAGCCGTTACAGAGGCGAAATCGCCTGTCGTCGATATGGCGGAATCGCTCAGAAAAGCCCAAGAACAGGCACTAAGCGAAGCACAGGCAAGTGAGCGCAAAGCGGCCGAAGCAGCGGCGGAGCGTGGCGAAGACAAATCGGACCGCAAGGGCGAAGGCGCGTCGGAGCAAGGGGCGGTCGTGGAACACACGGCGGACCAGGTGACGGCGTGGGAGCGCGAGTACGCTGAGGAACAGGCGAAACTCAAGGCGCAGAACGAGGATACCGAGCGCCATTTCGCCGAGATGGAAAAGGAACTCGAGGCGGAGGAGGCTGCCGCAAAGAAATCGGGCGCTGCGCCCGCGCCGTCGCCGCGCACGGAAGACCGGCCGAAGGTCAAGCCGCGGGAACCCGTCGCGGCCGCGGCTGCGATGCACGCGAATGCCGTGGCGAAGGCCGCTGCCCCCAAGGCGAAGGTCGCCGCTCCCGAAGTTGCGCCGGTGTATCGCGCACCGATCAAATGGGGCAAGCCGGTTGCCATTGTGCTGTTTCTGCTGCTGATCGCGGGGCTCGGCTTGGTCCACCTGGTTTCGTTTGAAGGCTACATCCCGCAGTTCGAAAAGCTGGCCGGCGAGCATTTGCAGCAGCCGGTGAAAATCAAGGCACTGCATCTGTCGCTGGTGCCGCTGCCGCATTGGCGTCTTGACGGTGTGACCGCCGGCGGCGACGGGCAACTGAGCGCGCAGAGAGTCAAGGCGGTGCCCGAGTTGGGCAGCATGTTCGGCGAGAAGAAGGCGTTCAGATCGATCGAGTTCGAATCGCCGGTATTGAGCGAGGAGGGGTTGATCGCACTGTTCTTCGGCAAACCGCAGGGGCAAAACCTCAAAGTCGCCAGCATCATCGCAAAGAACGGGAAGCTCAATTCGAAGACCATCATCCTGCCCGTGCTCGACGCGAAAATTTCGATGGGCGAAGACGGCGCATGGAAGAACATTTCTCTGGAGACGCCGGACCACAAGACGAACCTGCTGCTGGAGCCGAAAGACGGGGGCGCGCAGTTCGAAGTCGAGACCAATGTGTTCGCGACACCGTTCGGTCCCGCATTCATGCTGGAAGGTTTCAGCGCCAAGGGCACGTTCAGCCGCGGCCAGCTCCGCATGAGCGAATTCAAAGGCGGGATCAACGGCGGGTTCCTGTCCGGAAACGCCGATCTCAAATGGGGCGCGGATTGGACCATGGGCGGCGAGGTAAGCGCGAGGGCGATGGAACCGGGCACGGTCCTCCCCGGCTTGCTCGAGGAAGGGATGCTCGAAGGAAAGGCGGTGTATTCGATGCGGGCGAAATCCTACGACGAGCTTTTTGTTTCCCCCAGGCTGGAGGGAACGTTCTCCGTGCTCAAGGGGACCCTGGTCGGCGTGGACCTGGCGCGGCTGCTGCAGGGCGGCGGCATCGGCGGCAAGACGTCTTTCCCCGAACTCACGGGAAGTTTCGTGCGCGAAAGCGGCAAGACCCAGGCGCAGCAGCTCCGGCTCGCAACAGGCCCGGTGTCGCTGAACGGCAGCGTCGATGCGGACGCGAGGAAGAATCTGAACGGCCGCTTCGTGGTGGAACTCAAGTCGCCGGTGGCGCAGGCGCGGGCGAACCTGACGCTGGCGGGCACGCTCAGGGAGCCGCGGTTCAGCCGCCAGTGAAAGGGGTCGAAGGGGCTCTTTCCTGGCGATTTCAGAGCGCAGTGCCGGGTACCGTATGGCCGGCGTTTCCCGCTCCGAACGGCGCGACCGTGCTCGCGCTTCTGTTCGAGTTCGAGCGAACGCAGTGGCTGACACTTGCTCAACTGCGCGAGCGTCAGCTGCGGCAACTGGAGGCCGTCCTACGACATGCGCTGGCCACTGTTCCCTACTATCGTGAGTGCTGGAGCGCTGGCCATAATGCGGCGGTGCCGCTTACGCCAGAGCGTTTCGCCGGCCTGCCCATCCTCAAGCGGCGCGACTTGCAGGAACAATTCGAGAATCTGAAAAGCGAAAACATTCCGCCCGGCCACGGCGGTATCAGAGAATCGCAAAGCTCCGGCTCGACCGGGACCCCCGCTCGAATTCTCAAGTCGCAACTGTCCGGTTTGTTCTGGAACGCCTTCACCTTGCGCGACCATGCATGGCACCGCCGCGACTTGCGCTGCAAGCTGGCAACCATACGCCACGGCATTGCCGCGGGCGCGTTCGATCACTGGGGGCAGGCGACCAGAGGATTGGTGGCAGACGGCCCGTCGGTCGTCCTCGGAGTGCGTGACAATATACAGACCCAGTTGCGCTGGCTGGAACAGCAGCAGCCCGAATATCTGATGACCTATCCGTCGATCGCGGCCGAACTGGCGAAGCTGGTTATCGCCGGAGGAAACCGCCTTTCGCAGCTGCGCGAAGTGCGGACGCTGGGCGAAGTGCTGACGCCGGAGGCGCGCGAACTTTGCGGGCAGGCCTGGGCGGTGCCGGTGACCGACGTTTATTCCGCGGAGGAAGTCGGATATATCGCGCTGCAATGCCCGGAGCACGATCACTATCACCTGCAGGAGGAAGGCGTATTCGTAGAGATTCTCGACGAACGCGGCGAGCCTTGTGCACCCGGGCAGCTCGGGCGTGTGGTCGTCACTTCGCTGCACAATTTCGCGATGCCCCTCATTCGCTATGAACTGGGCGACTACGCCGAACCCGGCGAACCGTGTGCGTGCGGCAGAGGGCTGCCGGTGCTGCGCCGTATTGCGGGACGGGTGCGCAACATGCTGGTGACGGCTGCGGGCGATCATTACTGGCCCGCGTTCGGAACGCGCTCGCTGGCGCAGATCGCGCCGATCAAGCAATGCCAGTTGGCGCAGATCGATCATGAATGGCTAGAGGCGCGGCTGGTGACCGAGTCCGCGCTTTCGATGGAGCAGGAGGAGGGTCTGCGCCGGATGATCCTGTCGCGGATGCCGCCGGGTTTTCGCCTGAGGTTCGCCTACCGCGAACAGATCGCGCGCAGCGCCGGCGGCAAGTACGAGGATTTCATCTGCGAAATTCCAACCAGTGTCACAGGCGGGTCGCGATGATCTGCACCCGCTCGCCGCTGCCCGGGACCGCAGGCGCGTTCGGCAGCAGCTCCGGCGCCGCGGCAGACGGCGCATCGGACAATTCATCCACCCGGAACCCGGCGCGTTCGAACAGTTGCAGGATTTCTTCGCGCGAGCGCACCGGCCAGGGCCGCTGTCCGCTCATGTAGATCCCGGCTTCGCGCGCCAGTTCCGCCGGATCGATCTGCAATCGCTCGCGCATCGCCTCCGCCTTGCGCAGGACCGTGGCGTGGAACGCCTGCGCCTGCTCGGGGGAAAACCCGGCGCGCCCTTCACCGGCGCCGGGCCGTATCCGCGTAACGGTGATGACCGAGCCCCCCGGGCGCAGCAGTTGCCGCCATCGCTGCAGCAGGCGGATGCGCTGTTCGGGCGAGAACTGCACCAGGAAGGAGTGGGTGCATATGGCGTCGAACTCCGTGCTTGCGGTGTAATCGAGGATGTCGCAGCGGACGCACTCGATGCTTGCCGCCTCGCGTTCCGCGTACCAGCGGCTGAGCGCCAGCGGCGTTTCGCACTCGTCCACGACCGTCACGGCCGGTTCGATCCCGCTTTCGCGATAGATCGCAAGCACGTGCGCCAGCATCGAATAGTCCGCCGCGCCGCTGACCAGCACGCGCGGCGCGGCGCCGGCACCTCTCGTCGACTGCAGGGCGCGGCGGTAGAAATCCGCGTGATGTTCCGGCGCGGCGGCGAGCCCCATCAGCCTCAGGTACTGCCAGATGCCGTGGCACCAGGCACAGCTGTCCCCGCTGGCGGGATCCCTGCGGCACAGCTGCCCGGCGAGCCGGCGTCCGAGGGGCGCGCTTTCTTCGAGCGGTTCACGCAATTGTTCAACCATCTGCGCCTCGCGGCCTATGACATCTCGCCGATTCTACTTCATGCAGACCACGCCGCATCCTGATTGCGCGCAGTCGGCGCTTGCGATAGATTGCGTCCACCTGCGGAAGAATGGTTGTTCGACGTCGTGGAGTCTGTTCGCGTGACCAATGCCTGTCTGCGCATACTGCCGAATTGGATCGCGCTTAGCTACCCCACGTTATCTCAGGTACGTGGAGCGCTTCCGCATTGCCTCGCGGAGATCGATCTGCTGTGCGGATCGTACGAGTTGTCTGAACGTTGTCCCATGCTCGTGCTGGAAGCGGGCAAATGAAACCGAATGCTGCCGCATTTGACGCGTCGTTGAGCTCGGTGGCCGGCATTGCCTGGCCGCCGCTGCCTGCAGGCGAGGCTGCTTATCTTGCCGCGCTGATGTACCAGCTGGAAAATACGCAGTGGCTGCCTGCAGATGCACTGGTTCGGCGCCAGCATGAGCAGCTTGTTCATACCGCTAGGCATGCGGAAACGTACTCCCCGTATTTTCGCGGGCGCATGCAGGCGGCGGGATTGCGGCCTGAACACTTGGCCACCGAGGAAGGCTTGCGCCGGCTGCCCGTGATGCGGCGGCGCCACCTGCAGTCGGCAGGCGAGACACTTTTTTGCACGCAGATTCCGCGCGCGCATGCACCGGTTGCCGAAGGGCGCAGTTCGGGTTCCAGTGGCGAACCCGTACTGGTCAAGCGCACCGCCATCAATCGTTTGATGTGGATGGCGATGACTTTGCGTGAACATCTCTGGCAGCAGCGCGATTTCCGAAGCAAGCTCGCATTTATTCGCGCGTTTGTCGACGCCGGTGGGGTGGATTTGCCGACCTGGGGTCCACCGGCAGCACTGCTGTTCGAAACCGGTACGTCACATGCGTTTGCGATTACCGCAGATTTGGCCCAGCAATACGATTGGCTAGTATCCATCAATCCGGATTACCTGCTGGTCTACCCGACCGATCTGGCCGCATTGCTCAATCTGTTCGAGCGGCGCGGACAGCGACTTGCCAGATTGCGCCAGATACGCACGATCGGAGAGACGCTGAGCGGCGGGATCCGTGAATCGGCGCGCAGGGTGCTCGGTGTGGACATCTGCGATGTCTACAGTTCCGAGGAAGTCGGGGTGATTGCGCAGCAATGCCCGGTGAGCGGGCTCTACCACGTCATGGCCGAGAGCATGATCGTCGAGATACTGGATCAGCAGGGAGAGCCATGCGCTCCGGGCGAAATCGGTCGGGTGGTGGTCACCGACTTGCACAATCTTGCCACGCCCCTGATCCGATACGATCTGGGCGATTATGCCGAAATGGCGGATGCCTGCGGTTGCGGCCGCGGCCTGCCCGCGCTCAAGCGAATCGTCGGTCGCGAGCGCAATATGGTGCGTCTGCCCGACGGAACTACACACTGGGCCCTGGTCGGCACTTATCGCTATCGCGACATCGCGCCGATCACGCAGTACCAACTGGTACAGTGCGAGCGCGATTTGGTGGAAGTGCGCCTGGTTTCCGACTCGCCGCTGACCGCGGAGCAGGAAGCGCAATTGGCCAGGGTCGTTCGTGAAGCGCTCGGTTTCCCATTCCGATTGCGCTTTGCATATTTCGATGGCGATATTCCCCGCGGCCCTGGCGGAAAGTTCGAAGAATTCGTTTGCCTGATCGCTTGATTATGTGGTTTGACATGTGTATCATTTAACTTACTGTTTTATAAGTATGAATCGATGTTTAACATTTCTTAAGCCAACGTCTCTGCTGAAGGAGCCGGGTTTTACCTGATATTTCGCAAGGATATTGATATTGCGTAACGAGCACGCGAAAATGTTGAGGCTCGCTTTTCCACTTGGGGAAACGGTGTATGAAAAAAAACATACTTAATTGCACCCTGGCTTTTCTTCTCTCGGGCATCGCCGTTGCTCCCTGCCTCGCCCAGGACGATTCGTTTGACATCGTCGGCTTCAAGATCGAAGGCAACACCCTGCTGTCCGACGCCGAAGTGCAGCGTGCCGTGGCGCCGCAGGTGGGGAAAAAGCGCGTCTACGGCGACATTCAGAAAGCGCTCGAATCGCTCGAGCGCGTCTATCGGGGCAAGGGCTTCAGCACGGTGCAGGTGTATGTGCCGGAGCAGGAGCTCACCGGCGGCGTGGTGCGCCTGCTGGTGACCGAGGGCGTGATCGGCAAGGTCGTGATCAGCGGCAACAAGTACTTCGACGAAGGCAACATCCGCAGGGGCCTGCCGGCGCTGAAGGAAGGCCGGGCGCCGAACCTGCGCCAGATGTCGGAGGACATCCAGCTTTCC
>JAPLRD010000360.1 GCA_026399375.1 Pseudomonadota bacterium
ACGACGCACTCACCGAACTCTTATGTTGACCTTCGCTGCCGTGACATTGGACTAGATTGTGGACATTCCGTGAATAAGGAGTCTGTTGATAATTCGCAGCGCTAGTTGACACTTTGCTCGACAGGGAGAGGGACCATAAACTCAAAAATGAACTACATCGCCGAAGTCACTGCGGAGGCCGCGACCGGTGAGGTTGCTCACCTATACGAACAAATCCGACGCCTTAGCGGTGGGCCTTTGGTGACTCTGATCTATCGTCACCTGGCCACGTACCCCGGGGCGCTGCGAGCGGTGTGGCAGTCTGTCTCGCCGCTTCTCGAGTGCGGGGAATTGCAGGAGGGGGCATGGAAGATTGCGTGTGATGCGTGCAATGATGTGGTGCCCAACCCGACCGCTGACTTGCGTGCGCTAGGTGCGGCCGAGCTCGAGCGCGCAGGAAACGTGCTCGATGCCTACAATCGCGCCAATCCCGTCAACTACGCCGTCGTTTGTTCGATCAGCGCCGCCCGCACAGGGGACACATCACACAACGCGGCCAAGACCCGCTTGGGTAACTGGATCCCGCCCGTATCCATTCCGCCAATCGCCCCGATCCCGAACATGGATGCGCTCGACGCGCATTCCCGTGCTCTTGTGGATAGCTTCGGAAAAGGCGCTGGCCAAGGCGGGGCGGTACTGGTGCCAACTCTGTATCGAAACATCGCATATTGGCCGCCAATGCTGGAACTGGCTGTGCGCGAAGTGAAACCTCGACTTGCGCATGGAGCTTTCAATTACAAAGGTTTCATGAGGGAATAGTGCGGATGGCCGCCGAACTTGTCCTGCGCCACGATATTGTGGTTGACCCCAGTCTGACCTCGGCACGATTGAAGGAAGTTTTCGAACGCTTTTCGCTCGTGATACCCGAAATGGTTGTTGTTGGGTATTTCTTGCGGGGCGTGCTCGGCCGAGCTTGAAGGCACGGGAACCAGTTCTTTAACCTGTCGGAGACGGTTTATAGGCTACTGTGGGTGAAAGGCAGCAATCTAGCGCGGAGCGGACGTCCCGTAGTTCGATCTTCGTGGATCATCAACGACTGCAGTTGGCCGGTTCCGCCATCTGGCCAGCGTCAGGTATAGAGAAGCCAAATCGCCCAGCCTCGACAATCGCCTGTCAATCAACGAGGAAGTTAGTGTTGACATACCTCCTGGTACCCAGAATTACCCCATCACAAACTCATTCGGCTTTTTTGAAATTCGCCAACGATCAAAGGCGATTTCAAAATGCGTACCAAAAACCCGTAGTCAACAGGTTCTGAGAGAAACCGCCCTTAAGACGCCAGAATAGGCGTTTTGGGAAAAAGCGAGGTCAACAGGTACCGAAGAAAAACCCTGCAAACATTGGCGCTTTGCAGGGTTTGTCTTACTGGTCAGAGACCAGTTTGCTACGTGGTCTGGCGGCAATAAGGAATGTGAACAGTCGGTATCCATTATTTTTTATCTAATGATATCAGCCTCTTATTCTAGGCCTTGCTTCTAGCGCTTTTCCCCGGCTACGCAGGCATTGCGCTCAGTCAGGCTTATTCGCCTTCGTCTGCAGCCGGAAGCTGGCGCGGCAGATCCATGCTGTCGTGAAGCAATCGCAGCACGTCGATGATGTGATTACCGTGAGTAGAATCAACTCGGAACACGACGAAGTGCCGTCCCTTGCGCCCC
>JAPLRD010000014.1 GCA_026399375.1 Pseudomonadota bacterium
CTGCGCCTGTTCGAATTGCACAGCACCGAGAGCCAGCTGCTGCAGCAATATTTTCGCGGTGACGCACCGCGCGTGATGGTGCAGGCGGCTGACGGCTTCGCCGGTCTGCAGGCGGTGCTGCCGCCGCCGTCGCGCCGCGCCCTGGTGCTGATCGATCCCTCATACGAAGACAAGGGCGACTACCGCCATGTGCTGTCGGCCCTGCGCGACGCGCAAAAGCGCTTTCGTGCCGGCGTCTATGCGGTCTGGTATCCGCAGGTGCAACGGCGCGAATCGCGCCAGCTGCCGGAGCAGCTGAAACAACTGCAGGAAAAGGACTGGCTGCACGTTACGCTCACGGTGAGAAAGCCTGCGGGCGACGGCTTCTGCCTGCATGGCAGCGGCATGTTTATTCTGAATCCGCCATGGCTGTTGCCCGAAGCACTGGAAAGCGCCATGCCGTATCTCGCAAAGACGCTGGCGCAGGATACCGGCGCCGGATTCGGCCTGGAGTGCGAGCTGGCCTAGACTGGGAGTTATACGACGTGGTCCGGCGCGAGCGGACAGGGGTGGAGCGCATCGCCTGTTTCGACCTGTATCGTGGCATGCCCGATGCCGAAGCGCTCGCGCAATTCGTTCCCGGTCCGCGTCATGAAGCCGTCGCTGGGATGTCCGCCGGGCATGACCAGGTGCACCGTCAGCGCGGTTTCGGTCGTGCTCATGCCCCAGATGTGGAGGTCGTGGATTTCGGCGACGCCCTCCAGCCCGGAAAAATAGCGCCTGACCAGCGCGCTGTCGATTCGCGGCGGAACCGCATGCAGCGACAAGTTCACCGAATCGCGCAGCAGCCCCCAGGTGCTGCCGACGATGACCGCCGCGACGACGAGACTCATCGCCGGATCGAGCCAGTTCCATCCTGTGTACAGCATCCCCACTCCGGCGAGCACCACCCCCAGGGAGACGGCGGCATCGGCCGCCATGTGCAGGAACGCTCCTTGCACGTTCAAGTCGTGCTCACGATCGCGCAGGAAAAGCAGTGCGGTCGCGCCGTTGACCAGGATGCCGCACAAGGCCACCCAGATCACCGTCATGGTGGCGACCGGGACCGGATTCATCAGGCGCTGGACCGCCTCCAGGGCAATGGCGCCGACCACCAGCATCAGCAGCATGGCGTTGACCAGCGCGGCCCGGATGGAGGAGCTGCGCAGGCCGTAGGTGAAGCGCTGGGAAGGCCCGCGGCGGCCGAGGACGCTGGCTCCCCAGGCGAGAGCCAGCGCCAGGACGTCGCTCAGATTGTGCCCGGCGTCCGCGAGTAGCGCCATGGAGTGCGACAGCACGCCGTACACCGACTCCACCGCGACGAAACCGAGGTTCAGCGCGATGCCTGCGGCGAACGCGCGGTCGTGCCCTCCCCCGTCGTCTTGTCCGTGTCCGTGTCCGTGAGCTTGATGATGATGTTCATGCGCCATGTTCCGCACTTTAGCGGAATTGCGCACCGCGTGCGCCCGCCGCGGCTAGGGCGCAAGCGTGCGGCCGGACTCGAGCAGCTTTCCGAATTCCTCCGCAGGCATGGGCTTGCCGAACAGGTAACCCTGCATTTCGTCGCACTGATACTTGCGCAGGAACGCGAGTTGCTCCGGGGTTTCCACGCCCTCGGCGATCACGAGCAGGTTCAGCGTGTGACCGAGGGTGATGATCGCCTGCGCGATCGCCACGTCGTCGGCGTCGGTGCTGAGGTCGCGCACGAACGATTGGTCTATTTTCAGCCGGTCCACGGGGAAGCGCTTGAGGTAACTCAGGCTGGAGTAACCGGTGCCGAAATCGTCCACCGAGAGCCGCACGCCCATCTCCCGAAACGCCTCCAGCGATGCGATCACCTGCTGCGCGTCGTGCATGATGACGCTCTCGGTGACCTCCAGTTCGAGCAGGTTGGGGGAGAGACCGGTTTCGGCGAGTATGGTCTCGACCAGCTGAAACAGGTTCTTTTCCCGGAATTGCCGCGCCGAGATGTTGACCGCCACGGCGACCTGCGGCAACCCGGCATCCTGCCAGACCTTGCACTGCCGGCATGCCGTGCGCAACACCCATTCGCCGATGGGCACGATCAAGCCTGTTTCTTCCGCCAGCGGGATGAACTTCGCCGGGGAAACCATGCCCAGCTCGGGCTGTCTCCAGCGTATCAGCGCCTCGCAGCCGAATACGCGGTTGGTGCGCAAATCCACCTGCGGCTGGAAATAAAGCTCAAATTCGCCCAGCTCCACCGCGCGCCGCAGCCTGCTCTCGAGGGCCAGGCGCTCCATCACCCTGGTCTGCATTTCCACGGTGTAGAGTTGATAGGTGTTGCGGCCGGATTCCTTGGCGCGGTACATCGCCAGTTCGGCGCTTTTCATCAGCGATTCCGGATCCTTGGCGTCCTGCGGATGCAGCGCGGCGCCTATGCTCGCGGTCACGAAGACGTCCCTGCCTTCGACCGAAAACGGTTTTGCGAACAATTCCACTATCCGCCGCAACTCGCCCGCGATCTGCTGCTCGCTTTGCTGGTCGCAGAGCACGAGCACGAACTCGTCGCCGCCTTGCCGCGCCACGGTATCTGTGGCGCGCAGCGCCGATTGCAGGCGCGAGGCGACCGCGCGAAGCAGGTGATCGCCGAGGGTGTGGCCGAGGCTGTCGTTGACGACCTTGAAATTGTCGATGTCCAGAAACGCGACCGCCGAAAAATTGCCGTAGCGCTGCGCGCGCGCGCAGGCGCCCTGTATGCGGTCCCAGAGCAGATTGCGGTTCGGCAGTCCCGTGAGGGAGTCGTGATTGGCCTGGCGCGCGAGTTCGTCCTGGTGCGTCTTGGCATCGGTGATGTCGCTGTGCACGCCGATATAGTGGGTCACCGCGCCCGCGTCGTTTCGCACCGGAGCGACGTGCAGCTCGTTCCAGTACATGCTGCCGTCCTTGCGGTAATTGCGCAGCACGACGTGGCAGGGCCGCTCGTCGTGCAGGGCCGCGCGCACCGTGATGAGCTCAGGCTGCGCGATGTCGGTGCCCTGCAGCAGGCGGGCGTTGCGGCCGAGCACGTCCTGGCTCGAATAGCCGGTGATGCGCTCGAACGCGGGATTGACGTAGACGATGGGATTGTCGGGGGCGAGATTGTCGGTGATGCAGATCGCGTTGACGCTGGATTCGATCGCCCGGTCGCGCAGCTTCAAGCCCTCTTCCGCCCGCGAAATCGCGCTCAGCGTCCGATAGACCAGAAGATACAGCAGCCAGCCGGAGGAGAAGACGAACAGCCATCCGCTCAGGGTCTGCAGCCAGGTGACGCGCTCGACTTGCAGATCGAGCACCACCGCAAACGGAATTCCGCTCTGGATGAAAACCCAGAATCCGACAAGCAATGAAAAAAGCGCGGCAATCCTGAAAATTGCGCGCTTGGCGGACTCTACGCCGGTCTTGGAATACGCTGCCACACCTGTCCTAGAATGGGCTTCCGAAGGTTCGAATCACGTTGCCCGGCTCCCGGTACGATCACGCCCTCCCGGGGTGATAACCGCCGAGTGCATTATCGGCAGGAACGATGCAATTCTGAGGGGCAGCCGAGGGGTTCAATGCGTGAATTAAACCTATTATGCGCCCGCTTTTCGTGGTCTGCTTCGGCCCGCGGATCGCTTTCTTGACCGACGACGGCATTCTGATAAGCTTTCCCGCATGAGCGAACTCAAACAGATCGGCATCATCAGCCTGGGCGTCATGGGCCAGCGCATGCTGGCGCGCATGATGGAGCATCCACGGGTGCGCGCGGTCGTGGCCTGGGACCCGAATCCGGCGGTCGTCGCCGACGTGAGAAAGAACTATCCGGCGCTCGAAATCGCCGCAACGCCGGCGGAGGTCATCGCGACGCCCGGACTGAAAGGCCTCTACATCGCCTCGCCTCCTGCGAGCCATCTCGATTATGCGCACCAGGGATTCGACGCCGGCCTTGCCGTCTTTTGCGAGAAGCCGCTTACCGTCGATTTCGCCGCGGGGCGGAAGGCCATCGCCCGCATCGAGGCGGAGGGCTTGCGCTCCGCGGTCAATTTTTCCCTGGGCTCTTCCCCTGGCCTGGCCGCCATGGCGGCGGCCGTCCGGGACGGCTCCATCGGCGAGCCGAAACACGTTGAAATCGAACTCGCCTTCGATCGATGGCCGCGCACCTGGCAATCAGCGGCCGGGCGCTGGCTGTCCGAACGCGCCGAAGGCGGATTTTCGCGCGAGGTGCTGTCGCATTTCGTCTTCGTGCTGCAGCGCGCGCTGGGCAAGGCCGCGGTGGTGGAGGCCAAGCCGGATTACCCCGCCGACGGCGTGGGCGCGGAGCGGGCGCTGAGCGCGCGCCTGGATGCGGGCGGCGTGCCGGTGGCGATCGAAGCCAGGGTCGGCGGCAGCCATCCGGACTTCAATCGCATGACGCTGACAGGCAGCGCCGGGGCAATCGAGCTGCACGACTGGTTCGGCCTGCGCCGGCGCCGGGGCGAAGGCGCATGGGTTGACGAGGGAACGGCACAGAGCAACCGGCAGGTGGGTCAAGCCGCTCAACTCGATCAACTCGCCGCCATGACAGGAGGAAGAGCGCACACGCTTCCCAGCTTCGCCGAGGCTTTGGCGGTGCAGGAGACGATAGAAGCGATACTTCAGAGGCGCTAGTACGAAGACACCTTAATTTGGAAACATTGTGGCGCGCAACTTAACCGTCTGGCTCACCACTTCGTGGTGAGCGAGCTTGCTCGCGAATCGTGGAATTCGCGAGCAAGCTCGCTCCTACACCTACAACACAGACATGCTTCGAAATTAACATGTCATCGCACTAGCCTCTCTATTCGGGCGCCCGCCGTCGTCCGGCACGCGAGTTCGATTCACCGCTTGGGGGATTCATGACGACCGCTACGCTTGTCGCGCTGGAGCGCATCAAGGACCACTACGGCGCGCAAAGCGCCGAATCCAAACTGGCGCTGCTGCGCCGTCTTGCGCGCGCCAAATTGCGCTCCGCCGGCGTGGTCCTGCGCCTGCACGAGGTGCTGTGTTTTTTGCGCGCCTACCCGGACGATGCGCGGGTTCTCGCCCAGGTTGAGCGCATGCTGGCAGGCTTTGCCAAACGCGCCGACCTCGGGCGCGCGCGCGAGGAACTCACCGACTCGGGGATCGCGGGGACGGCGATCCGCTACCGCTTTTACTGGTCGACGCTGTGCTGGCTCGCGCGGCGCTGGCCCGAGCGTATCGCAATCGATCGCAGTGAACCGGAGGTGGAAGACAAGCTGTCTGCGGCGCTGCCGTTGCTCCTCACCTGGGCCGAGTCGATTGCGTTGAAGGCGCTCGACCTGCCGGCCTTCGCGGCGATGGACCGGTTGCGCGCGCGCGGCGAGGGTGACGCGTCTTTTCTTGCGCGGCGCATGGAAGCCATGCCCGGCGACGGCTTCACGCGCGAAGCGTTTCACGATGGCATAGAACCGACCTACGAACTCTCGAGCGGCCCGGACACGCCCTCGCGCACCCGCGCCAGGCATGCTGCGGCGCCCATGGCGTTTCAGCATCAGCCCCTGCGGCGCGCGCGCCCCGATTTGCGCGAGGAGTTGGGGCGGATCTATCGCGGCGTGCGCCTTGCGTCGGCGCGCGAGGGTGCGCAATTGATCGAACTTGCGCGTGTCGCCATGGTGACACGCTCGCGCGACCTTGACGCCTTCGCTTACGGCAACCCGCGCGACGTGCGTCTGGTCGACGACGGCGGCGGGCTCGCCTTTGTCCTGATCGGCGTCATCCCCGAGCGCCGCGCGCTCGTGCCCGCGACCAGCGGCTATCTGATCCTGCACAACGGCGTGCCCATCGGCTACGGCGAGGCGTTCGTGACCGGGCGTGCGGCGACGATGACGTTCAACGTTTTCGCGACCTTTCGCGGCGGCGAGGCGGCCTACACGGTCGCGCGCACCCTGGCGATGGTGCGCCACCTGTTCGGCGCGGAGTCCTTCAGTTTCGACCAGTACCAGCTGGGAAAGGGCAATGACGAAGGGATCGCCACCGGCGTCTGGTGGTTCTACTACAAGCTCGGGTTCAGGCCGCTCACGGCAAGTGCGCGCAGCCTCATGCGCAAGGAGCTCGCGCGCATGCGCGCCGATCCGTCGCATCGCTCGAGCGCGGCGACACTGCGTGAGCTGGCCGAGTCGCACATGCTGTTCGATCTCGACCGTTCGCGCGCGCCCGGCCTGCCGCCGGTAGTGGAACTGGGCCTGCGCATCGGCGACGGCTTCGCCAGGGCGCGCGCATCGCGCGAAACCGTGCTCGCGGATTGCGTCAAATCGACGCTGCAACTCACAGGCGTGCGTTCGCTGCGCGGATTTACCGCGGGTGAACGCCTCGCCTGGGAACGCTGGAGCCCGTTGGTAGCGTTTGCCCTGCCGGGAGTGTCGCGGTGGAGCCTGGCCGAGAGGCGGGCACTGGCCCGCGTGATCCGCGCCAAGGGCGGCCGCGACGAAAGCGATTTCATCGCACGCTTCGCCGCGCATCCGAAACTGGAGCGCGCCTTGTTCGGTAAGCCCTGAGTTTCCAGGCGCAATTCCCAAACATTGTCATTGCGAGCGACGCGAGGATTCTGTTTCTTAACGCAACGGGAAAAAGCAGATTCCTCGGCCCCTGGCCTCGGAATGACAATTGATGGATGTTCCCTAAATACGAAATTCGATCAGGAACGGTCCCTTGCGGCCGCAGGCCGATTTGAACACGTCGGCAAAACCCTCCAGCGTATCCACGCGCGTCGCCTCCATGCCCATGCCGCCGGCAAGCTTGACCCAGTCGAGCGCCGGGCGCGCCAGGTCGAACAGTTCGTTCGAGGCGTGGCCGGGTTTCGCGCCCACCGAGACCAGTTCGCCCATAAGGATCTTGTAGATCTGGTTGGCGAACACGACGTTGACGATGTCGAGTTTTTCGCGCGCCTGGGTCCACAGCGATTGCAGCGAGTACATGCCGGCGCCGTCGGCCTGCAGGCACACCACCTTGCGATCCGGACAGGCGATCGCCGCGCCGGTGGCGCAGGGAAAGGCGTGCCCGATCGCGCCGCCGGTATTTTGCAGCCAGTCCATCGGAGCGGCGTTGAAGGTCGGGGCGAACAGCGCGCGCCCGGAGGTCACGCCGTCCTCGGCGACGATGCAGTTCTCGGGCAGCAGCGCCGCGAGCGTGCTGGCGAAGGCTTCGGGTTCGAATTTTCCCTGCACCAACTGCGGCTTGATCGCGCCTTCCGGTATCGCCACCTTCGCCGGCGCGCCGAGTTCGTCCGCAAGCGCATTCAGGGCGTCCACCGCATCCTGTTCCGGCCGCGCGAGGACGTGCGTGTCGGAATCGGGCGGCGCCATCAGGCTGGGTTTGCCCGGATAGGCGAAGAAGCCGGTCGGCGGCTTGGCGCCTACGAGGACGACATGCTTGGTTCCTGCAAGCGTCTTGATCGCGGCATCCACCATGTAGGGGATCCGGTCTACCGGCACGCGCCCGCGGCCGCGCGCCATGCGTCCCACCTGCGTGGGCGTGCGCAGTTTCGCGCCGGTGACGTGGGCGACGCGGTTCGCCGCAACAAGTCCCGCTTCGCACAGTGCGTGGCCGGAGAGAACCAGCACCGCGGGTTCTTTGCGGCGCAGCGCTTGCGCGATGGTGCGCAATGTGTCCGGAGCGACCTTGGGCCGCGCAGGCGCGGGCATCGGGGCGGCGACCACGCCGCCTTCGTTCCATGCGGTGTCTGCGGGAAGGATCAGCGTCGCGATCTGACCCGGCGCGGTATTGGCCGCCTGCACCGCGGCGGCGCTGTCCGCGCCAACGGCCGCGGACGTGGTGCTTGCACGCACCCAGTGCGAGGCCGCGCGCGCGAGGCCTTCGGTGTCCGAGGTGAGCGGCGCGTCGTAGGCACGGTGATAGGTGGCGTGATCGCCGACGATGTTGACCATGGGCGAAAACGCGCGGCGCGCGTTGTGCACGTTGGCGATGCCGTTGGCGAAGCCCGGCCCGCAGTGGAGCAGCGTCGCCGCCGGCTTGCCCGCCATGCGGCCATAACCGTCGGCCGCGCCGGTCACCACGGTTTCGGCCATGCCGAGGACGCAGCGCATGCCCTCGACCTTGTCGAGCGCGGCGACGAAATGCATTTCGGAGGTGCCGGGGTTGGCGAAACACGTATCTACGCCGCTGGCGAGCAGCGTGCGAACCAGGCTTTCTGCGCCGTTCATGGGGAAGTTTCCGTATGAGTAGGTGATTGAAAATGCCACGCACCGCGGACAAGTGCGGGGCATGAGCGGAAGCGAGAAGCGCCTAGGCTACTCTCGCTTGGTTCCAACATCAACCGGCGCAAAACCAGTAAACTGCCTGTCCTCTATCGGGAAACTCTGAAAAAGGGGCCCATGGCCCCCTTTTCCAATCCCCCCATTACAGCGAAAAACCTCGGCCGAAAAATCGTCGCCCGAGGTTTTTCAGAGAACATTTAGGTGCAAGAACACACGCCCGCTCAAGCCATGGTCTGGTTCAGACAAACGGTGCCCGGATCATGAGCGATTTTCGGGCGCTGCTCTCGTTCGCCGCGCCCTACCGGGCGGCGCTGGCACTCAGCGCGCTGCTGATGCTGCTCGAGAGCACGGCCGCACTGGTGGTGCCCTGGGCTGG
Source organism: Pseudomonadota bacterium (assembly GCA_026399375.1). GTDB lineage: Bacteria > Pseudomonadota > Gammaproteobacteria > Burkholderiales > SG8-39 > 2-12-FULL-64-23. The sequence goes on from JAPLRD010000014.1 coordinate 8,626, forward strand.
GGGGCTGCTGACCGACGTGCTGTTGAAATCGGGAGACACGTCCTCTGCAGGAACCGCACCGGTCCGTATCGTCCTGCTCGGCATGCTCGGACTGTTCGTCCTGCAGGCGCTGCTCAAGTTCGGCAACACCTATATTCTCGGAAACGCCGCCGACAGGATCGTCTCAGACCTGAAGATCAGGCTCTACGATCATCTCCAGGCACTGCCCCTGGCCTACTATCAGCAGCGCCGCCTCGGCGACACGCTGGCCCTGCTCACCAACGACGTCTATGTGCTGACCGGCTTCATCAGCGGTACAGCGCTGGCGCTGGTGCCGCTGCTGTTCACGGCAGGAGGGGCGGTGGTCCTCATGTTTCGCATCCGGCCGGCGCTGGCGTTGCTGGCGGTGATCCTCATCCCAGTGTTCTACCTGCTGATGAAAATCGCCGGCCGCCGCATGCGGCCGCTGTCGGGCCAGATACAGGGAGAGTACGCAGGTGCGGTCGCCATCGCCCAGGAGAACCTCGGCATGCTGCCCGCGATCAAGACGTTCACGCGGGAGAACCAGGAATCGGCGCGCTACCGCGGGCAAATCGAACGCATTTTTCGCCTGAGCGTCAAGCAGCGCGGCATATACGCCGCGCTGGATCCGCTGGCGCAGTTGATCGCGGCAATGGGCATCGTGCTGGTGCTGGCGCTGGCGAGTTCGGATCTCGCCGAGGGCAGGCTCGCGCCGGCGCAGCTGGTAAGTTTTCTGCTGTACGCCGCACTGCTCACGCGGCCGGTCGCAGGGCTCGCCGATGTCTATGGCCAGACGCAGATGACGCGCGGCGCATTCGCCAGGCTGCGCCAGGCGATGGAAGAACCGCGGGAGCCGGCGGCGGATGTCGGCATTCCGCTTCAGGAAGTAAGTGGAGCCATCGAATTTCAGAGCGTGCACTTTGGCTATGAAGGCCGGCCGGCGGCGCTGGAAGAAGTAGACCTTCGCATCGCGGCGGGCGAGACCGTCGCCATCGTCGGCCCGAACGGCGCGGGTAAAAGTACGCTGGGCCATCTGCTGATGCGGCTGCACGAACCGTCCGCGGGGAAGATTCTGATCGACGGCATCGACACCGCGACGGTGTCGCTGGAGAGCCTGCGCCGCCAGATCGGCGTCGTGCCGCAGCACGTGCTGCTGTTCAACGCCACGGTGCGCGACAACATCGCCTATGGACGGCCGGAGCCGAGTCCGGAGGAAATCGAAGCCGCAGCCCGGGCCGCGCGGGCGCACGACTTCATTTCGGCATTGCCGCAGGGCTACGACACTATGATCGGCGACCGCGGCGTGCGCCTGTCGGGGGGCCAGCAGCAGCGCCTCGCGCTCGCCCGCGCACTGTTGAAAGACCCGCCGATTCTGATACTCGACGAAGCCACGGCGATGTTCGATCCGCAGGGGGAAGCGGAATTCCTGCAAGCCTGCCACGACACGCCCAGGCGGCGCACGGTGCTCCTGATCACCCACCGGCCGGCGAGCCTGGCAGCGGCCGACCGCATCGTGCGCATGGAGCAGGGGCGGATCGTCGCGATGCACCCCTGCAAGCCAGCGCAGCAGGACACTTGATGGATGCGGGAAGCAAGCCAAACCTGGATGAAAGGCTGGGCCCGGGCGCGAGTGCGCTGCTCGGGTTTCTTCAGCCGAACGGCGGACCTGCGGCCGCTGCCCGCGCGCGGGACCTGCCGTCGCAAACGTGGGATGAGACACTGGAGATCGCGTTGCGGCACGGCGTGGCCCCGCTGCTGCATCGTGCCCTGAAATCGGGCGGCGCTCTCGCGGAACTCCCGGAGCGTGTGCGTACACGGCTCGAGGAAGAACGCCGCACGAACGGCCTGCTCAATATGCGCAAGTACGGCGAATTCAGACGCATTGCACAGGCGCTGCACGAGCAAAACATTCCGCTCATCGCGCTCAAGGGGCTGCATCTGGCCGACCTCGTTTATCGCGACATCAGCTTGCGACCGATGAGCGATCTGGACGTCCTGGTGCCGCGTTCGGAGGTGGAACGAGCGCTGGCGTCCCTTCAATCCATCGAGTACGGTTTCGCAGAGGATGTGTCCGGTGCGGCTTGCGCAATGCTTGCCACAAAATGCAATATCGGGCTTGCACATCGGCGGCTGGGTTTGTGCCTGGAGATTCACTGGACGCTCGCCGAGCCGGGTGACGGCTACATTCCTCCCATGGACGAGATCTGGCGCAGCGCGACCTTCGGGCATCTCGGGGATGCCGGCGTGCAGCTCATGTCGCCCGAGTTCATGCTGCTGCACGTTTGTGCGCATCTGGCCTACAACCACGTCTTCGGCTTTGATCTGCGCGCGCTGTGCGACATCGCCGAGATCGCAAGGGCGCGAATCGACTGGGTAGTCGTTGCCGATCAGGGCCGGCGCCACGGCTGGACGCGAGGGGTCGCCGCAGCGCTCAGACTCGCCCGCGATCACCTCGGCGCCGACATTCCCGCCGAGACCCTGGCCGTCTTGGGGGCGGACGCGCTGGCCCCTGACCTACTCGACGACGCGATGGAGCATCTATTCGCTTTTTCCGGGATGCCGGGCGAACTGGTCACCGCGCCCAATCTGCTTGCTGTCGGTGGCGGCGCTACGCTGCGGGCAAGACTTGCGATGCTTTGCAAGAGGATTTTCGTGTCTCGAGCGGAGCTGTCGCTGCTCTACGGCGTGCCGGCGCATGCCCCGCGCATTGCGCTCTACTACGCCGTACGCCTGCGCGATCTGTTGCGAAAGTATGCGGCGAGCGCATGGGCGCTCCATGTCTCCGACCCGCGGCTGGAGGCGGTCGCTGCGCGCCACGCACGGCTCGCGCGGTGGATCGCGGGCGGCTGAGCGGTTCCGGCGACAGCGGCTGCTTAAGCTGTTGCGGAAAGAATGCTCTTATGCGGTACGCATTGCGCCAGGGTGCTGGCGGAAAAAACGCTATCTCTGTGCCGCCATCCAGATGACGGCATGATTCCCGGATAACGATCTTTGCGACCCGGCGCCGGCGGCCGGTTCAGGCTTTGTCGCCGGCCCCTTTTGCAGCAGGTTCGGCGACGGCACGCCGGTGAGGGCAAGGGATTTCTCGCAATCCTGGGTCGAGGGTCCGCGCATGTTGCCTTCGGTGTAGGCGAGCCCGGGGCAGCGCGAGCAGCTGCCGCCATGCACGCAGCTTGAACAACCCTGCAGCTCGGCCATGGTGATTGCGCGCACTTCCTTCAGCGCGGCCGAGTTCTGCCAGATTTCGAGAAAACGGGTGTTGCGCACATTGCCGCTGGGCAGGGGGAACTGCACGCAGGGATAGAGGTCGCCGTAGGGCGAGACGTAGCATGCGGTATGCCCGGCGCTGCAAGGCAGGGAGTCCAGGGCGTCCGCTTCCGCCAGCGGACCGCTCGGTGGCGCGCAGAACTCTTCGGCATTGCCGACCAGCGTCGAGTCGCGGAACACCTGCTCCAGTTCTTCGGGGGCGATGTTCAGTCCGAGTATCGAGCGATCGCCGTCCAGCATCGGGGTGATCGTGGGATCGACGCTGTATTCGACGCCGAGCCCGGCGGCGAGCGCCTGCACTTCGGCGTAATCGTCGACGTTGTGCTTCATCAGCACGTTGGCGAAAATGACCCTTACGCCATTTGCCCGCAGCAGCCTGGCGCCCTTGATGGTGTGCGCGAAGGACCCGGGAAGCTTGGTGATCGCGTCGTGCACCTCGGCCCGGTGCGAGTAGAGGCTGATCTGCACCGATGCTACGCCCAGGTCCGCGATGCGCTTCGCTTTGGCTTTTCTGATCATCACGGCGTTGGTCTTGAGCTTCACAGAAAACATCAGCTTGCGCGCGTATTCGACGATTTCGAACAAATCCCTGCGCAGAAAAATCTCGCCGCCGCTGAGGATCAGGAACAGCACTCCGGCCGCCGCCAGTTGATCCAGCAGATCCTTGATTTCCGGCGTGGTCATCTCGCCGTGGTCGTCGTGATCGAGATAGCAATGCACGCATCGCTCGTTGCAGCGATAGGTCAGGTCCAACTGCACGCTCAGCGGAATACCCAGCTTGAGCGCCTTGGCGCCGAGTTCATGCATCAGGCCGCTCATGCAGAGGCCTTCGCCGGCGGGCGCGAATCGGGGAGCGGCGCATCCGACAGCACGAGTATGCCCTGGCGGGCCAGTTCCTCCGCCAGTTCTTCGGCGTCGCGCAGCGCCGTCGCCGCGTCCACCGCATAATCCGCACAGATGTGCTGTTCGACGATTTGCGCCAGCGGCGTAATCCCGTCGGCCGCCTGCCACAACACGGAGGCGGTTTCGTTCAGGCTGTACAGGGACGAGTCGGACCCGGACATGATCATCATCTCGCCGCCTATCATGCGCGCGGCGACATTGGCCGCGCGGGCGACATAGCGCTGCGTGCTCATCGAATCAGATCCCAGGCTGCGGCCTCGGGCCGGAACGTCAGCCGCAACACCGGCACGTGCTCGACCAGATCGAGAGCGGACAAGAACACTGCCCGCACCAGTTCAGCGTCTTCGGCGAAAAAAAGCATATTGGCCAGAATACCACGCGCCGCCTCGGCCTTACCCACGTCCGACACGCGGTTTTCCGCGCCCTGCGCGAGCAGATAAATGGTGTCCAGCGGCGCGCGCAGGTTGGCGCCGACGCGGGCCAGTTCGCCCGCGAACGGCGTGCCGTAGGCGTAGTAGCCGCCGGCTTCCTTGCGCACGTAACTGATTTCGTCGGTCAGCACGTCGGCGTCCGGCGGCGCGAGGCGCGCAAGGGTGGTCTTGCCCGCGCCTGAAACCCCAGAGAATACAAACGCCCTGCCGTTGCGCACCGCGCTCGCCGCATGCAGCAGGAAGCCGCCTTCGCGCGCCAGCACCAGCGTGTGGACGATGCGCAGCACGGTGTCGATGGAATAGGGATTGGCCGATTGGCGTATGCGCCCGCGCCGCGTCGCGGGATCCCACTCGGCGCGAAAATCGCCGCGCTCGAGCAGCCAGAGGCCGTTGCTGCGGTACACCCTTACGTCGTCGTCGGCCGAGCCTTCATGCGGCTGCGTCAGTTCGACCTCGAATTCGTAGTCGGGTGAAGCGCCGAATTCGACGAAGCCGGCGTAGCGGTGTTCGAGCAAGCGCCGGAAACCGGCGTCTGAACTGCGCACGCCCACGGTGACACCGCCGATGCAGATATCGACGCGGCCGTTCGCGGCTGCACCGGTCACAAGTCGACCCGGCTGTGTGCGCCTTGCAGGCGGGTGAACAGGCGGCCCGCCATTGCTGATCGACGAAACAGGGCTGCCGCTATGCGCGCGGGCAGGGTAGTCTTGGATGCATTGCGAACGGCGTTTCCCCGGCGTTCTATGCGCGTTCGGCGACGGCGTCACCCTGGGTGACGAGGCGCGCACCGGATCGCGCAGTCACTCGGTGCGCGAACAGTCGGCGCTGGCGGAGATAGACGACGATATCGCCTTGCGCGGCGGCTTCGATTCCGCATTGCCGGATCAGGAGCACATCGTCTGGCCGGACCGCCGGTAGCATGCTCGAACCGGTAACACGCAGGCGCAACGCGCCGAAAGAGCGGATCGCCTCCGCGGCCAATTCGTTCTTCAACAAATCACGCGGATCGAATGGCACTTCCATGACGCGGTCGTCGCTAGGAATTTTTGCGGTTACGCCGGCACTGGCTTTGCGTGTTGTTGATCTTGCCGCAGGCGAGCGCCATGGTTTCGAATATCTGCTCGTGGCGGAACGCGGGTTTGATGTACGGCTTCTTTGGCGCGTCGCCAGGTGCGGAAGCTGGCATAACTATCGTTCTTTCTGGATTCTTCGGTTCACTCATTGCATTCGGGTCCCGGTGTGGCGAGGCATCTGCCTTGCCCCGCTCCTATTGTAGCGCCGCCTGGCTCGCCTGCACGGCGTTACCGGTTGTGCCGTTGCCCAAGGTCGAGTAATAAATTTGGGATGCGCCGGTGGTCGAGGAAATATTATCGATGATAATCCCGCTGGTACCGCCAGTCGCAACGAAACCGGCGGTGGCAACCGCCACCGTTCCCCACGTCAAACCGGTAAGGTTGAACATGTAGATGCAGGCGCCGGTACACCCAGTGTCATTGCCGCTTGCAGTTACGCTTGCGTATATGTAGTCATTTCCGTTGTTCATGACCTCGGTGATGGCGGAACAATCCGCGTTGGCGCTGACCAGGGTCGGCCCGAGGACGGCGTTGCTCATCGCGTTCCCGCCAATGGGTATCTGCCACAGCGTCGGTCGCCGTGCGGTGTTTGCCTGATTGCCGCAAACGTAAAGGTGGCCGGCAGGGCTCGCGGGGGTCGGGCTGTTGTAGTACGCATCGTCAAATGTTCCCGCGTACAGGAATCTGCCGGTGGTGCTGACCGAGCCCCTGCCTACCTGCACTTTGGTGCCCGTGCTGCTGCCGGCGAATGCGGTTGGAAATTGGTAAACGGCCGCACAGGGTGAAGTGGTGCAAATGCCTGCGGTTGTGCCGCTCACGTCGGTGGCCACGAACGCATACACGCGCTGCGCCGTGGAGTCCACGATGGGGGCATCTCGGACTCCAGAGCTGCTCGCGGTTGCGAGCTGTCCGCTGCTCACAAACGTGCCGTCTGAATTCACGGCGTGAAGCCGTCCGCCGGTAGCGGCGCCCGCGGTGCTGCCGACAAAGACCTTGCCGCTGCCGAAATCATACACGGGCGAACTGAGTATGTTGCCCGGGCTCACGGCAACCGGCCAGCCGGCGGCCGTGACCTCAGCCGGTGTGCCACCGAAGACGCCGGTGAATTTGTGCAGACTGCCGTTGTCGTCGCCGACAAACAGGATGTCGTCTCCATAGACGTAGTAGGGCGAGGAGTTCGAGTTGTCAGGGCTACCGCTCAGGGCAATGACCGTCATGCATGGCGCGGTACACGCCCGGTAGCCCGCCAGCGTCGTATTGGTCGGTGTCGTGGGCGCGCCTACGGTTCCGACCGAGACGGTGTTACTCCACTTGAGCAGCACCAGACTTGCCACGCCGGCTGTGCGTTGCACAAACGCCACTTGCGCACCGTCGAGCGAGAGCACGGGGGAGCTGTCCGCAATGGCGCCGTTCCCGGTGTTGTAGGACCAGAAGGTGGCGGGCAAGGGCGTCGAAGCCGTTTCGCAGGTGGTCTTGTAAAGCCGGTTGAAGGCAACGATGGTCGGCTGTCCCGCGGTACCGGATCCGCCGGCCAGTGTATTGGCCGTCCACGTGAAGCGGCCAGTGCTGCTCGCCAGAGTGGTGTTGGCGCCGGTCGCCCCTGTGGTGATCGCAGTGAGCGTGACAAGGGCTCCCGCGCTGGTCGCGGTGACGCCGGCGGTGCCGCCGTTGCGGTTGATCGCGTTCGCCAGGTTTGTTGCCGTGGCGGCAATGCTGCCACCTTGCGCGAAAGTGAAGCCCGAGTTCGTAGTCGTATTGTTGCTGGAGAGGACGAGCGGCGGCGAGCCGGTATGCGTGATGGTTACGGTCCGGGTGGTGCCGCCGGTAAAGTCTTGACTAAAACTGCCGGTCTGACTCGCCGGCGCGCCGGAACTGGTGGCGCCGGGTGACGTCGTGGTGTAAGCCACAAAATCGCCGGTGCAGTCCGCGGTTGCAAAGTCTGCACCGAATTTCGCCGGGAAAACATTTGCTTTGCCAACGCCCGCGGCTCCGCCCAGAACGTTGCTCCAATCGCGGTATGTGTCCTGTCCGGCGGCCGGGGGCGGACCCCTGTGGAATCGTTGGGCCCACTTGCGCTGCTCCGGCGAGAATGGGCTGTGTTCCGTGGCTTGTACGAAACGCCCTTTCCTTGCGACCTGCGCGGCGTGGCGGGGATCCTTGTTCTTCTCCTTCCATTGCTCGAAGGCGAGCGTGCCTTTGCGCGCGGCTTCGTCGCGGGTGTCGGGGTTGGGGTAGAGCAGGTGCTTGTGGCTCCAGTCCTGCGGCGCACCGCGACTCGCCTCGGGCGCAGCGGCTTGCGCGAAGACGGACGCGGGTCCGGCGGACAAGAGCCCTGCCGCGGCAGTCATAAATGCCAGAATAAAAAACCGCTGCGCACTAGGTAACATGCGATGCTCCGCTCCGCCAAGAATTAGAATTCATCGTACCACTTCAATGACTTAGCAATTGTCAATTAGTTGTCAAATAACCGTGAAAGCCGTGAATTAGTTCACGGAATATACGTCCTCTCGTCGCCTGGATTTCGCGCCGTGTTCCGCTTGCGCGGGATCATGCGTGCGGATCGACGTGATAAAGCGAAATCCAGGCGAATGCGAGCAGCAACATGAAGGTCAGCGCGTTGGACGGAATCTGCAAATTGAAATCAGCGAAGCTGTGGATCATCAGCGCCAGGATGCCCATCATGGCGGCGAACGACAGACCGCGCATCAGCGGGTCGCGGCGCTGATGGTGGGCCCGCAGCGCCGTCGCAAACGACATCAGGACCATCAATCCGAGAAGCGACACGCCGACCGCACCGGCCTCGGCGGCAAATTCCAGATAGTCGTTGTGCGCATGCGTGTACGACACCTGCGTTCCTTCGCCGCTATAGCGCGGAAACACGGAATGGAACGATCCCAGGCCCGAGCCGAACACCGGATAGTCTTTCCACATCTGAGCGGCGTAGCCGGCGACCTCGTCCCGGTCTTCGGTTTCCGCGGTGGTCTGCGCGATGCGTTCGACCACGCGCTGCGTGCCGAAATAGGTGCCGACGATGAAGGTGTCGATCGCGACCAGGCTGACGAGGAGGATGACCATTGATTTGGTCGCCCGCTTCGACAGCAACAGGCCGATCGCGCCGGTAATCATCAGGCTGATGAAGAAGGAACTGTTTCCCATCCTCGAGCGCGTGAGCACCAGCGCGACCACCATGATTACCAGCCCGAGCCGCAACGCCATCTTCGGACTGATGATCCATTGGATCATGCCTTCGAAAAATCGCTTCCAGGACTGATGTTGGGCGCCGGACAGGTTCGCGATCAGCACGCCTATGCCCACCGACAGGCACATTGCAAGGTAGCCGGCGAAATGATTGCGGTTGACGAAGGTGCCGGACGCGACCTGCCCTACGCTTTGCAGGCTGGTCAGGGCGCCGTACATCGCCTGGAATACTCCCGACGCAATTAACGCGTAGGCAGCAAAGCGAATCCGGTCGCGGCTGTTCAGCAGGATCAGGCTTAAGGCAAAGAACGCGATGTAAGCCGTGCTCTTGCATGCGGCTTCCAGCGTGGCATATCGGTCCAGCGTCAGCGGCACCGCACCCGGCGCATCGGGCGCGGCGGCCGCAAGGTACCAGCGTGCGGCATCGGGTGAAAGCAGTTTCAGCAGCCCGATGGGCAGCGGCAGCAATTGCAGCCAGACGTAGCAAAGCCACAGCGCGCCGCACAAGAGCATGGGCCGCGCATCGCGCAGTATGGTGGGGAAGGCGAATTTGCCGCGGATGATGCCCGCCAGCCACCAGAGCGCAAGCGCCAGGACCCAGAGTGCGAGCACGGCCCAGGACCAGGGGCGGTTGCTGCCCAGGGGGATGGGCGCCCATAGCAGCAGGGCCAGATAAAGGATAAAAAACCAAATGCCGCTATCTAGTCTTCGGGACATGGCTACCATACAAACGAACAGGCCCGGAAGCTTGCACTGCCGGGCCTGCCCGAATCGAAACCGGATGCCTTCGTCAGCACGGGCTTCCTGTGCAGGTAGCTCTGACTCCGCCGCCAGGGGTGACCGTGGGCGAGATCGGCGCAACCGGCATCGCCAGCGGCGGTGCCAAGGCAACCAGGGTTTGCGCCGGTCCTGAGGCGGTCGCGGGCAAGGCTGTCAATGCGCTTGCGAAAATCGCCGCCGCCACGGCCTGAGAGGCCGCATTGGCGGTTTGGGTCGCCGTGCTCGCCGCCTCGGCGGCTGCCACTGCCGCAGCCTGCAAACGCGTGTTCGAGGGGTCCGCATTCGCGGCGGCCTGAGCGCGGTTTGCTTCGGCTACGGCGGCTGCTGCTCTTGCCGCGGCTGCTACCGCGACTGGCGCATCGTCTGGAAGCCCCGACAGCTGCAAGGCTGCCGTGGCTTGAACGAAGCCCAGCGATGTTCCCACCGCCACCGGTTGGTCGGGCGTATTCTCCGGGCCCCATAGATTCGACTGCTCGACTCTGATCTTGTCGATCGGGCCGTACGGGGTGTGCACGGAAATCTCGCCGACGCTGACACGGGCAACCCCGGCCTCCTTGCCTTTGGTATCGACCGCAACGGTAAAATCGGCGGGTCCGGTGCTGAGTATGCTGATGATCGACGCGCCCGCGGCGATGCTGGTCGCGTCGCGGTTCTCGGCGTGAATGCTGCCGGTGACGACACGCATCACACCGATGTTCAGGTCCAGCGCCGCCCTGCCTGCCTTGACGTCGCGCGGATCGAACTGATACTGATCGATGGTGAAAATCGAATCCGGGCCCAGCACCACGATCTGGCCGTCCGCAAACTTGAGCACTGCGCGCCCTTCGGCGCCGGTCGTGAACGTCGTGCCCGCTTCGAAGGTGTTTCCGGCGCCCGCGTTCAACGCCTTTCCGGTCGCGGACCGTATCGAAACGTTGCTTGAGGCCGCATCCACATATCCGGCCAGCTTCTGCTCGTTGCTTGCCGCCTGCGCCAGGGTCGCGGCGGTCGCTATCACCGCCATGCGCGCTGCCGAGGCGACGATCACCGGCGCGTTGGTCGGAACGACCAGCGACCACAGGCCTGCCACCGCGGCCTGAACGACCGCAGGCGCCGCGGTAATCGGCAGCGGGGGAGGAGGCGTGCGCCCCGACTGCCAGGGCGCATATTGTCCGGCGTCGATTTTGTAAATCGGACCGTAGGGTGTGCGCACCGAAATCTCGCCGCGTGCGACCACGGCCGCGCCGGTTTCTTCCGGTTCCGGAGTGACCAGCACGGTAAAGTCGGCGCCCCCGGCCTTGAGGATGCTGAGCGTCGAATCCCCGGCGCTGATGCGCATGCCTTCCCGGTTGGTCTCGCCGATGAGGCCCGTTACGACGCGCATCTCGCCCCGCAGCAAATCCAGGCTCGAAACGCTTTGTCTGAGATCGCCGGCGACGAAGCAATAGCGGCCTATGTGCAGGGTAGAGTTCGGGCCCAGGGCCACGACCTGTCCGTCGGCGAACTTCAGGATGGTTTTCTCGTCCGGGCCGGTGCGGAATACCGTCTCGGATTCGAACTGATCCCCGACTTTGGTCGGCGCTTCCTTGGCGGATGTGCGCGCTATCGTGCCGGCGCCGGACATTTCGTGCACGTATCCGGCAGGGCCGCAGCCGGATCCCGCGCCGCCCCTGGACTGCGCGAAAGATACGGACGAAAAAACGGCGAGGGCGAGCAATACGCAACCGGAGCCGAATGCGCCAAATAATTTGGTATTGCGGGGTTTAGTAAGACTGGTGCTCATGGACGCTGGCCCTGTTTCAATGCATTGCCGGAACTTGCCGCTGCGGCATTTTTGCAGTCGGAACCGGCAATTACCTCATACTTACGTATAGCACAAATGAGGTCGAAACGTCTGTGACTTTTTACCACTTCAAACATCTTCTGCGGGTTGCGCGACGCCCCGCGTTCGATGGTCCGGACCAGGGTATGGCGCAATTCCGGATCAAGATCCCGCCATACCGCTAGCCCCACAAATAAGACCGTCTGCTGGACCGTTGGTTCCCACGGGCCGAGTTCGTCCGCGTGGCGCAATGCCGCCCGCAATTCCCCATCGATTTCGTTCAGGTACAGCTTGGTCAATGCCAGGTTTGCCCACAGGAAAGGCGAGGTCGGGCGCTGAATCAGCGCCTGCCGAATCCGCGCGTAGGCGCTTTTCGTGGCGGCGAGTGCTTCGCGCGGAACTCGTGACCCGCGCATTTTCGCCAGATCCAATGCTCCGGCCGCTTCGAGCGCCCACGGATTGTCGGAAACGTAAGAAAGGCTGTCGGCGAAGAATTGTGCACTGCGTTTAAGCTCTTCTTTGTCCGGCGAGCGGGATTTCGCCTCCCAACGGTCGATTTCGAACTGGCCGAGTTGGACCAGCAGGCCCGAAGCGCCCAGTCTCGCGACCTGCGTTGCCACAAGGGCGAGAAAAACAAACAGTGCGATATAGGCTGCTTTGTCTCGTCCGCGTTCGTTCGTTCGATGAACAGCCCGGACCCGGCCGTCTCCGCCCTGATTGCGCGCGATCATGTAATCGATTCCTCAATCGGTGCGAACAATGGTAGCACCAGCGCGTCGCGCTGCACGAACAGCTCCCGCAGGTGCAACACGATCTTGCCGGCACCCTGGCGCCGCCAGGCCAGTGCGAGCGGAGAGGGCGACCGTCCCGCCGCAACGGAGCGTTCCACCAGCTGCTGCAACTGCGTCAGCCCACGCGCCATCGGGCGCGGCAAGAAGCCGATGGCCAGCCCCTGAGTGTGGCAGGCGATCTTCGCGTCAAGGTCGGGCACCAGGAACTCCTTCTGTCCGGATAGTCTCCAGGCCGTGCGTTTGCTGAGGCGATGCGATGTATCCTGGACGTTGACGGCCGGGTAGCGCCGCAGCATGTCGTTGCTCAAGGGTTCCGGTGCCGATGCAAGAGGATGGCCGGGCGCGACGACGAATACCCAGTTGACGACACCCAGCGGTTCGGTCGCAAAGTCATCGTTGATGGTATGAAAACCCGGTACGCCCAGCGCCATCTGCCCGCCGTTGTTGATCATCTCGTCCCACACGCCCATGTACACCGCGCGGCGGACTTCGAATGCGGCATGGGGAAAGCGCTCGACCAGGTGCGCCAGGAGCGCGGTGATTGCGGCGGCATCGTAAAGCAGATTGTTGACCACCAGGGTGAAATGGGGCTCGATGCCGTCGCTCACCTGTTTCAGTTCCTCCGGAAGCATCTGCAGCCATTCGAAGAACTGGCTCGCTTTTTCGAGCAGGACTTCCCCCGAGGGCGTCAGTGTGACCGAGCGGGTGGTGCGCAGGAACAGCGGCGTTCCCACGCTGTCCTCCAGCGCCTTGATGCGGTAGCTGATCGCCGAGGTGGTCTTGTGCAGGACTTCGGCCGCGGCCGAAAAGCTGCGCAGCTGCGCCACGGTAACGAAGGTGTGCAGCGCCTCTGCGTCGAGCTTGGTATTTTGAAACTCAGGCAAGGTGAGGTCCCGGGGTCAATCCGCATCCGCCGGGCGCGCGAACCGGACGCACTCCGATTCACTGCGTTACCCGCCAATGCCGAAAACCCCAAGTGTAGACCAGTGCACGCGTCGGCGAAACACGGTGCTCGCCGAATGCCTGTTTCAGCGCCGGTCGGGTAGGGCCGTAGAGCGCGCTGCGCCTTGCGCTTCGGCAGCAGCGATAAAACCAACCAGCGTATCGCACCCCGAAGTCGCGCCGTGACCGGCGACGCGCAGCGCGAGCGTCAGCGCCCTGGACGCCGAAACGCGCGGCAAGGCGCGCACCCACTCGATGAGATGGCTGCCGAATTCGCCGCGGGCTGCCGCCCTGATATAAGTCGCTCCGGCGTCGGTCGTCAACCGGGGAAGTTCGGCTTCGAGCGATCGCATGGCCGCGATGACCGGCGCGTTCCAACCCTCGGTCGCCCAGGCATGGGCGATCACGCCGGTCGCGAAATCATCCCCCGCCGGCGTCGTCCCGGCGCCCAGGCCGACCAGCGCACGTAACGTTCTCGCCGCCGAGGCGCTGTCACAGTGGAGATCGACGAGAAGTTTTCGCCAGCGTCCGCGCGGCGCGAGCAATTCGGAGGCCGTCGCGCCCAGGCCGAGCGGCAGCGCGGATGCGCGCAGCCATCGCGCCACGGCGGCGATGTTGGCGCGGGCATGAGCGGATTCGATGGATTGCGGACGCGGCGTCAGCATTGGTCGAAATGTCCGCACGCCCTCGACATCGAGACGCAGCGTCAACGCATCGCCTGAATCGAAGGCTGAGGCATCGCTGTCATCGATCGCGTCCAGCACGCGCTCCAGGTCGCGCGCGCGTACGACGATGTGCGCCGGCAGGAGTCCGATGCCGGGCGTGCTCATGAAGATCGCGTCCTCGGACCTGCGCATGCCCAGGCTGACACCGTGGCTATGTTCCGCCCTGACTATCGGGTCACCGAAGGCCAGCGCATCGCGTACGGCGGCGCTGATCGCCAGCGGCCGGATGGCGAGCGAACGCAGGGTGGGCTGCAGCGTTGCCGCAGCCGTGGTTCGCACAGCGGCGCCCGGCGCGAGCACTAGAACGCGTATTCCACGCGGCGCTCCGTCCTGGCGACGATGCGGCCGCGCTTGACCACGACGTTCCGCGCGGGCAGGTCGATGATCGCGTCGGATACCTTTAGCGTATCGAGCAGCACCATGTCTGCGTCCCTTCCCACCGCCAGGCCGTAGTTGGGGAGCCGCAGCGCCCTCGCCGGATTGGTCGTCAGCATCGGCAGCACCGTCGCCTGGTCGTCGGCGCCGCCCAGATGGCAGGCGGGCAGCGCCAGCGCCGCGATCTGCAGCAGGTCGCCATTGCCGTAGGGCGTGAACGCATTGCAGATGTTGTTGGTGGCGAGGCAGACGTTCACGCCGCCGTCGCGCAATGCGCGCACCGGCGCCAGCGTGCGCCGCACATTGGTCTCGTCCTTGCGCCCGCCCAGATGCAGGTCGGTCGCCGGCAGGCACATCACCGAAATGCCGGCGTCGCGCAGGAGCGCGATGATTTCGTTGCGGCGCTGCGGCGTCGCCGCGCCCAGGGCGGTGAGATGGCCGACGCTGACCCGGCCCTGATACTTGCTCTCGATGGTCTTGCGCGCGAGGTATTCGATCGACATCGCGTCCGCGTCGTCGCGGAAATCCTGGTGGAAATCGAGGTCCTTGTCGAAATCGCGCGCGAGTTTGAACACCCAGTCGATATGTTCGCGCGCGTCGGTATCGTTGTACGGGATGCCGCCGACGACGTCGGCGCCCTTTTTTATCGCCTCGACCATCATCGCATCGGTGCCCGGCGTCTTCAGGATGCCTTCCTGCGGAAACGCGACCACCTGGATGTCGATCACACCGGCGAATTCCCGGCGCAGATCGAGCACGGTGTCGAAACCGGTGAAACCCTGCGCCGGATCGAACTCGGCGTGCGCCCGGACGTGGGTGCTGCCGAAGCCGACCAATTGCCGCAGCACGCGGCGCGAGCGCGTCTCTATGTCCTCGCGCGTGAACGTCGGCTTGAGCGAGGCGGTGACCGCGATCGCCTCCATCAGCGTGCCCGAGCGGTTCGGCTTGCGGTCCATTACGAACGCTTTTTCCAGATGCAGATGGCTTTCAATCAAACCCGGAATCAGCACGCGTCCGGCTGCCTCGATCTCGGTCGTTCCACGGCATTCCAGTTTGGGTGCGACGTCCGCGATCCGTCCCTGCGCGATGGCCACGTCCATCAAGGGCGCCCCGTCGGCCAGGCGCGCCTGGCGAAATACCAGATCCGCCGCAGCCGGCGTTGCGGCATTGCTTGCCGTCGCGCTCATGCGTGAATCCCGTTTTCGATGGCCAGCGCTTCCAGCGCCTGCTCGAAGCAACTGATCGGCGGATGCACGGTTCCCGCGCCGACCTGTCCGATGCCGGCTTTGCGGTGGGCGATGCCGGTATTGATCACCGGCGTGATGCCGGTCTCGACCACGCGGCGCACGTCGAGTCCGAGGCACGCGCCCTGAAAGTCCCAGGTCGGAATCTGGAACATGGGGTTGGTGTCGATGTAGATCTCGCGCATTTCCTCGCTGATTTCGAGCGCCTCGGCGAAACCGCCGGCGCCGACGAAGCGGGTCACGCCCGGTGCTGCGATCATCGCCGCGCCGCCGATGCCCAGGGTCTCCGTGATCGCGCTGTCGCCGATGTCCGGGCTGGCGTCTGCCTGCGTGTAGCCGGTGAAGAACAGGCCGGACGGCGTGTTGACCGGCGCGGTGAACCAGCGCGCGCCCAGGCCGCTCACGCGGATGCCGAAGTCGCGGCCGTTGCGCGTCATGGCGGTGACGATGGAGCCCGCCTTTATCCTTGCGCCTGCGTCCATCACGCATTTGCCATAGGCCATGGCGACGTTGAGGAAGAACTGGTCGGTGCGTCCCAGAAAGCGCAGGCTTTCCTGCTGCGCAGCCGCACTCGACTTGCCGCCGGCGATCTCCGCGGCCAGCGCTTTCAGCAGCAGCGCGGAGGCGGCGATGTTGCGCTGGTGAAATTCATCCCCCATGGTGATCGCCTGCGCCATCAGCGCCGTGAGGTCGATGCCGTCGGGAATGCGCGCGAGCGCATCCGAGAGGGTCGGTCCCAGCACGTCGCGCATCCAGGCGTGCCGCGTCTGCACTTCGCCTTCGTAGGCGCCGAAGCGCATCACCTTGCCGATGCCTTCGTTGAGGTTGCAGTAGGCGAAGTTGCCCTGCTCGGCGTTGCGCACCACGAGCACCGGCATGTGGCGCGAGGTGATCCCGCCCATCGGGCCGACCGCGGAATTGTCGTGACAGGGCAGGAAGCGGATCTTGCCGGATGCGGCCAGTGCTTCGGCTTCGGCCGGGTTCGCGGCCCACTTTTCGAACATGCTGGCGCCGAGCACTGCGCCCTGCATCGGCCCGGTCATGTCCGGCCATGCGATCGGCGGGCCCGCGTGCAGCAGGGTCATGCCGTCGCTTAGCGCCGGGATGCAGGCCTCCGCCGGCTTGACGTCGACGAGACGCGGGCGTGCCTTCTTGATTTCCGCGATCACCGCGGCGTTGGCTTGATTCAGATTTTCGTACATTGCTTCTTGCTCCACGTCATTGTCATTGCATCAGCGCGATCATGCGCTGCAGGCGCTCGTTGCCGCCGGCTGCGGGCTGCCACTGCTGGTGTACCGTGCGGATGCCGTTGGCATGCAGATCGTCGGCGAAGCCGCGCAGGCCGATATTGATGACGCGCGGCATCGCGGCCAGCAGCGCCGGCGGCGTGTCTTGCGACTGCGCTTGTGCGCTGACTGCGCGCGCCGCCAGCATCACTGCCGCACGCGTGCTGTCCGCGATCACGATCCCGGCTTCTTGCAGCGCGGCGGCCTGGCCGCCGTGGTCTTGCGGGTCCCCGACGGTGCCGGTCAGCGTGGCGATCGCGACGAGGGGCGAATTGTCGCCGCGCGCGGCCCGCAGCGCCGTCACCGCGCGTGCCACTTCGCCCGCCGGATCGGGGTGTGCACCGTAGCCGAGCACGACGTCGAGCAGCAGCACGCCGACCGCCGGATCGCCGGCGAGGCCCATGATCATTTCGTTGCGCGCCGCGGGATCGATCATCGGGTGCGGCCGGCCGCGGGTATAGGCGTCGTCGCCGAGGTCGACGATCCGGTGGCCGCCGCTGCGCAGCATGTGCCCCTCAGCGTGCGCCGCGTCGTGCTCGAGTTCCAGCGCCTCGGCGAGCAGCAGCGCGGCTTCGGCCGCCAGCGTCCCGCCGGTATAAAGGCCGCAGATGCCGCGTCCCGCGACCCCCGGCAGCGAGGACGCGCGCTCGTCCGTGCCTGCAAGCTCGAACGCGAGCATCGCCGCTTCGTCCAGGGTGCGTGCGAGATGCACAGCGCCGATGTTGCGCCGGTCCGGCCGCTCGCCCAGAAACAGTGCGACCACCGGCTTGCCCAGCGCCTGCATCGCTTCGAGGATGCGCGCCTTGACCGCCGCCGCGGGCGGCTTGGAGACGAAGGCAACGACACGGCTGGCGGCGTCGCGCGCGACGAGGTCCAGCGCCGTCAGCGCGCTGATGCCGCCGATGCGTTCTGAAAGGTCTCGGCCGCCGAGTCCCAGCGCGTGCGTGATGCCCCCGCCCAGGCGCGCGATCTGCGAAGTAAGTTCCTGTATGCCCGTGCCGGAGGCGCCGATGACCGCGATGGGCCCGGACGGAACGCGGTTGGAGAACGCGAGCGGCGCCGAACGGATGATCGCCGTGCCGCAGTCCGGTCCCATCAGCAGCAGTCCCCGCGCGCGGGCCAGCGACTTCAGTTCGAATTCCTGCTCGATGTCCACGTTGTCGGAAAACATCATCACGTGGCAGCCGTCCTCCAGCGCCTGGCGCGCGGGCTCGAAGGCGTAGTGGCCGGCGATCGATATCAGCGCGACGTTGGCATCGGGCAGCAGCGCGCGCGCTCGGCGCCAACTGCGCGCGACCGGGTATCCGGCGCGACGGCTGCCGCGGGCGAGTTCCGCCAGCCGTTCCTTCAGCTGCGCCGCCATGGCTTCGGCCGCTGCCGGATCATCGTCGTCACTGTCGACGACGACGCACAGGTCGTTCGGCGTGGCGGCTGATAGCGTTTCGTGCCAGAGCCCGGTTTCCCTATACACGTCCTTGTTGGCCGGGGTCCCCATCATCACCGAGACGCGGTTGACCCCGGGGGCCGCCGAGAGGTCGCGCGACAGCACCATCAGCGTCACTGAATCCTGGAACACCCCTTTGATAAGCGCCGCACGCAACATGGTCCGCACTCCGAATTCAATTTGCGCCGGGGACGATCGATCTGCCGCGCAGCTCGCTCTCCAGCTTCTCGCTTGCAACGCGGGGGTCCAGGTCGGCGTCCTGAACGATATGGGTCCCGGTCTCGCCGCGCAGGGCGGGTACCGCGTTATCGAGACTGGTGATGATCGCCCGCTTGCCGCCCGCTTCCAGGAACTGGATCGCAGCCTCCACTTTGGGCCCCATGCTGCCCGCCGGAAAGTGGCCCGCCGCAAGGTAGGCGCGCATCTGCGACAGAGAAACGCGCTCGAGGTCGCGCTGGTCCGGCTTGCCGAAATTGATCGCCACGCGCGGCACCGGGGTCAATATCATCATGTCGCGAATGTTGAGCACGTTAGCCATCACGCCGGTGGTGAGGTCCTTGTCGATGACGGCATTGACGCCGTAGCGCCGCCCGCGCTCGTCGCGCACCACCGGAATGCCGCCGCCGCCGCCCGCTATCACCACCGTGTTGGTGCACATCAGCGCCTCAACCAGCGAAATGTCGCAGATGTGCTTCGGTTTGGGCGATGCGACCACGTAGCGCCAGCCGCGCCCCGAGTCCTCCTTCACTTCTACGCCGAGTTCCGCCGCGATTGCGCGCGCCTCCGCTTCGCCGAAGAACGGCCCGACCGGTTTGGTCGGATTGCGAAAAGCGGGGTCGTCCGGATCGACTTCGACCTGGGTCACCAGGCCCACCACGTGCCGCGGGTTGCCCGTCTCGCGCAGGGCGTTCTCGAAGGCTTGCGCCAGGATGTAGGCGGTCGCGCCCTGCGTCTGCGCGACCAGTATGTCGAGCGACTGCGGCGCAATGCGCGCGCGCGCGATGGCGCTGGTGAGGAGCAGCTTTCCGACCTGCGGGCCGTTGCCGTGGACGATGACGAGCTGGTTGTCGAGTTCGAGCAGCGGCAGCATCGTCTTCGCCGTCGCGGCGGCGATCGCTTTCTGCTCCTCGGGCGTGCCTTTGCCGCCGGCGGGATCGATGGCATTGCCGCCGATGGCGACGATCAGGCGGCGGGGAATCGCGAATTGCTTGTTCACGGGTGCAGAATCCATCCAATAAGATAAGAATATACGACTGCGAAACAATCGTTCAATTCTAGACAAAGCGCAAGGAGGCGTTATTTGAATCTTTCGAACAATCGGGGCCGCGGCCCGGGTCAAACAGGGAGACCTGTGACGCGCGCCCCGTTGGCGGACCCGCAGATCTACCCTTCGTTCGAGAGGGTCAGTGTCTAAGGCAACGGAGTCAAGGGATTGGGCGGCGAAGAACCCGGCGGCTGCTCATGCGCTCTTGGCGCAGCCGATGTGATCGACCGGTGGCGGCCTTCGCCAGCGGGCGCGGCGGCGGCCCGCCCCGCGCTCCCGATTGTTCGAAAGATTCAAACAATGTCTTCTTGCTATCGATCCCGGATCATAAGACTATTCTCCGATCATGGTTATTGGGAAAGGCAGCCATGAACAGACGGTTCACGCTTCAGCCCCGCACGCAAACTGGGCCGAGGCAACATTGCAACAAGAGGAGAGGATCCATGACAAATAAGACGCTAACGTTCGCAGCCGCAGCGTTGACCTGCCTGATGTTCGGGGCCACGACGCCGGCGCTCGCGGAGATTACCCTGAAGTTCCATCACGATCTGCCTGAGGACAGCGCACAGCACGTCGCGGCCGTCAAATTCAAGGAGGCGGTGGAATCCCGCACAAAAGGCGAGATTGTAGTGAAGCTATTTCCGAACAACGCACTCGGTGACGATGTCCAGGCGACGCAGCAGATGCAGCTCGGAGCGATTCAGGGCGGCATTGTTCCAACGGCGAAGCTCAGCAGTTTCGGCCCCGCAATGCAATTGGCCGACCTGCCGTTCCTGTTCCCCTCAGCCAAGGCCGCCTATGCGTTTCTGGATGGCCCCGTGGGCGTTCGCCTGCTGGCGACCTTGGACAAGGTCGGGCTCAAAGGCGTGACTTTCTGGGAGAGCGGTTTCAAACAGTTCAGCTGCAATTCCAAAGTGGATGGTCCGGCCGATTTCAAGGGCAAGAAGGTCCGGGTCATGGAAAGCCCGCGCATCATGTCTCAGTTCAAAGCGCTGGGCGCGAACCCGGTGCCCATCGCGTTCTCGGAGACCTACAGCGCCTTGCAGCAGGGCGTGGCCGATTGCCAGGAAAATCCCCTGGTCTCGATCGTCAAGATGAAGTTCTATGAGGTCCAGTCCGATGTCATCATCAGCAACCACGCCTATCTCGGCTACGCCTTCGTGTACAGCAAGCGCTGGTTCGATGGTCTGAAGCCCGAGTTTCGCGACATCCTGGTCAAGTCTGCGCAGGAGATGACCGGGTTCCAGCGCGAGGAAACCGCCCGCCGCGAGGCGAGTTACGTGGCTGAAATCAAGAAGAGCAAGGCGAAGGTGTCGACCCTGACGGCGGATCAGGCGAAGGCATTTCGCCTGGCAACGCGATCGGTCTATGCTGAATTTGAGAACGCGATCGGCAAAGATCTGATGCGAGATGCGCTCAAGGCGATAGACGCGTCACAAACGAAATAGCCACGAAATAGCCCACTGACGAGGATTCTTCTCATGCTGCGCACTTTGGACGCAGGACTCCTGCGGGTCGAGCAGTTCGTGATCGGCATTCTGATGATCGCAGCTTCGTTCATACTTTTTGTCAATGTGGTGGCGCGTTATGGATTCAACGAAGGTTTCGCTTGGGCCGAGGAACTGACGCGCTACGCGATCGTTTGGATGGTGTTCATCGGCGGCAGTCTGGCGGCACGCAATGGCGCCCACATCTGCGTCGACGTACTCTCGAGAATGCTGGAAGGCCAACCGGTGCGCAAGGTGCTGCTCGTCGGCGTAGACCTGCTATGCGTCGCTTTCAGCCTTTTCATGGTGTGGATCGGCTGGGACCTCACGGCGCAGGCCAGGGAATTCGGACAGGTGACGCCGGTTATGCAGGTACCGCTCTGGACCATACAACTCGCCATCCCCGTCGGCAGCGCCTTGATGGCAATACGATTCTTCCAGCGCGCCCTCGAGCAGCTAAAAGGCGGGAAGGCAGGATCGATTGAAGAAATCCCTGGGTGACCCATGACCTCCATCTTTCTCGGTACCCTTGCGACACTCGTGGCCATCGGAGTGCCCGTATTCCTCGTGCTTGTCGCAGCGGTCGCAATCGCCATGTGGCTGGAAGGCGGCATGCCGCTTGCCATCATCGCCGAACGGCTGTTCGCCGGCCTGGACAAGTTTTCGCTGATGGCGATCCCGTTTTTCATACTGACGGGCAATCTCATGAACGTCGGCGGTCTTTCGCGTCGGCTGGTGCACCTCGCCGACTTGCTCGTCGGACGAGTGACCGGGGGCCTGGGCATCACGACCGTTTGTTCCAGCATGTTCTTCGGAGCGATCTCCGGATCGAGTCCCGCCACTGTGATCGCGGTGGGGACGATGCTCTACCCATCGCTCCTGAAGGCTGGCTACGGGCGCCCTTTCTCGCTCGGCGTGGTCATCGCTTCAGGCTCGCTCGGGATCATCATTCCTCCGAGCATCGTGATGATCGTCTACGCCGCTGTCACGGGCGTGTCGGTGGGCGCGCTGTTCATCGCCGGTATCGGGGCGGGAATCGTCTACGGACTCTGCTTCATGGCGTACGCCTACTACTACGCCTGGCGCCATGACATACCGCGGGGCGCGGCGCCGAAAAAAGGTGCCCTATGGGCTTCTGCAAAAGATGCATCCTGGGGCTTGGGCGTGCCGCTGGTCGTACTCGGCGGGATTTATGCCGGGCTCTTCACTCCCACCGAAGCTGCTGCGGTTTCGGTGGTGTACGCGCTGTTCGTGTCGGCGGTGATCTATCGCGAAAAGAGCATTGCCGAGCTATGGGGGTCGATCCTGGAATCGGCGGCGCAAACCGCCCAGATCATGATCATCCTGGCATCGGCTTCCGTGCTTTCGTGGTATCTGACGGCCAACGGCTTGGCGCTGGCAACGACTGAGGCGATCCTGTCCCTCAGCAGCAATCCGGTCATGATCCTGATGCTGATCAATGTCGCCGTCCTGATTGCAGGAATGCTCATCGATGCCGCCTCGATCATGGTCATCCTGGGGCCGCTGCTCTACAAGGTAGGCATGCACATCGGCGTCGATCCGATCCACCTGGGCATCATCCTTACCGTCAACGGCGCGATCGGGATGTACACGCCGCCGTTCGGGCTTAACCTGTTTGTTGCGAGCAGCCTGGGCAAGGATGTGACCTATGGCCAAGCCGTGTATGGATCGCTTCCGTTTATCTTGCTTGGGATCATCGGGCTGATCATTGTTACCTATGTTCCGGCGATCAGCATGTGGTTGCCGCAGCAGGTGTACCAGGGCTTGTAGCAGCCTGCATCGCACAGCGGCCCACGGGGGGCCGACGACAGGGCCGGCGCGCCGGCCTCAATGCGCCTCGCCCGCCTGCGGCGTTCCCAGGTAGGCGCGATGCAAGGCGCCGTCCGCGGCGATTTCGGCGGCGCTGCCCGAAGCCACGATGGCCCCGCCGTCGATGACGTAGGCGCGATCGGCCAGCGCCAGCGCAAGGCCGGCCATCTGGTCCACCAGCAGAATGGTGACATTTTCGTCGCGCAGCTTGTCGAGCACTGCGAACAAGTCGTTGATGACCGCCGGCGCGAGGCCGAGCGACGGTTCGTCCAGCAGCAGCAGCCGCGGCCGCGACATCAGGCCGCGCGCCAGCGCCAGCATCTGCTGCTCGCCGCCCGAGAGCAGCCCCGCGCGCTGGTGCAGGCGCTCGCGCAGCCGCGGGAAGCGGTCGAGCATGGTCTCGATTTCGCCGTCGTCGACATCGCGTCGGAGAAAGGCGCCGAGGCGTATGTTGTCCTCCACCGTCAGTTCCGGAAATACCTGGCGGCCTTCGGGCACCAGCGCCACGCCGTGCGCGACCACGCGGTGCGCGGGCAGGTGCTGCAGTTCCTGTCCGGCCACGCTGATGCCGCCTTCGACCGGACGGTGCAGCCCGGCGAGCGCACGCATCAAGGTGGATTTCCCCGCGCCGTTGGCGCCCAGCACGGCGACCATTTCGTTCCGCCGTACGGAAAGGTCTATGCCTTTCAGCACCGGCTCGGCGCCGTAGCCTGCGTGCAGCCGGCCCACCACCAGCACGTCGTCGCCGGTCGCGGCTGTGCCCGCCCTGTGCGCCGACGGCCGGCCTGCGTCTTCGCCCAGATAGGCTTTCTTCACCGCCGGGTCGGACTGCACTTCGCGCGGCGGACCCGCGGCGATGCACACGCCGGCATCGATCACCACCACGTGGTCGGATATGCCCATCACCAGGGACATGTCGTGTTCGACCAGGATCAGGGTGATGCCGCCGTCGGCGATGCGCCGCAGCAACTGTGCGAGGCGCTGCTTGTCTTCGCCCGACAAGCCGGCGGCGGGTTCATCGAGCAGGAGTGCGCCCGGACGGGTGGCCAGCGCGCGCGCGATCTCGATCAGGCGCCGGTCCACGTGCGGCAGGTCCGCTGCGCGTCGCATCAGGTCGTCGCGGTAACCGACGAAGGCCGCGAGCTGCTCCACCGTGGCCTGCATGTCGCTTCCGGCCACGCCGATCCTGCCCTTGCAATGTGCAATGGCGAGATTGTCGAACACCGACATGCTGCCGAAGAGTTGCGAGGTCTGGTAGGTGCGGGCGACGCCGGCGCGCGCGATGACGTAGGCCGGCAGTCCGGCCGTCTCGCGCGTCCCGACCGTGACGGTGCCGGCGCTCGGCCGATAGAAACCGCCCAGCATATTGAGCACCGTGGTCTTGCCGGCGCCGTTGGGCCCGATCAGGCTGGTGATCTTTCCGGGCTCCGCGCCGAAGGTGACTTCGTTGACCGCCTTGACCCCGCCGAAGGCAATGGCCAGGCCGCGCACGTCCAGATGCAGGGGCGCCTCGGGCGCGAGCTGCAACGCGGCTGCCGCGTCGGCGTCCGCGATCCTGGCGGGGATTCTTCTGCGCAGCAGGCGCGACACTTCGCCGACGATGCCGTCGGGTGCGACCCAGAGCACCACCAGGAGCAGCGCGCCGAAGAACAGCAGCCGGTATTCGGCCAGGCCGGAAAGCACCTCGGGCAGGAGCACCACCACCGCGGCGCCGACCAGGGGCCCCGTGACGGTGCCCGCACCGCCGATGATCACCACCAGAACGAACAGCAGCGATTGCGCGAAAGTGAACGTCGAGGGCGTGACGAAACCCGACAGCGGCGCGAACAGGCCGCCGGCGATGCCGGCGCAGAACGCCGACAGCGCGAACGCGACCGTTTTCACCGCCACCGGATTGAGGCCGATCGACTCCGCCGCCAGCTCGGAATCCTTCACCGCGCGCATCGCCCGCCCCCAGTTGCTCGCCGACAGCAGCCAGAATGCGTAGAGCAGCACCGCCACCACGCCGATCGCGACCAGCGCCACGCCGCGTTCGCCGAAGCTCGTTCCGAAGGCGCTCGGCGAGGGGATGCCCATGATGCCGTTCTGCCCGCCGGTGAGGTCGCGCCATTCCACCGCGACGTTCTCGACGATGAAACCGAAGGCGATGGTGATCATCGCCAGGTAAGGCCCGCGCACGCGCAGCGCCGGCATGGCGAGCAGCGCCCCGGCCAGTGCGGACAGCAGCGCCGCGAGGGCGAGTGCGAGCGCGAACGGCAACTTGGCCGCCGTGGTCAGGATCGCCACGGTGTAGGCGCCGATGGCGTAGAAACCGACGTGGCCGAAGGACACCTGCCCGGTGAGCCCGACCAGCACGTTCAGGCCGATGCCGACGATGGCGGTGAGCGCCATGGTGGCGATCACGAACACGTAGTAGCCGTTGGCGATGCTCGCGAAAATCGCGGCGCCCACGAGGCAGGCCGCCACCGCGGCCGTAGGCAGCGGCCTCAGGCCGGAGTTCATACTTTCTTCACCTCGGCGCGTCCGAACAGGCCGTCGGGCTTGAGCGCGAGCGCCACGATCACCAGGGTGAAGGTGACGATCTGGGTGTAGCTCGAGCCCAGAAGGGCCGTCACCAGCGCTTCGATCACGCCGAACAGCAGGCCCGCGAGCATCACGCCCCAGGCGCTGGTGATGCCGCCGAGAATGGCCACGGCAAAGGCTTTCAGGCCGAACATGGTGCCCATATCGGATTGCACGTTGAAGAGCGGCGCGATGAGGATGCCGGCCGCGCCGGCGAACATGGTGGAGACCGCGAATGCGATCGATACCGCCAGCCCGACGTTGATGCCCATCATGCTCGCCGCGTCGCGGTTCTGCACCACAGCGAGCAGCGCCTTACCGAGGCGCGTGTTGCGCGAGAACGCGTGCAGCAGGCCCGCCAGCGCCAGACCGGCGACGGGAATAGCGATCTGCAGCGGCGAAACGCCGACGCCGAAGAAGTCCATCGAGCCGGTCAGCCCGGCCGGCATGGGAAAGCCGCGCGGCTCCTTGCCGAAAGTGAACAGCACCAGATTGTCGGCGATGATGCCGATCGCCACGGTGGCCATCAGCCAGGCGTTGGAGCCGCGCCGCGCAAACGGCCGGATGGCCACCCACTCGACGACGAGGCCGTACACGCCGCACAGCGCGAGCGAGCCGACCGCCGCAAGGCCCAGGGGCCAGCCCAGTTTGACCGAGAGGGCGTAGGCGAACACGGCGCCGAGCATCATCGAGCTGCCCTGCGAAAAATTCACCGTGTTCGAGACGGAGTAGGTGATGTAGAAGCCGAGCGCGAGCAGGCCGTACATGCTTCCCAGGCCGAGGCCCGAAATCAGGGCTGAGGTGATTAACATGAAAGACGGGGGCCTTGCGGCCCCCGCGGTGCGGTTATTTCATTGCCACGGGAAGGATCTGGTTGTCGATGAAATGCGTCCAGACGTAATCGTTTTCGCCGACCGCGTCGTGGTTTTCCGGCGTGAAGGGTTTCGCGTATTTTTTGATCAGGCCGTCGTAGGCGTCGATCTTGTAGAAACCCTGGCGGATGGCGTCGCCGCCGGTTCCGCCCGCCTTCTGGATGGCCAGCGCCACCAGGTGCATGGCGTCGTAGGAGTTGGCCACGCCGACCGCCGGCGTCACGTCGCCGGCGCCCTTGATGTCGGGATACTTGGCCATCAACATCTTCAGCACCTTTTCGCCCACGGGCGATTGCTTGCCGAAAAAGCTGTAGGTCTGCACGAAATGCACTTCCTTCGCGCTCGGGCCGGCGAGTTCGGTGAAGCGCCCGCCGGCGGGGCCCCAATGCGACACGATGGGCACTTTCCAGCCCATGCGGTCCAGCGACTTCACCACCTGCGACGACGGCCCGACGTTGCCGACCAGGAACAGGGTGTCGGCGCCGGCCGATTTGAGGCGCGTCAGCTGCGGCACGACGTCGACGTCGTTGCCTTCGAATTTCTCTATGCCTGCGGCCTTCATGTTCTTGGCGGCGAGCGCGGCCGTCAGGCCCTTCTCGTTCGATTCGCCCCAGGGGTTGTTGACCAGGATCATGCCCGGGCTCTTGGTCTTGAAGGTCTTCTGCGCATATTGCAGCATGGCCTTGTCGACGATCTCGTCCACCGCCGAAACGCGGAATGCGAAATTGGGGTTGGCCTTGTTCTGGGTGATCGCGGTACCCGCGGCCCAGGGTCCCATGAACGGCACTTTCTCCGCGTTGACGATGGGCACGATGGCCATGGAGACCGGCGTGTCTAGGCCGCCGAAGAGCACGGCGACCTTTTCCTTGAATATGAGCTCGCGCGCGGCGATCACGCCTTTGGCAGGCGTCGCTTCGTCGTCGCGGCGCACCAGTTCGAACTTGCGTCCGAGAACGCCGCCCTTGGCGTTGAGTTCGTCGATGGCGATGGTGAGGCCGCGGGTGATGGCTTCACCGGCGCGCGCCGATTGTCCCGAGAGCGCGGTGACCAGGCCGATCTTGATGGTTTCCTCGGCGCTGGCGGGCAGCGCCATGGCGACGCCGAGCGCGGCACCGATGACCAGTAATGTTCTGCGGATTGCAAAAAAAGTGCTGCCGATATTCATGTCATGCCCTCCATGTGTGATGATGCAATTATCCTGTATAAGCAAACGGTATGCCAGCGAATCCCGGCCGCACCGGCTCCTTGCTACAATCATTCCCTTACGCACACAGGGGATTCAAATCATGCCGTCCAGTCCAGCAGAAATCGTCGAAGCCTACCTCACCGCGCACATGATCCCGGACCCGGTGGCGGCCAGGGCCTTCGTCGCCCCTGAATTCGACATTACCTTCACCGGCGGGCGCAAGATGAAAGACCCGGCCGAGGCGAGCGCGTTCAACAAAAGCCGCTACAAATGGGTGAAAAAGAAGTTCGAGCGCACCGAAACCGTCGCCGGCGGCACGCCGGAGGAAACCGTGGTCTACAACATCGGCACCCTGTACGGGGAGTGGCCGGACGGCACGCCGTTCGAAGGCAACCGCTACGTCGACCGCTATGTGCTCGCGCACGGCAAGATCGTGAAAATGTCGGTTTGGAACGATAGCGCCGAGATTCTTCTGCACCGCGCAGGACTCGTGCCGCTCTAGGCAAGCACTTCGAGGGTGCGTCGCGCCCGCATCTGGTGCGCCTTCCGTCGCGGGTTGTCGCGAATCCAAGAGGCCATTTCAAAATTAGCGGTCATTCCGAGGCCGGAGGCCGAGGAATCTGCTTCTTCATTGACGCAAAAGCAGATTCCTCGCTGCGCTCGGAATGACAGTTTTTGGCAATGTAATTCTGAAATACGCTCTAAGCCTCAGGTCGCAGCCGGTTTCGCCTTGTACTTCGCCAGCTCCAGTTTGCCGATCTGATTGCGGTGCACCTCGTCCGGGCCGTCGGCGATGCGCAGCAGGCGCGCGTTGGCGTAGGCCATCGCCAGGCCGAAGTCGTCGGTCACGCCGCCGCCGCCGTGCGCCTGGATCGCCCAGTCGATCACGCGGCAGGCCATGTTCGGCGCGGCGATTTTGATCATGGCGATTTCTTTGCGCGCAGCCTTGTTGCCGACCGTGTCCATCAGGTGCGCCGTCTTCAGCACCAATAGCCGCGCCTGGTCGATGAGCACGCGCGATTCGGCGATGCGCTCCAGCGTCACCGTCTGCTCCGCCACCGGTTTGCCGAACGCGACCCGCGTCAGCGTGCGCCGGCACATGGCTTCGAGCGCACGCTCCGTGAGACCGATCAGTCGCATGCAGTGGTGGATGCGTCCGGGGCCGAGACGCCCCTGCGCGATCTCGAAGCCGCGCCCCGCGCCCAGGAGCATGTTGGCGGCCGGCACGCGCACACCGGTGAACTGCACCTCGCCCGTCACGTCGGGCGTGCCGACGTAGCCGAACACGGGCAGCGGCCGCAGCAGCTTCACCCCTTCCGCGTTCCGCGGCACGATGATCATGGACTGCTGCCTGTGCCTGTCCGGGTTGTCCGGGTCGGTCTTGCCCATGAAAATGAACAGCGCGCAGCGCGGGTCGGGCGCGCCCGAGGAAAACCATTTGTGCCCGTTGATGACGTAGTGATCGCCGTCGCGCACGATGGAAGCCTGGATATTGGTCGCGTCCGAAGACGCGACCGCGGGCTCGGTCATGGCGAAACAGGAGCGGGTCCTGCCTTCCAGGAGGGGCTCCAGCCATTGTTTCTTTTGTTCCGGCGTGCCGTAGCGCGCCAGCACTTCCATGTTGCCGGTGTCCGGCGCCGCGCAGTTGAATACCTCGGGCGACCACATCACCCGTCCCATGATTTCACACAGCGGCGCGTAGTCGAGGTTCGACAGCCCCGCGCCGTGTTCCGAATTCGGCAGGAAGAGATTCCACAGCCCCTGCGCCCGCGCCTTCGGCTTCAGTTCCTCGACCACCGAGGGCCAGAGCTTTCCCGCGCGAACTTCCTCGTAGTAGCGGCCCTCGTTCGGGAGCACGTGCTCGTCCATGAACGCGGTCAGGCGTGCGGCCAGTTGCATGGTTCGTTCCGAATAGTCGAATTCCATAGTGCCCTTTCAGGAGCTGGTCACGCAGCCCGAACTGCAGCTACAGCCCGCGTGATGGTTACAGGCGTCTGGCGTTTTCCGTGCCGCAGGCGATTCGCCACAGCCGCTCGCCTATGGTGCCGAGCATCATCGGCTGCCACGCGCCGGCCGTATCATCGCTGCCGACGATTTCACCGCCGCCCATGTTCGCCGCGTGCCAGGAGACATACAGCATGCGGATCTGCTGTTTGCTGCATTCGTATTCGCGCTCCATCCTGGTGGACTGCGATTTCTTGACGCCGCCGAGGGCTTTGCCGGTCTTCGCGTCGGTCATGTCCCACATTTGCGCCAGGTTGCCGTTTCTCCGAATGGTTCCGGTATCGGCGTAGATGGTGAAAGCCTCCCTGCCGTCGACCACCGACCACTTCGCCACGTCCGCCGCCATGCCGGTGTTCGCAACCGCCAGCAGCAATATCAGAATAGCCTTGCGCATTACCCGTC
The DNA here is from genome assembly GCA_026399375.1 of Pseudomonadota bacterium. Taxonomy (GTDB): domain Bacteria; phylum Pseudomonadota; class Gammaproteobacteria; order Burkholderiales; family SG8-39; genus 2-12-FULL-64-23. Next base: position 38,493 of record JAPLRD010000014.1, read on the forward strand.
CCCAGATTTCAAGCTTGTTCTTGTTCTCCGGATCACGCCTCCGGTTCACGCCGAAGCATTATGGCGCAATGCCCGGTGCCGCGCGCGTCCCGGCGAGCTGACACGGCGTGACGTTGCGCCAGCGCGCAGACACGAACGCACGACCCCTGTGCGGTTCGGCATGCAGACGCACCAGGATAAAGCGCAACGCGAGCCGGATACGCGTCGATTTTATCCAATTCATTGAAGTACAAAGAGGAAGCAATGTGGCACGCGATGTGCTAAAGCATTTCACGTTAATTTCCGTAAACCCTTTTGCATGCCACACAACCGGAGAGAACAATGAAAAAATCGCTGGCCGTTTTGCTTGTGTCGACATTTCTTGCGGGTAGCGCGATGGCGCAAGCGCCCGCGGGGCAACAATCGTCGGGCGGCGCCGGTGCGGGCGGCGCGTCTGCCGCGGCTGCCGGCGGGATTACCGCAGGAATGATTGCCGCGGCCGTTGCCGTGGTGGCGGTCGCGGCCGCGGTATCGTCGTCCAGCGACAGCAATACCACAAGCACGCCTGCGACCGGCGGCACTGGAGGAACCTAAACCATATTGGGCCGAAAGAAGCGTTGGCAGGTTTCATCAGCCAACTCGCTGCCATTTGGCGGTATCCGGGATTCGATTGAATGGCCGACGAATCATGTACCGCCCGGCCACCTCAATTGTGCCAGCCTAGTCGGCTTTGATGCTGGCAGTCTTGATGATCCGGCCGAAAAACTCGTAGTCTTCCTTGATACGTTCGTTCAAGGCCTCGGGCGTGCTGCTCTCGGCTTTGAGCGCGATGCGCGCCAGCGCTTCCCTGGTGTCGCTGCGCGCGAGGATTTCGGTCATCTTTTCGTTCAGCAGTTTGACAACCTGCGGCGGCATGCCGGCCGGCCCGATGACGCCGAACCACAAACGCGCGTTGAAACCGGACAGGCCTGCCTCGGCCATGGTCGGCACGTTGGGGATCTCCGGCCAGCGCGTCGGCGTCGTCACCGAAAGCGGCCGCAGCTTGCCGGCCTGAACGTGCGGCAGGGCGGCCGGATCGAAGGTGAGCTGAAGCCGTCCCGCGAGCGTGTCGGTGATCGCCGCCGCACTTCCCTTGTACGGCACGTGCACGATGCTCACCCCGGCCAGGCTCTTGAACACTTCGCCGAACAGG